>CALSBO010000041.1:0-26764 GCA_943373195.1 Brevundimonas vancanneytii
GACCCTCGACCCTCGACCCTCACTTCGGATTGGTTTTCTCGACCAGTTCGGAGAGCTGAAAGCCTATGCGGCGAGCCTCGCGTTCCACGGGCTTCTTGCGGGCGTCGAGCAGGACGTTGATCTGGCCGTAGTGCTGGATCAGGCGGACCGGCTTGCCGTCGGAATTCTTGCCCAGGAACATGATGAAGTCCGGCCCCCAGAAGCCGAGGTCCTCGATCGACATGGTGCCGTCGCCGGGCAGGCCGACGATGCGGGCGCCGACCTCCTCATCCTTGTCGAGCCCCTTCTCGAAATCCTCGATCAGCTTGGACAGGCGCACGAAGGCCCATTCGGCGGGGTTCTCGCGCATCCGCACCCCGTCGGTCAGGGCCGCGGCCTGTTCCGGCGTAGCGGTCGGCAGGAGGGGTTCCGGACAGGGTTTGTCGCCGCAGTCGGACTGGAACAGGGAGGCCGGAGGCGGTTTGGTCTCGCTCATCATCAGACCCTAACGCACGAGCCGCCGATCAGAACAGCCCATGCCCCTTGGGCAGTTCGGCGTAGCGGTGGACGCGCGTCGACAGGATCAGGCCGAAGCCGAACATCACCGTCATCATCGACGAGCCGCCGTAGGACAGGAGCGGCATCGGCACCCCGACCACCGGGGCCAGGCCCATCACCATCGCCCCGTTGATCAGGACGAACAGGGCGAAGAAGGCGGTCATGCCGGCGGCGGCGATGCGGCCGAAATGGCTATGGGCCAGCGAGGCGATGCGCAAGGCGATCAGGATGATGGCGACATAGCAGGCGAGGACGGCGAACGAGCCGACGAAGCCGAACTCCTCGGCCACGGTGGAGAAGATGAAATCGGTGTGCCGCTCGGGCAGGAACTCCAGCTGGCTCTGGCTGCCCAGGCCGTAGCCCTTGCCCAGCACTCCGCCCGAGCCGAGGGCGATCTTGGATTGGATGATGTTGTAGCCGGTACCCGACGGGTCGGATTCCGGGCTGAGGAAGGTCAGCACTCGATTGCGCTGATATTCCTTCATGCCGAACATGACGAAGGGCGGGATGATGGCGACCGCGGCGACCGCCCCTGCGGCGATGACCCGCCAGCTGAGCCCGGCCACGAACATCACCGCCCCGCCCGTCAGGCCGATGACCATGGCCGAGCCGAGGTCGGGCTGTTTGGCGACGAGGATGAAGGGAACGCCGATCATGGCGGCGGGGAAGACCAGTTTCCACGACCAGCGGGCCTCCTGGGCCGTATGGCTGTGGTACCAGCGCGCCAGGGCCAGGACGAGACCCAGCTTCATGAACTCGGCGGGCTGAAGCCGGATGAAGCCGAGGTTCAGCCAGTTCCGGGCGCCGCCCGCGACATAGCCCAGCGGCGTGAACTCGATCATCAGCACGAGGATCAGCAGAACGCCGTACAGCGGATAGGCGCCGCGGAACCACCATTTCGGGTGAACCATGGCCAGGCCCAGGGTCGCGACCAGCAGGATCCCGAAGCGGATCACATGGTCAGCCGCCCACGGCTGCCACTGGCCGCCGGCGATAGAATAGAGCATGGCGGCGCCGACCAGGGCGACGATGCTCAGCAGCGCGATCAGACGCCAGTCCAGTTCGGCGATCTTGGTCGACAGCCGGTCGCGCTCGCCGGGACGGGTCAGGGCCGAGGCGGTCATTGCGGCTCCGAAAGATAGGGACGCGGGCCGGTGGTCGGGGTGGGGGCGCGGCGCGGCGCGGGCCGCGCGACCTCGGCGGCGGCCGTTCCGGTGACCTCCCCGCCCGGTGCGGCGCCCAGTTCGCCCTCGTCGGCTCCGACCGGCGCGACGGCCTCGGGCGGAAGCGGCCGTTCGATGCGGGCGCGCATGTCGGGGTCCTTGAGCAGGACGGTCTTCATGATCTCGCGGGCCTTGGGCGCGGCGTCGGCGGCGCCGCCCGCCGGTGCGTGCTGGATGATCAGGGCGATGGCGTAGCGCGGCGCGTCATGGGGGGCGAAGGCGACGAAGATGGCGTGGTCGCGGCGCTTCCAGTCGGCGTTGCGCGGCCCGCGCGATTCCCCGGCCCGATAGTCGCGCGACTGGGCCGTGCCGGTCTTGCCGGCCATCTGAATGTCGCCGAGGCCCAGTTGGGACGCCCGATAGGCGGTGCCGGTCACGTCGTTGGCCACGGCGACCATGCCGTTGCGCACGATGTCGAGGTGTTCCTGGCTGAACGGCAGGTCGCGGCTTGCACCGGCGGGCGGCTGCTCGACGCCGCCCACCGACTTGACCAGCCGCGGCGTGATCGCCTTGCGGGCGTTGGCGAGACGCGAGGTCATGACGGCCAGTTGCAGTGCGGTCGTCTCGATCGCGCCTTGGCCAATGGCCACGGAAAGGGTCTCGCCCGGATACCAGGTGCCGGCGTCCGGGTGCGGATTGCGGGTCCGGCGGGCGTAGTCGGCCTTCCAGGCCCGGCTGGGCATGGTGCCCTTGCTCTGGCCCGCGATGCCGATCTCATAGGTCTGGTGGAAGCCCAGGTCCTCTGCGACCCGCGCGATCCGATCCACGCCCGCCTGGTTGCACAGGTGGTAGAAATAGGTGTCGCACGAGTTCTTGATGGCGTTGTGCATGTCCATCGCGCCATGCCCGCCACGCCTCCAGCAACGGAAGGTGCGGTTGCCGTAGCGATAGCCGCCGGTGCAGTTGACCCGCTGGGCCGGATTGACGCCCGCGTCGAGCAGGGCCAGGGCCGTGGTCATCTTGAAGGTCGAGCCGGGCGGGAAGCTGCCGTAGATCGCCTTGTCCAGCAGCGGCTTGCGCTCATAGTCCCGCAGTGCGCCATAGATGCGCGACGGCACACCGCCGACGAACAGATTGGGGTCGAACGACGGGGCCGAGACCATGCACAGGATGTCGCCGTTGCGAACATCCATGACCACGCAGCCGCCCGATTCCTCGCCATAGACCTCCAGCGCCCGGTTCTGGACGTCGGCGTCGAGCGTCAGGACCACGTCCTTGCCGGGCACCGCGGCCCTGGAGCCGCCGATGTCCTCGGCCACTACCCGCCCGCGCGCGTCGACCTCGACCCGATTGCCGCCGGCCTCGCCGCGCAGGTCGGTGTCGAACGATTTCTCGACCCCCTGGCGGCCGATGCGGAAGCCGGGGTTGTAGAGGATCTGCGGCACCTCTTCGCCCCGGTCCTCGATCGCCTTGATGTCGCGGTCGTTGGGCTTGGCGACATAGCCGATGACGTGGGCGAAGGCCCCGCCGAAGGGATAGTAGCGGGCCTCGTTCATGTCGGCCATGACGCCCGGCAGTTCGTTGGCGTACAGATTGACCCGGGCGAACTCCTCCCACGTCAGGTCGCTCTTGACCGGGACGGGCGAGAAGCGCGGCGCCGCGTTGACATCGCGGATGATCGAGCGGCGCCGGTCCATGGTGTCGGGCAGCAGCCGGCCGAGCAGGTCCAGCGTCTGATCCAGGTCCTTGGTCTCGTCACGGACCACCAGCACCCGGAAACTGGGCCGGTTGCCGGCGATGACCACCCCGCCCCGGTCGAGGATGCGGCCGCGCGGCGGCGGGACGAGGCGGAAGTTGAACTGGTTGTTCGACGCCATGGTGGCGTACTGGCCGGCCTGGAACACCTGCAACTGGGCCAGGCGACCGGTCAGGGCCAGGCCGCCGAGCGCGGTCAGGCCGCCGACCACGAAGGTGCGGCGCAGGAACGAACCCTGACGCTCGTTGACGTCCGAAAAGAAGATGGAGGGTTCCGAGCTCATCCTCCTTCGCTCCCTGCGGGAGCTTCGGAGGACTTCGTCCTCAGGAACGGGCGCATCAGGACCTGTCCTGCGAAGCCTTGGCGGAGCAGGAAGCCTCGGCGAAGCAGGATCATCGGAACCTCACATCCCCGTCCTCGAACCGCTCGATCATCCGGTCGGCGAACGGGAACAGCAGCAGGGTCGGCACGACCTGGCCGATCAGCGACAGCAGGCTGGGCGGGTTGTGGGCGATGACGGTGACCACGAGGTAGGCGAGCAGAAAGCCTAGGCCGCAACAGGCGGCGTACCAGGCGAACAGGACGGCCGTGTCCTGGCCGATCAGGAAACTGCGCGCGGCCAGCAGGACCGCATAGATGGCCAGTAGCGAGATGGCCCACAGGCCGAGCGGGCCATAGGTCAGGATATCCAGGATCAGCCCGAGGGCGGCCAGCACCAGGGGCGCGGTGATCGACGGGCGAATGAGCGGCCAGGCGAAGGCCAGCACCATGGGAATGACCGGCTCGGGCAGATTCAGGCCGAACAGTTCGACCGGCGTGGCCAGCACGATGGTGACCGCGACCGTGATCAGGGCCGGTATGACGATCCACTGCACCGGTCCAACAACACGGACCGCGACCGGCCGTCTCATTCGGTCCCTCCCGGGGGGGGCGCGGCGGTCGGCGGCGTGGCGGCGGGCGCTGCGGGCGCCGGGCGCGGACGGGCCGCCTCGGCCGCGGCTGCCGCAGCGGCGTCGGAGCGGTTTTGTTCGGCCTGGGCGCGGGCGGCGTCGCGGCGGGCGGCGGTGTCGGAGATCGCCCCGGCCTGCTCGGGAGTCGCCTCGGTCAGGGTGTCCAGCGCGGTCAGGGGCGGCGCGTTGAGGTCGTCGGCGCCGATCAGCTGGCCGAAATCCTCGAACAGCATGACGCGCACGAAGTCGATGGCGCCGCGATCGCTGAACAGTTTGACGCGCCAGCTGCCGTCGATGCCGCGCGCCGCCACGCCGATGGGCACGCCGCGCGGGAGACCGCCGCCGTCGCCGGACGACAGGATGCGGTCGCCGACCTGGATCGAGGCCGTACCGCGCATGAACTCGAGCCGGGGATTGTCGCTGCCGTCGCCCTTGAGGATGGCGCGGGCGTCGGTGCGGTCGACCAGCACGGGAATCTGGCTGGCCACGTCGGTGACCAACAACATGCGGCTGATGCCCGGAGACGTGCCGACGACGCGGCCGACCAGGCCGTGCTCGTTGATGACGGGATTGCCGACCTTGACGCCCTTCGCCGAGCCGGCGTCGAGCAGCCGGGCCTTGGAGAAGGGGCCGCGGGCGTCGAGGATCGAGCGGGCCGTCTGCATCGCCACGGGCGGTTCAGGGCGGATGCCCAGCATCGCCTCATAGCGCGCGTTGACGTTCTTGAGCGCGATGGCCTGATCGCGCCACGGCTGCAGCTCGGCCAGTTCGCGCTTGAGCCGGCGGTTTTCCGACACGGCGAAGAAATAGCCGCCGACATAGTCCGAGGCATGACCGAACCAGCGCACCGGGGCCGCGAAGACCCCGCCGACGGGACCCGCGACCGCCTCGACGCCCGATCGCACCGGCTGATAGGGCGAGGTCTGGGCCCGGGCGTCGCTGATCAGCAGCAGAACGCAGCCGGCCGCCGCGACAACGACGGTCACGGCCGCGGTCCAGACCAGCGGCACCTTGATGTTCTCGAACGGTCCGTCGCGAAACGCCACGGCGCGCCTTCCTCAGAAATGGGAATCAGCGGGACGCCCCCGGCCGATGTGTCGAGCCTATCGCAAAATCCGTGCCGGTTGGAAACCGGCTTGGGTCCACGATGACGGGGATTTGCGGCGGTGTTTCGACCTGAGCCTCAAAGGGCCGAGTCGAGTACGCCCTTCATCCAGCGCGGATGCTCCAGCACCCGGCCGCAGCCGATGGCCACGCACGACAGCGGATCGTCGGCGACCGAGACGGGCAGGCCGGTGTGGTCGCGGATTTCCGCGTCCAGGCCACGCAGCAGCGCGCCGCCGCCGGTCAGCATGATGCCCTTGTCGGCGATGTCGGCGGCCAGTTCGGGCGGGGTGGCTTCCAGGGCGACCTTCACGGCCTCGACGATCTGCGAAACCGGCTCGGCCAAGGCTTCGGCGGCCTGGCGTTCGGAGATGCGGACCTCGCGGGGCACGCCCTGCATCAGGTCGCGGCCCTTGACGTCGATCGACAGGCCCTCGCCGTCGGCCGGGATGCGGGCGGTGCCGATGTCCTTCTTGATGCGCTCGGCGGTGGTCTCGCCGATCAGGAGGTTATGGTTGCGGCGCATGTAGGAGATGATCGCCTCGTCCATCTTGTCGCCGCCGACGCGGACCGAGCGCGAATAGACGATGCCCGACAGCGACAGCACGGCCACCTCGGTGGTGCCGCCGCCGATGTCGACCACCATCGATCCGGTCGGCTCGTGGATCGGCAGGCCGGCGCCGATCGCGGCGGCCATCGGCTCGTCGATCAGGCCGACGCGGCGGGCCGAGGCGTTCAGGCAGGAATCGTTGATGGCGCGGCGCTCGACGGCGGTGGCGCCCGACGGTACGCAGACGATGACCTTGGGGTTCACGAAGCCCTTGCGGTTATGAACCTTGCGGATGAAGTGTTTGATCATCTCCTCGGCGACTTCGAAGTCGGCGATGACCCCGTCGCGCATGGGGCGGATGGCCTCCATGTGACCGGGTGTGCGGCCCAGCATCTGCTTGGCTTCGATGCCGACGGCGTGGACGATCTTCCGGCCGCCGACGTTTCGCAGCGCCACAACGGAAGGCTCGTTCAGGACGATGCCCTTGCCCTTCATGTAGATCAGGGTGTTGGCGGTGCCGAGGTCGATGGCGATGTCGTTGGAGATCGCGCCGAAAATGCTGGAGAACATGGGTCCGGGATACCGTTCGTTCGGGCCTGGTTGGGGCGTACGTCAGTCTCGATCCGCTTCGGCGACGCCCCGGCGCCGCGCATCCCCACGCACCGCCTCCTGATCGTTATCGCCTGACCGACCTTACGGCTCGTTTGCCCGTGTGTGACGGTGAATACAAGCCCTGTCGCCGGGCGGGACCCCTTGAAAAGTCCAGCAAGCTGCGCCTTTGAGCGGGTCTCACCGCATCGTGACGCGGTCTTGTGTCCCTGTCATGCCGCGGTGCGCCCGACGGCGGCGTTCAGACGCTCCATCGCCGGATAGAGAACGTCGTTCTCCATCTCGATCCGCAGCGAAAGGGCGCCCATGACCCCCCGGGTCGCGGCGGCGAAGCGGCGAGCGTCGCCCAGGATCGCGTCGACGGTCCAGTGGCCGACATAGTCGGTCCAGGCGCCGACGATGCCGCCCATCGCCTCGAAGGCCGTGGCGCCGAGTTCGCGCGTCGCCTCGTCCGGGGCCGTCATCAAGGCCGGGTAGAGCCTGCCGTCTTCCTCGGTGAGGTGGCTGTGGAGCAGAGCATCGATCGAAGCGATCAGGCCGTAGGCTTCATGAGCGTCGCCCCGTGTCTTGACGTCGTCCGCCAGGCCGCCGAGCCGACTGGCCCGGGCCATGATCGAAGCGTGCTCGTCCCTCAGCGCCTGTGTGTCCATGACGCGTCCCCCAACCCAGGCCAGTAGCCGACGGTTGGCTTAAGGATGTGTTGAGGTTGGACCGCCCTCATTCCCATCCACGCCCGCGGCCCGCTCCCGCCGCTTGACCCATTCGCGCACGCCCAGCATCGCCGCGAGCCAGAGCACGGCTACCGCGGCCAGGATCAGCGAGGTCCAGACGCCGTCGCCCGAAACCGCCGACACCACCGCCCCGCCGAAGAAGGCGACCAAGGCGGTCTTGGGCAGGACGCCGAGGGCGCAGCCGGCGAGGAAGGCCGGGAACGACACCCGGGTGGCGCCGAAGGCCATGTTGACGACGATGAAGGGCGCCGACGGCACATTGCGGATCATGAAGCTGGCGTAGAAAGCGTTCTTGCCGACGAAGCCCTTGAGCCGCCCCATGGTGCGGCCGCCGAACCGGTCGACAAGCCGCGCCGCCGGCCCGCGCCCCAGCCAGTAGGTCACGCCCGCCGAAACCACCGTCGCCGCCCAGCTGTAGAAAAAACCCAGCGACGGCCCGAAGGCGACCACGCAGGCGGCGATCAGGATGAATTGGGGCACGCCGATGAAGGCGGCGGCGATGAACAGGACGATGGTGGCGAGGAAGGCGAAGGGACTGCCCGCATAGCCCTGCAGCCACGCCTCGAGGTTTTCCTCCGACAGGCCGAACAGGTTCTTGGCGACGGCCAGCAGGCCGAGCGTCGCCCCGAGCAGCAGCGCCGTCGCCAGCAAGGCCCGCCAGCGACGGCCTTCCATGTTGAGGATGAAGTCGAGGAGGCGACGCATGCTTCGCGATTACCACCACGTTTCGATCCGGGCGAGCGTGTCCCGTTTGATCACTGTTTCGCAACTGCGTAAGGAATGCGCGCCGTTCGCCGGGAGTCGCCATGTCCAGCCTGCAATCGTCCGCCCTCGCCCGCGTGAAGCCGTCGGCCACCCTGGCGGTGACGGCCCGGGCGCGTGAACTGGTGCGGGAGGGGCGGGATGTGATCGGGCTGGGGGCCGGAGAGCCGGACTTCGACACGCCCGAGAACATCAAGGAGGCCGCCATCGCGGCCATCCGGCGGGGCGAAACCAAATACACCGACGTCGACGGCATCCCCGAGTTGAAGGTCGCCGTGACGGCCAAGTTCGCGCGCGAGAACGGGCTGACCTATGCGGTGAACCAGATCCACGTGGCCCCGGGCGGCAAGACGGTGATCTACAACGCCCTGCTGGCCACCCTGTCGCCCGGCGACGAGGTGATCGTGCCCGCCCCCTACTGGGTTTCGTATCCCGACATGGTGCTGCTGGCCGGGGGCGAGCCGGTGCGCGTGGTCGGGCACGAGGCTGACGGCTTCAAGCTGAAGCCCGCGGCGCTGGAGGCGGCGATCACGCCGCGGACGAAATGGCTGATCCTCAACAGCCCGTCGAACCCGACCGGCGCGGCCTATACCGGCGCCGAGCTGGAGGGGCTGGCCGCCGTGCTGCGTCGCCACCCGCAGGTCTGGGT
Organism: Brevundimonas vancanneytii; assembly: GCA_943373195.1. Taxonomy (GTDB): domain Bacteria; phylum Pseudomonadota; class Alphaproteobacteria; order Caulobacterales; family Caulobacteraceae; genus Brevundimonas; species Brevundimonas vancanneytii_B. The sequence continues at coordinate 8,812 of CALSBO010000041.1, forward strand.
GATGACCGACGACATGTATGAGCACCTGATCTACGGCGATTTCGACTACCGGACGATCGCCCAGGTCGCGCCCGATCTGTACGACCGCACCCTGACCGTCAACGGCGTGTCCAAGGCCTACGCCATGACCGGCTGGCGCATCGGCTACGGCGGCGGGCCGAAGCCTCTGATCGACCTGATGCGCAAGGTGGCGGGGCAGACGACCTCCAACCCCTCGTCGGTCAGCCAGTGGGCGGCGGTCGAGGCGCTGAACGGACCCCAAAACTTCATCGCCGAGCGGGCGAAGCATTTCGAGGCCCGGCGCGATCTGGTGGTGTCGATGCTGAACCAGGCGACGGGCATCCGCTGCGCCACGCCCGAGGGCGCCTTCTATGTCTATCCGTCGATCGAGGGCCTGATCGGCAAGACGACCGAGGGCGGGACGGTGATCGACGGCGACGACACGTTCGCGACCGCCCTGCTGGACGCCGAGGGGGTGGCGGTGGTGCAGGGTTCGGCCTTCGGCCTAAGCCCCTATTTCCGCATCAGCTATGCGACGAGCGAGAGCGTACTGGAGGAAGGCTGCCGCCGAATCCAGCGCTTCTGCGCCAGCCTGCGCTAGACACAAAAATCAGCGCTGGACGACGATCATTCCCCGGCCGAGCACATTCCGACACCACTGGATCGCGCGCGGCGTGTTGTCCTGCCCGTCAGGCCTGATCTCGGTCACCCGGCAAGCCGTGTCCTGCCGCGAGCCCGTGCCGGCAACAGGCGTGAACAGGAGAGCTGCTCGTCCGGACGCGTCAAAGCCCCGTGTCATGCGCGCCATCCCGCCGGTCACCTGAAGTTCGACCGGCTCCTCATCTGCCCTTTCGGACAGAAGCGTAGCCGAAGTTCGACCGGCTCCTCATCTGCCCTTTCGGACAGAAGCGTAGCGGCCTGCTCCGCGTTCGCGCGGAAGGCCTCGGAGGTCATTCGGTCGTTGGCCTCGGGCGTCATCACGGCCAGCGATCGCTCCTGCAGGAGCGCTGCGATCAGGAACAGAACAATCATGCCGCCCGGCTGACCGCGAAGTCGGCCAGCTGCTCCAGCGCCTCGCGCCATTCGCCGGCGGGCAGCGTCCGCAGGGCGCCCTTGGCGGCGTCGGCGTATTCCCAGGCGGTGTCGAGCGTCGCGCTGACCGCGCCCGTGCCGACCACCAGTTCGCGCGCACGGCGGAAATCGTCCTCGGTGCGCTGGCCCTTGTTGATGGTGCGCTCCCAGAAGGCATCCTCGCGACCGCGCGTGCGGGCCGCGGCCAGCAGCAGGGGCAGGGTCACCTTGCCCTCGCGGAAGTCGTCGCCGGCGTTCTTGCCCAGAACCTCGGACGTGCCGCCGTAGTCGAGGGCGTCGTCGGCCAGCTGGAAGGCGAGGCCCAGGTGATGGCCATAGTCGCGCAGGGCCCGCACCGCCGCCTCATCGGCCCCCGCCCCCACCGCACCGGCCTCGGCGGCGGCGGCGAACAGTTCGGCGGTCTTGGCCGAGATGATGCGCAGATAGGTGTCCTGATCCAGGTTCAGGTCGTGCGCCCGGGTCAGCTGCAGCACCTCGCCCTCGGCGATGACGCTGGAGGCGCGGGCCAGGATGCCCAGAGCCCGCATCTGGCCGGTCTCGACCATCAGTTCGAAGGCGCGGGCGAACAGGAAGTCGCCGACCAGGACGCTGGACGGCGCGCCCCAGATCAGATGGGCCGCGACCTTGCCGCGCCGCAGGTCGGAGCTGTCGACCACATCGTCGTGCAGCAGGGTGGCGGTGTGGATGAACTCGACCGCGGCGGCCAGTCTGACGGGACCGGGAATGTCGCCGGTCGCGCCCGAAGCGCGGGCGGACGCCATCGTCAGCAAGGGCCGCAACCGCTTGCCGCCGGCGGAAATCAGATGCTCGGCCAGCAGCGGGATGACCGGCACCTCGGACTGCATCCGCTCCAGGATCAGGGCGTCGACGGTCGCCATGTCGCGCGCCGCCAGCCGCACCAGCGGCTCGACAGTGCCCTTCGAGCGGGGCTCGGCGACGGTGACAGCGTCCAACGACATACTCTTCGGCAGGGCGGCGCAGGGGAGAATCGCGCCCGAATATCCAGTCCCCGCCTTGCCCGGCGGCGATGCGGCGCACAATGGTGATCGCTCCATGAAGGGTCAAGCCGCGTGACCGTCGCACCATCCCCGTCCGGGAACCTCGAAACCGTCGAGAACGACCTGCTGGGCGGCCGCGTCCGGCTGCGCCAGCCGGTCCGGGGATACCGCGCCGGCATGGACGCGGCCCTGCTGGCGGCGACGGTGGCGGCCGAACCGGGCCAGCGGGTGATCGAGGCGGGGTGCGGCGCCGGGGCGGTGCTGATGCAGATCGCCGCGCGGCGGCCCGACGCGGCCCTGACCGGGTTGGAGCGCGACCCGACGATGGCGGCGCTGGCGCGTGAGAATGCGGGTCTGAACGGGTCAGACGCACGGATCGTCACCGGCGATGTGGCGGCCGGGTTCCGGGCGCTGGACCTGCCGCCGTTCGACTGGGCCGTCAGCAATCCGCCCTTCTTCGACGACCCCGGCGCGCTGAGGGCCCCGGCCCCGGGCAAGCGCGGGGCCTGGATGGCCGACGACGGGCTGAAGGCCTGGACGGATTTCCTGCTCAAATCGGTGCGCGAGGGCGGGCGGATCGTGGTCATCCACCGCGCCGACCGCCTGGCCGACCTGCTGGCGTTGCTGGGCGACAAGGCCGGGTCGTTCGCGGTGCGCGGCGTCCATCCCCATGCCGACGAGCCCGCCAAACGGGTGCTGGTCAGCGCGATCAAGACCGGCAAGGCCCCGTTGCGCCTGCTGCCGCCGCTGGTGCTGCATGAGCGCGGCGGGGCGAAGCACACGGCGGAGGCGGAGGCGGTCTTGCGGGGGGAAGCGGCGCTGGGGTGGTGAGCCTTCCCAAGAGAATCGCATTTGAGTTTTTGAGGTAGCGCTTGGGCGCGAACGGGATTCTATCGGTGTGCGGCTCTTGTTGGAGGCGCTGTTGTCCTGGCTCGCTCATTGTTTCGCCGACGTTCCTGATCCGCGTACGGGCAATGCGACGCGGCACGATTTTCTGGAAGTGTTGACGATCGCGCTGACGGCCTCGGTCTGCGGGGCCGAGAGTTGCGTCGATTTCGCCGATTTCGCGGCGGATCGGGAGCCGTTGTTCCGCTCGTTCCTGAAGCTTTCGAACGGCTTGCCCAGTCACGACACCTTCTCGCGGCTGTTTCGTCTGATCGACCCCAAGGCGTTCGGGACGGCGTTCTCGCTCTTTGTGGACCGGCTGGGCGAGACGGGAGCGGGCGTCTTGGCCATCGACGGCAAGACGCTGCGGCGCTCGTTCGACCGGGCCGCCGGCGGCTCGCCCCTGCACGTGGTCTCGGCCTTCGCGACGGAGCGGCGGCTGGTGCTGGGCCAGGCCGCGGTCGCCCCAGGCTCCAACGAGATCATGGCCGCCCGCGAACTGCTGGCGCTGCTGGACCTGACCGGCATGCTGGTCACCGGCGACGCGATCCACTGCCAGAACCAGACCGCGGCGCTGATCACGGACAAGGGCGGCGACTGGCTGTTCGCGCTCAAGGCCAACCGGCCCGTCCTGCACGACGCCGTCCGCGCCTTCTTCGCCGATCCGCCGCCGGAACTGGCCCCGCCCTATGTCACCACCGACGCCGACCACGGCCGCCTGGAGGTGCGCCGCCACCGCGTGTGGCACGACCCGGCCTGGCTCTTCTCCGACCGGCGCTACCCCGACGAGCCGCGCCTGCCGGGCCTGAAGACCCTGGCCCTGGTCATGGCCGAGGGCCGCGCGCGACGGCGTCACCACCGTCAGCCGGCGCGTCTACGCCGCCTCCGCCGCCCTGTCCGCCGAGGCCTTCGCCCAGGCGGTGCGCGCGCACTGGGCCATCGAGAACAGCCTGCACTGGGTGCTCGACGTGACCTTCGACGAGGACCGCGCCCGCAACCGCGAGGACCACGGCCCCGAAAACCTCGCCATCCTGCGAAAACTCGCCCTCAACCTGCTGCGATCGGCCAGGCCCGAACTCTCCATCCGACGCAAACGCAAGCGCTGCGGCTGGTCCGACGACTTCGCCCGCACCATCCTCGGCCAAATGCGATAGCCGTGTGAGCCTTCCCTTCTCCCCTTGCGGGAGAAGGGATATGTGCGGTGCCATGACCCTCCGCCCCCTCTTCATCACCCAGGTCTATGAAGCTTCCCTGGCCCCTTCGCCCGGTTTCGAGGCGCTCAACGCCGGTCTGGCTGACGCCTGCCGCATGTTGGCGGTCGAGGATCAGGCCGGGCGCGCCTGGTGCCGCGAGCACGGCTATCGCGGCTACACCTCCTACGGCTCCCTGACCGACCTGCCTCACCGCCTGCCCGAGTTCGCCGAGCTGAAGCGCCATCTGGACCGGCACGCGACCGTCTACGCCAGGGCGCTCAATTTCGACCTGGCGCGCAAACCCCGGCTGGACAGTCTGTGGGTCAACATCCTCAAGCCCGGCGGCGGCCACAGCGGCCATATCCATCCGCACGCCTTCCTGAGCGGCACCGTCTATGTCGAGGTCCCCGACGGCGCCTCGGCCCTGAAGCTGGAAGACCCGCGCCTGCCCATGATGATGGCCCGCCCCGGCGTCCACGCCGACGCCCCCGATGCCGAGAAACCCTTCGTCTATCTGGCCCCCGCGGCCGGAACGGTGCTGATCTGGGAAAGCTGGCTGCGGCACGAGGTGCCGCCGAACGCGGCGAAGGCCGAGCGGATTTCGGTGAGTTTCAACTATGCCTGAGGCGGCGACATACCCCGGCGTCGCCCTGATCACCGGGGCCGCATCCGGCATCGGGCTCGCCACCACGCGCAGGCTTGCGGCGGATGGAGCGACGGCGCTCATTCTGGTCGATCGCGACGAGGCGGCCCTGAACGCGCTCGGGGACGAGGTGGAGGCGCAAGGCATCGCGGTCATGCTGTGCCGCCAGGACATCACAGATGAACGGGGCTGGCAGGGTATCGAACACGGCATCCAGCATCACTGGCAGGGTCTCGACACCCTGGTCGTCAATGCGGGCATATCGGACAGCGGCCCGATCGCTGATCTGGCGTTCGAGGACTGGCGCCGGGTTCTGTCGGTCAATCTCGACGGCGCCTTCCTGACCTTGCGGGCCGGCATGCGGCTGCTGCGCGACGGCGGCGCGGGGGTGGTGGTGTCCTCCGCCTCCGCCGTGAAGGCGGAACCCGGCGTCGGGGCCTATGGCGCCTCCAAGGCGGCGCTGCTGCAACTGGCCCGCGTCGCGGCGAAGGAGGGCGCGCCGCGCGGCGTCCGCATCAACGCCATCCTGCCCGGCGGGGTCGAGACGCCGATCTGGAGCCAGATGCCGTTCTTTCGCGACCTGATCGCCCAGCACGGCTCGGAACAGGCCGCGTTCGACGCCCTGGCCGCCATGGCGACGCCGCTGGGCCGCTACGCCAAACCCGACGAGATCGCCGGCCAGATCGCCTTCCTGCTGTCGCCCGCCGCCCGCTCGGTCACCGGCGCGGCCCTGGGCGTGGACGGCGGCTATACGCTGTAGCGACGGCCATCAATCCGCCCTCCCCCGCCGCTAGGGATTTGCCCAACGGCGGCGCGGCGGCTACACCCCGCGCCAACCTCCCCTAAACCCCGGACGACAGGGCGCGACGCACTCCATGGCGCAACAGTACATCTTCCAGATGCAGGGTCTGACCAAGACCTTTCCCGGCGGCAAGAAGATCTTCGAGAACATCTGGCTGAGCTTCTACAACGACGCCAAGATCGGCGTCGTCGGGGTCAACGGTTCGGGTAAATCCACCCTGCTGAAGATCATGGCCGGGCTGGACAGCGAGTTCAACGGCGAGGCCCGCGCCGCCGACGGGATCAAGCGCGGCTATCTGGAGCAGGAGCCCCAGCTCGACGACGCCCTGAACGTCCGCGAGAACGTCGAGGCCTGGTGCGAGGAGAAGCAGTGGGTCACCCGCTTCAACGCCATCGCCATGGAAATGGCCGAGGCGTACACCGACGAACTGATGGCCGAGATGACGGCCCTGCAGGAAAAGATCGACGCCGGCGACGTCTGGGACATCGACGCCCGCATCGAAATGGCCATGGACGCCCTGCGCTGCCCGCCCGACGACTGGGCGACCACCAATCTGTCGGGCGGTGAAAAGCGCCGGGTGGCCCTGGCGCGGCTGCTGCTGTCGAAGCCCGACATGCTGCTGCTGGACGAGCCGACCAACCACCTGGACGCCGAGTCCGTGGCCTGGCTGCAGCATCACCTGGAGGCCTTCCCGGGCTGCGTCATCCTGGTGACCCACGACCGCTATTTCCTGGACCTCGTCACCAAATGGACGCTGGAGCTGGACCGCGGCAAGGGCCACCCGCACGAGGGCAACTACTCCAGCTGGCTGGAGGCCAAGACCAAGCGCGTCGTGCAGGAGCAGTCGGAATCCGAAGCCCGCCAGCGCGCCCTGACCCGCGAACTGGAATGGGTCCGTTCGGGCGCCAAGGCCCGCCAGGCCAAGTCCAAGGCCCGTCTGGCCGCCTATGAGCGGATGGTGGACGAACAGGAGTCGATGCGCGGCGCCCAGACCCACGCCGTCATCCAGATCCCGCCCGGCCCGCGCCTGGGCAATGTGGTGCTGGAGGTCGAGGGGCTGGAGAAGGAGTACGGCGACAAGATCCTGTTCAAGGACCTGTCGTTCAAGCTGCCGCCCAACGGCATCGTCGGCGTCATCGGCCCCAACGGCGCCGGCAAGTCGACCCTGTTCCGCCTGATCACCGGCCAGGAGAGGCCCGACGCCGGCACGATCAAGGTCGGCGAGACGGTCAAACTGGCCTATGTCGACCAGAGCCGCGACGACCTGGAGCCCAACAAGACCATCTGGGAGGTCATCTCGGGCGGCACCGATGTGATGATGGTGGGCAAGCGCGAGATCAACACCCGCGCCTATGTCGGCAGTTTCAACTTCAAGGGCGGCGACCAGCAGAAGAAGGTCGGCCAGCTGTCCGGCGGCGAGCGCAACCGCGTCCACCTGGCCCGCACCCTGGCCACCGGCGGCAACCTGCTGCTGCTCGACGAACCGACCAACGATCTGGACATCGAGACGCTGCAGAACCTCGAGGAGGCGCTGGAAGGCTTCGCCGGCTGCGCCGTGGTGATCAGCCACGACCGCTGGTTCCTGGACCGCCTGGCCACCCACATCCTGGCCTTCGAGGGCGACAGCCATGTCGAATGGTTCGAGGGGAATTTCGAGGCCTATGAAGAGGACAAGAAGCGCCGCCTCGGCACCGACGCCCTGATCCCGCACCGGATCAAGTTCCAGAAATTCGGGCGGTAGTGTAGGATGCGGGCCATGAGCGATCTCCTGTCCCGCATCACCATCGAAGACGGCAAGCGCGGCGGAAAGCCGTGCGTGCGCGGTCTGCGTATCACCGTGGCTGACGTGTTGGGCTGGCTGGCGGCGGGTGAGAGCCCGGAGGCCGTCCTAGGCTTTCATCCCGATCTGGAACCGGACGACATCCTCGCCTGTCTGGCCTATGGCGCCCGTGAAGTGGATCATCCCGGCGTCATCGCCGCGTGAAACTGTATGTCGATCAACAACTTCCTCCCGTTCTTTTGACGTGGCTGCGGAATCGGTCGGTCGATGCCTGGCACGTTCGGGACCTAGGCCTGAAGGATCGACACGACCATGAGATCTGGATCCGATCCATCGAGGACGAAGCGATCGTCGTCACTCGGGATTCCGATTTCGCCCTGTTCGCACGACAGGACCCGCGCGGAAAACTCGTCTGGCTGAGGGTTGGAAACTGCGGGAACGCGGACCTTGTCAGCTTGGTCGAGCGCCTGTGGCCCAGCATCGCGGCGCGTCTGGAACGCGGCGAACGCATCGTCGAGGTCTGGCCCTGACGCGCTGATCCCGCACCGGATCAAGTTCCAGAAATTCGGGCGCTGATCCCTCTTCTTCCGCTCATCCCCGCGAACGCGGGGATGAGCGGAATTGAGAGGACAGGAATGGATAGCTAAAACCACGACCGCTTCTGGCGTGGCAAAAGGGTGAAATGGGCGAAAACCTGCAAAGGAGATCGCCCATGACCCGCAAGCCTCGGGCCCGCAAACCCAAGATCCGCGCGCCGTACAAGATGGTCAGTCCCGAGACCTGGCCTCTGGCGCGCGCCGCCTATCTGGGCGGCAAGACCGCCGCCGAGGTGGCGGCCCAGTTCGACATCGGCCTGCAGAACCTGAGGCAGCACATCTACAAGCACGGCTGGAGCAAGCGGGCGCTGGCGAACGCGCGCGCGGGCGTGATCGCCGGCGCCGCGCCCGTGGAACCCCGGCCGCCCGAACCGCCGGAGCCGGAGGGCGACCTGCTGGAGGCGGTGCTGCGCCGCGCGCGGTCGGCCCTGACCGCCGGGCGCGGCGGCGAGGCCTCGGCCCTGCTGAAGGCCGCGCGGGAATACGTCATCGTGCAACAGGACGTGGCCGACGCCCGCCGCGCCATCGCCGAGGCCGTCGGCATCTGGGACACGGCCCAGCCCGCGCGCGCGGGCGAGGCGACCGAGACCCTGCTGGTCCAGACCCTGCACGACCGCTGGAGCGGATTGAGCTTCGGGGAACTGGCCGAGCGGATCGATGTGGACGGGACGCTGGGGATGAAGGCGGTGGCGGAGCAGGTCGGGCCGGCCCGGGCGCCGGGCGGGCGGAGGGGGCGGCGGTGAGGGCGGCTGGCGGGAGTACGTCAATCTCGCGGCCCGAGCATTCCCAAATCGCCGAACACGCGTAGGCTCTGAGCATGAGCCAACTGCTGATCACGGATTATCTGAACGACCTCGCCACGCTGAAACGCGTGTCGGGCGCGAAGCGCGAGTCGGTGATCCGCGAAGCCTTCAAGGATCTTCTGAAAAAGTGGGGCAAGGTCCACAACCTCGTCTTCATCGCCGAGCACGAGTTCATCACGACCAACAAGACGCGAAACTACATCGACGGCGCCCTGATGTATGATCTCCGGGTGCCCTTCGGCTACTGGGAGGCCAAAGACGCCGACGACGATCTGGACGCCGAAATCCAGAAGAAATTCCGGCGTGGATACCCCAGCACCAACATCATCTTTGAGGATTCCGTCCAAGCTGTCCTGATCCAGAACGGTCTTGAGGTCGAGCGCTGCAAGACCGACGACGGCCCGGCGCTCCAGAACCTGCTGGAGCTGTTCTTCGGCTGGCAACGGCCCGAGATCGCCGAGTTCCGCGAGGCCATCGTCCAGTTCAAGACCGACCTGCCCGCCGTCCTGGCCGAGTTGCGACGGCGTATCGAGCAAGCGCAGACGACGAATGCGGCCTATCAGGCTGACGCCGCCGCCTTCCTGAAACAGGCCCGGTCCAGCATCAATCCGTCGGTCACCGCCGACGATGTGCGCGAGATGCTGATCCAACACATCCTGACCGAGGACATCTTCGCCCGCGTGTTCGGCAACGACGATTTCCACCGCGAGAACAACGTCGCCCAAGCGCTGCACCGGCTCGACGCAACCTTCTGGCGCGGCGACGTCAAACGCCAGACCCTGGCGGCGCTGGAGCCCTACTATGCCGCCATCCGCTCGACCGCCTCGCTGATCAGTTCTCACTCGGAGAAGCAGGGGTTCCTGAAGGCGATCTACGAGAATTTTTACAAGGTCTATAACCCCAAGGCCGCCGACAAGCTGGGCGTGGTCTACACGCCCAACGAGATCGTCCGCTTCATGGTCGAGAGCACCGACTGGCTCTGCGAGAAGCATTTCAAGAGGTCGCTGATCGACCGCGACGTGAACATTCTGGACCCGGCCACCGGCACGGGCACCTTCATCGTCGAGCTGATGGAGCATTTCCGGGGGCGGCCCGAGAAGCTGGCGTACAAATACCTGACCGAACTCTACGCCAACGAAGTGGCGATCCTGCCCTACTATGTCGCCAACCTGAATATCGAGGCGACCTATGCCGCCATCGTCGGCTCCTATGAAGAGTTTCCCGGCCTCTGCTTCGTGGACACGCTGGATAATGTCGCGGCGCTGGGCATCTATTCCGGCCACCAGCATGAGCTGTTCGGGACCATTTCGGACGAAAATTCAGAGCGCGTGAAGCGCCAGAACACCCGCAAGATCAGCGTCGTCATCGGCAATCCGCCCTACAACGCCTGGCAGGAAAACTACAATCAGAACAACGCCAACCGCCCATATGAACGGGTCGATCAGCGGATCAAGGCGACCTACGTCAAGGAAGGCACGGCCCAGAACCAGAACAGCGTCTATGACATGTACACCCGCTTTGTCCGCTGGGCCTCGGACCGGGTGAAGGACGAAGGGGTCATCGCCTTCATCATCGGCCGCAAGCCCTTCGCCAAGGCCGCCTACGACGGCTTCCGAAAGGTCATCGCGCGCGAGTTCGCGGAGATCTGGGTCTTCGACCTGGGCGGCGACGTGCGCGACAATCCGAAACTGTCGGGGACGAAGCACAACGTCTTCGGCATCCAGACCGGCGTGGCCATGGTCTTCCTGGTCAAGAAGAAGGGCCACAAGGGCGGGGCCGTCATCCGCTACGCGCGCCGCCCGGAGATGGAGACGGCGGAAGAGAAGCTGGCGGCCATTTCCTCTATCGGCGGGCTGGGCAAGCTGACCGTCGAGACGATCCAACCGGACAAGAAGAACGACTGGCTGAACCTCAGCGATAACGACTGGGATAGCCTCCTACCGCTGGTCAGTAAGAACGACAAAGCGGGTATTGGACCAGCAAAGGGGACCGCTATCTTCCGTATGTTCTCACGCGGTGTCGCTACGCAGCGGGACGAGTGGGTGTATGAAGCGGACAGAAACACCCTTGTCGCAAAGGCGACCACGCTCGTCTCGGTTTACGAGGAGACCCGGCGAAACAAGTCGTTTTCAGACCGCGACACGATCAAGTGGGACCGTGAACTCGCGCGGTATCTCAGAACTGGAGTCCAGAAAAAATTCAACGACGAAGCCGTCGTTCGCGCCGACTATCGCCCATTCACCAAGCGGTGGCTCTATTTCGACATCCATTTCAACGGCATGACCTACCAGTTGCCCTCAATATTCGGACAGGGGCCCAACCCGACCCTGACCTTCCTCGGGGTGGCGTCGCAGAACCCTCTTTCAGCGCTGGCGGTTCAGCAGGTGTTCGATCTCTGTCTGCTTAAGCAGGGCAATGGTGGTACGCAGAGCGTCTCGCGCTTCCGCCACAACAAGGAAGGCGATAGCCTCGACAACATCACCGATTGGGCGCTGACCAAGTTCAGAACGCACTACGCCGAAGCAGCGAGCAGCGAGCAGCGAGCAGCGAGCAGCGAGCAGCGAAGAGGTTACTGGGATTCGATCAGCAAGGACGACATCTTCGCCTACGTTTACGCCGTCCTTCACGATCCGGCGTACCGCGAGACCTATGCGCTCAATCTCAAGCGCGAGTTCCCGCGCATCCCGCTCCATCCCGATTTCAAGAAATGGCGCGACTGGGGTCAGGCCCTGCTGGACCTGCATATCGGTTATGAGAGCGTGATCCCCGCCGCCCTGACTCGCACCGACGCCCCCGATCCGAAGCGCGCCGAGGGAACGACCCCGGCGGTCAAGCTGAAGTCCGATCCGGACAACGGCATCGTCGTGCTGGACGCCGACACCCAACTGTCGGGCGTGCCGGTCGAGGCCTGGCGCTATCGCCTCGGCAACCGCTCGGCCATCGACTGGGTGCTGGACCAGCACAAGGAAAAGACGCCCAAGGACCCGACCATCCGCGAGAAGTTCAACACCTACCGGTTCGCCGACTACAAGGAGGCGGTGGTCGATCTGCTGGCCCGCGTGGTGACGGTCAGCGTCGAGACGGTGAAGATCACCGACGCCATGGCGGCTCTGCCGAAGGGAGCGCGGGAGGGAAAGGGCGCAGCGTGACCTTGCGGCTCCAAACCACGGATGCGTTCGACGAATGGCTCGCCGATCTACGCGACCGAAAGGGAGCGGCCATCATCGGCCAGCGCATCACGCGCCTTGCGGCGGGACAACTCGGAGACTTCAAGGTCGTGGGGGGCGGGGTCAGCGAACTGAGGATCGATTTCGGACCCGGCTACCGCGTCTACTTCATGCGACGCGGCGAAACCGTGATCGTGCTACTATGTGGAGGCGACAAGGGTTCTCAGGCTCGGGACATCGCCCGAGCCCAGGCGCTTGCGCAGGAGTTTCGCGCGTGAAGACCAAACCTTTCGACCCCGCCGACTATCTCGACACAGAGGAAGGCTTCGCCGCCTACCTCGCCGATGCGCGCGACTTCGGCGCCCAGGCCCATGCCGACGCCGTAGCGGTGGTCGCGCGCGCGCGCGCGCGTATGAGCCGGCCGCGAATCGTTGTACGTTCACCTTCTGTTCAACAGGAGGCCGCCATGGCCAAGAACACGGGCAACGATTTCCGCCGCGGCGCGGTCACGGGCCGCACCCAGTTCCAGCACGAAAATGGCGACTGGCAGAAGCGCGACGAACGTTCCGGTCAGTTCATGGAGCGCAAATCCAGCGAAGGCCCTTTCAAGGGCGTCGCCAGGGAACCGGACGACCGCGACGGCAAGGACTGAGGTTGCAACCCGACCTCTTCGCCCCGCGTCCGGCCCCGATCGCGCCCCCGCCGCCCGACCCCGCGTTCGCGCGCAAACAGCTGATCGCCGTCCTGCGGACCCTTCACGCGGCCGAGATCATGCCGTGGCCGGACTTCGAGACGCGCAAATGGGAGAAACCGTTCCCGGCCCTGGCCGAAGCTCTTCCGGCCGATGAGGCGGACCGGTTGTTCGGCGAATTCCGACGTCATCTGGACCGATTGGGCGCGACGCTCTGACGCTCGGGTTCCGAGCCCGAGTCCAACCGCCCGCTCTTGGCGACCGGCGATTCTTCATGCCAGACTGACTTGTGGTTGAGTGGAGGGGCGCCATGGGCAAGGCAGGGCGGAATCGAGCGACGGCGCCCCTGACTCCCGAGGTCCTGCCGCCGGAGGTCCCGGCTCCCGAGGTCCTGCCCGCCCTGCCCGGCCCGCTCGCGGCCGGGGGCAGCATCATTCCCTCGCCCGGCCCGGCGCCGACGACGCCGCCGATGACCAGTCCGATCGTGCAGGCCGGCCCCTATACGGTGGCGGCGGGCACGACGCTGTACGCCACGTCCCTCGGCTATCTGCTGGAAAGCGGCTCTTCGGGCTTTATGGGGCCGCTGGTGAACAACGGGGTGATCTGGAGCAATCCGACCAGCCCCGATCCCTATGCCTTCACCTATATGACCATCGGCCGGTACAACAGTGTGCGGCAGGTCACGAACAACGGCGTCATCGTGCTGGAGACCGGCGCGGGCCTGGTGGGCCAGACCGTCGCCTTCAGCAATACCGATCTGGTCAACACCGGCTCGATCCATGTGATCAGCCACGGGACCAACCTGGCCAGCGTGCTGGAATACGGCAGCGGCTTCGACAACGCCGGCCTGATCGCGGTGCGCAGCGACAACGCCCGGGCGCTGGGCTTCGACATGCCCAACGGCGGGCTGGCGATCAACCGGGCGGGCGGATCGCTGCTGGTCGAGGGGCGGTCGGCGATCGCCATCGTCATGGGCGACGGATCGATCGGCGCCGGCGTGCCGAGCCGGATCGAGAACGCCGGGCGGATCGAGGCCGCTTCGCTGGGCGATTCCGCCTCGATCGCCATCGTCGCCTATCACCTGTACGGCCAGCTGGACCTGGTGAACTCGGGGACGATCCGCGCCGACTTCGCCTATGTCTCGGACTACGGCACGACGATGCCGCAGGTCTATGTCGACAACATCGTGAATCAGGCGGGCGGCTGGATCGAGGGGCATATGCTGCTCGACCGCGGCGACGATGTGGTGACCAATCACGGGACCATCGTCGGCCAGGTGCTGATGGAGGAAGGCGCCGACCTGTTCGACAACCGCGCCGGCGTGCTGCAGGGCGTGGCGGACATGGGGCTGGGGGCCGACCGGTTCCGCGGCGGCGCGGGAGCCGAGCGCGCCGCCGGCGGCGACGGCGACGACCTGCTGGAGGGCGCGGGCGGCGAGGATCTGCTGATGGGCGGGGCCAATGACGACACCCTGATCGGCGGCGCGGGCAATGACGGTCTGTTCGGCGAATACGGCGCGGACCGCATCGTCACCGAGGGGGCCGACTATGTCGGCGGCGGCGCGGGCGACGACCGGATCGAGGCCGGCGATTTCGGCTTCGAGGTCATCGACGGCGGCGCGGGGTTCGACACGCTTGTGCTGGCCTCGGGCGCGCGGGCGCTGGACCTGTCGGCGGTGCTGGCGGAACAGGCCCTGGCCGAGATCGAGGCCGTGATCCTGGCGGGCGGCCAGTCGCTGTGCGTCAGGGCGGCGGACATCACCGGCCTGACGGGGGGCGAAACCACCCTGCGGGTCACCACGACGGCCGGCGACAGGCTGGACCTGGTCGGGGCCTGGAGCGCCGGGGCCGATCAGGTGATCGGCGGGATCACATGGCGCAGCTTCGCCCTGGACGGCCGGACGGTGCTGGTCGCGGGGACGGGCGCGGTCGCGGCCGATGCGGCGGCCTCGGGCGGCGGGCTGGGCGCGCCCGTCGGTCCACTGGCGCCCCTGCCCGGCCAGGCCAGCGGCCTGGGCTTCACCTCCAACGCCGTGCCCATGAGCAACTACGGCGTGACCGCCTCGATGACCGTCAATGCGGAGCAGACCTGGTATTCGTCCGACGGCGTGGCCGTGGTGCTGACCCAGGAGGGGTTCACCTTCACCAACAACGGCACGGTCGCCAGCTATCGGGACGCGTCGTCGACCGCGATGAGCGTGGCCTTCGCCATCGGCTCGGCGGGCAGCGCCGGCGGGCCGGTGGTCAACAACGGCCTGATCAGTCTGGACAACCGGTCGGCCAGCATCGGCGGCGGCACCACGTTCGCCGTCTCGGGCGGCTCGTTCAGCAGCATGACCAACTACGGCACCATCGAGGCCTACGGCGCCGGCGGGCGGGTCAGCGCGCTCAGCGTCGGCAATGTCTTCAACCACGGAACCATCCGGGCGACGGCCAACGCCGGACCCGTGATCGGCATCGACCTGAAGGCCCAGGAATTCCAGAACTACGGCGACATCGTCGTCCACAGCGGCGGGCTGCTGCCCCTGTTCATGCCCGATCCGACGTGGGAGGGGCGACCCTTCTCGGTCGCCGTCGTCGCCTATCGCGGCAGCCACGCCAATTTCGGCACCATCACCGCGACCTCGGCCCTCCCGAACGGATCGGTCGGCATCTGGTTCGAGGTCAATGGCGCGTCGCTCGAGACCTTCGTCAACAGCGGCGTGATCACCGCCACCGAGGCCATCCATGTGCGCAGCGACAACTATTACGGCGGTCTCGGCGCGATCGACCTGACCAATACCAACACGCTGAACGGCCGCGTGACGCTGGCCGGCGGCGCCGACCGGGTGCTGAACACCGGCGCGATCAACGGGGTTGTCGACCTGGGCGGAGGGGCCGATGTCTTCGACGGACGGAACGGCGTTCAGACGGGAGCGGTGCTGGGCGGCGACGGCGCCGACACCCTGAGAGGCGGTTCGGGCCGCGATGCGCTCAATGGCGGCGCGGGCGACGACATCCTGTCGGGCGGTCTCGGCAACGACGTGATCGTCGGCGGAACCGGAATGGACGTGCTGGAGGTGTCCGGCGCGCGGTCGGGCTATCGCCTGCTGATGGACGGCGATGACTTCATCCTCAAGGGCGCCGACGGCGGGGACCGGATCAGCGGCGTCGAAACCATCCGTTTCGCCAATGGCGAAACCATCGACGTCCTGCGCATGTACGCCGAGGACCATAGCGGCCCGCAGGTCCTGCCCGCGCCGGCCGACGCCGGTTCCAGGACGGGTTCGGAACCCGCGCCCGAAGTCCTGCCCGGCCTCGCGGGCCACGACCTGGTCTCCGGCGGCCGGGAACCGGTTGTCCCGGATCCCGGCGGCGCGGTCATGCCTGTCGTCGGGGAGATGGACGGCGCGAACGCACTGTCACCGGTCGGCCAAGGCACGCTGCATCCGCCCCACGACAACTGGCTGTTCTGACCCTCCGGCCGGGCGGCGCCGGCCGTGCCGTGGCTCGTCGGTTTTGGGGATTGGCGTGCACACGCGCCCTCGGCTCCGATGCCCCGCTTCCCTGTTCCCTCGCGCGAGGCCCGGCTTGACCCTGTTTCCCGACGGCGGACCGTCGCGGCTGGAGTGTTTCCCGATCCGGTCGGCGCCGCCCGAACTGGTTCCGGGCCGCCCCGACCGCGATTGGATGGACGAATTCACGGCCCGCCACTCCCATCGCTGCCTGCCGCTGAGCATGGCCGACACCACGGGCTGGGACCTGTTGTGCCCGTTCGGGTTCGAGGCTGAATGGAACGGCGGCCTTGGGGTCGAGGCCTTCGCGCCGGAGCGGGCGTCGCTGGACGGGGACGCGGACCAGGCCGACAAGCCGTCCGGCCATGTCAACAAGCGGCGGCCGGCCGCCCTGCCCGAGGCGCCGGAACCGGAGGCGCGGCCGGACGCGCCCCGGATCGACTGTCGCGGCTGGTCGGCGGCAGCCGCCGCCGGGCCGGTCAAGGACGAGACCTGATCAGCGGCCGTCGGGCGGCGTGTCCGGGAAGGTCGGCATGGTCGAGGCCGGCGGCGGCATGGTCAGGGGCGGGGGCGGAGCCGGACGCTGGGGCAGTTCGTCGTCGGCCAGACGGCCGTCGCCGTCGCGGTCCATGCGGGCGAACATCCGCTCGGCCCCGGCCGCCAGTTCCTCGGCGCTGATGCGGGAATCGCGGCTGGAATCCGACTGGGCGATCATGGCGCGCAGGCGCGAGCCGCCGCGTGACGCGATCTCCGGGCTGGCCAGGATGGCCAGTTCATTGCCGGTGATGCTGGCGTCCTGGTTGGCGTCAAGGCGCGCGAACAGCCGGCCGGCCCAGGCGGCGACATCCTCTGCGCTGCGCGGCAGGCCCATGCCGCCGCCCATGCCGCCCCCCATTCCGCCCCCGGGCGGCGGAGTCTGGGCCATAGGACTTTGGGCCAGGGCGGCCGAGGCGAGCGCGGACGCGAGCAGGAACGGAAGGACCGCGGTGATCGGGCGACGGGTCATGGTGGGCCTCACGACAATTCAAGCCGTTCCACGCAGATTGAGCCCCGATCCGTCGTCTGGCCAGCGATTTTCCGGGCGGCCTTCACCGGAGAGTCCCGTGAGGCGAATTTCCTTGCCAAATCATATAAGGCGATCCTTATATAAGGATATGTCGTTGACCGCCGACCAGACCATTGACGCCCTGCGCGCCGCGGGGGAGCCGACCCGCCTGCGGGTGCTGTCGCTGCTGGCGTCCGAGGAACTGTCGGTGATGGAGCTGTCCGGCATCCTGGAGCAGAGCCAGCCGCGCGTGTCGCGGCATCTGAAGCTGATGGCCGACGCCGGTCTGATCGAGCGGTTCCCGGACGGCGCCCGGGTGTTCTACCGTCTGTCGTCCGAGCCGCTGGCGCGCCGGCTGGTCGACACGGTGCTGGACCTGCTGGACACGGCGGTGAACGCCGATGACGACCGCCGGCTGGAGGATGTGCGCCGCACGCGCGAGACCGCCGCCAGCGCCTATTTCGAACGCGTCGCGCCGCAGTGGGACCGCATCCGCTCGCTCTATGTCTGCGAAACGGCGGTCGAGGCGGCGATCCTGCGCGCCGCCGGGCCGGGGCCGTTCGAACGGGTCGTGGACCTGGGCACCGGTTCGGGCCGGATGCTGACCCTGCTGGGCGGCAAGGCGCGGATGTCGGTGGGGCTCGATCTCAGCCACAACATGCTCAACATCGCCCGCGCCAATGTCGCCCGCGCCGGGCTGGAGAAGGTCGAGCTGCGCCACGGCGACATCTTCGCCACCCGCCTTCCGCCCGAGAGCGCCGATCT
>CALSBO010000042.1:0-26410 GCA_943373195.1 Brevundimonas vancanneytii
CGGTCGCCGAGAGCGCGGGACACGATGAAACTGGCCGAGCGCTGGGCGCGGGCCGCCGGGGGCGGGCAGGGGGGCGAGGCCAGCGTCGGCGCCCTGCTGGCCGAGGCCTTCCCCGAGCGCGTGGCCAAGGCCCGCGGAAAGCCCGGCGAGGTGCTGCTGGCTTCCGGCCGGGGCGCCTTCCTCGATCCGACCGACGCCCTGGCGCGCGAGCCGTGGCTGGCGGTGGCGGAGTTGGGCGGCGGAGATGCGCGTGATCGGATCCGGCTGGCGGTTCCGGTTGATCCGGCCGCACTGGATCACCGGATCGACGTCGAGGACCGGTTGGTGCGCGAACCGTCGGGGCGGATGACCCTGCGCCGCCTCCGCCGCATCGGGGCAATCACGGTCGATGAGAAGATCGTCGGGACGCCCGACCGCGCCGCGATCACTTCGGCGTTGCGGGCCGAAGTCGAGCGCGACGGTCTGGCGGGGCTGCGCTGGGGCGAGCGGGCGGCGGGGCTGCGCGCGCGGCTGGCCTTCCTGGCGGAGCTGGAGGCCGGTTGGCCGGACGTGTCGGACGCGGGGTTGACGGCGTCGGGCGAGACCTGGCTGTGGCCGCTGCTGGAGACCGTGCAGGCGCTGGAGGCGATCCCGGACGCCGCCCTGGAGGCGGGCCTGCGGACGCTGATCCCGTGGGACCGGCAGCGGGCGCTCGACGATCTGGCCCCGGCGCGGCTGGCGACCGCGCTCGGCTCGGCGGCCATTGACTATGCGGCCGAAGGCGGGCCGCGGGTGGATATCCGGGTGCAGGAACTGTTCGGGACGACGACCCATCCGACGGTCGGCGGTGGGCGGGTTCCCCTGACCCTGGCCCTGCTGTCGCCCGCGCGGCGGCCGGTGCAGGTGACGAAGGACCTGCCCGGCTTCTGGGCCGGCAGCTGGGCGGCGGTGCGCAGCGAGATGCGCGGCCGCTATCCCCGGCATCCCTGGCCGGAAGACCCCACCAAGGCCGAGGCCACGACGCGGGCCAAGCCGCGGGGGACGTGACGCCGCTGACGCCGCTTGCCTTTTGCGGCCAACGCGCCTAGAAGCCCGCCCACTTCACACGCAGGCGTGGCGCTGACGGGGAGAAATCCCGTTCGCTCCGTTCCGAGGGCTTCGGTCTTTACAGCGCCTGCGGCGGATCAATCGGATAAAGGACTACCCCTCATGGCTCTGCCTGAATTCTCCATGCGTTCGCTGCTCGAAGCCGGCGCGCACTTCGGCCACCAGACGCACCGGTGGAACCCGAAGATGGAGCGCTACATCTTCGGATCGCGCTCGAACATCCATATCATCGACCTGTCGCAGTCGATCCCGCTGCTGCATCAGGCGCTGGTCGCCGTGCGCGACGTCGCCGCCAAGGGCGGCCGCGTCCTGTTCGTCGGCACCAAGCGTCAGGCCGCCGATCCGGTCGCCGAAGCCGCCAAGCGCTGCGCCCAGTACTATATGAACAACCGCTGGCTGGGCGGCACCCTGACCAATTGGCGCACCGTCTCGGGCTCGATCGCCCGCCTGCGCGAGCTGGAAGGCCTGCTGGAATCCGGCGGCGAGGGCCGGGTCAAGAAGGAGCTGCTGAACCTGCAGCGCGAGAAGGACAAGCTCGAGCTGTCGCTGGGCGGCATCAAGGACATGGGTTCGATCCCCGACATCATCTTCGTGATCGACACCAACAAGGAAGCGATCGCGATCCTGGAAGCGCGCAAGCTGAACATCCCGATCGTCGCCATCCTGGACACCAACTCGGACCCGGACGGCATCACCTATCCGATCCCGGGCAATGACGACGCCGCCCGCGCCATCCAGACCTACTGCGACCTGATCGCCGACGCCGTCCTGGACGGCCTGGCCGCCGGCCAGGCGTCCGCCGGCGTCGATCTGGGCGCCGCCGTGAACCCGGACGAGCCGATGCTGCGCGAAGCCAAGGCTCCGAAGGCCGCCAAGGCGGTTGAAGCCGAAGTCGCCCCGGCCGAGGCCGAGGCGGTCGCCGAGGAAATGATCGCCGCCGCCGAACCGGCCGCCGAACCGGCCGTGGCCGACGAAGCCGCCCAGGCCGCGACCTCGGAAGCCAACGACGCCGTCGAAACCGAGGAAGCCGCGGTCTAATCGCCCCGCTTTCCACCGACGGCGAAACTGACATACGGCCGGGGTAACTCCCCGGCCGTTCCCGCATACGAATAGACTACAGGAGATACCCCATGGCCGAGATCACAGCCGCCCTCGTGATGGAACTGCGCGCCAAGTCCGGCGTCGGCATGATGGACTGCAAGAAGGCGCTGCAGGAGACCGACGGCGACATCAACGCCGCGATCGACTGGCTGCGCGCCAAGGGCCTGTCCAAGGCCGCCAAGAAGGCCGACCGCGTCGCCGCCGAAGGCCTGGTGGCCGTCGCCTCGAAGGAAGTCGGAGCCGGTGAAGTCGGCGCCGCCATCGAGTTCAACGCCGAGACCGACTTCGTCGCCCGCAACGACCTGTTCCAGAACGCCGCCAGGAAATTCGCCCAGCTGGGCCTCGATCACGCCTCGCTCGAGGCGCTGCACGGCGCCGAACTGGAAGCCGGCAAGACGGTCCAGGACGAAGTGACCAGCATGATCGCCACCATCGGCGAGAACATGCAGCTACGCCGCGCCGCCCGCCTGTCGGTCGACGAGGGCGTGGTCGCCTCCTATGTCCACAACGCCGTCTCGCCGGGCCTCGGCCGCATCGGCGTGCTGGTCGCCCTGCACGGCGGCGGCGACAAGGCCGCCCTGCGCGAACTGGGCCGCAAGATCGCCATGCACGTGGCCGCGACCGCTCCGCTGTCGCTGAACACGGACGATCTGGACCCCGCCGCCATCGAGAAGGAACGTCAGGTCCTGACCGAAAAGGCCAAGGAAGACGGCAAGCCGGAAGCCATGATCGCCAAGATCGTGGAAGGCCAGATCAACAAGTTCCAGAAGGACGTTGTGCTGATCAAACAGCCCTTCGTCATGAACCTGGACGTGACCATCGAACAGCTGGTCGCCGACGCGGGCAAGGAACTGGGCGCCCCCGGCCTGCACCTGGCCGGCTTCGTCCGCCTGGCGCTGGGCGAAGGCGTCGAG
Source organism: Brevundimonas vancanneytii (assembly GCA_943373195.1). GTDB lineage: Bacteria > Pseudomonadota > Alphaproteobacteria > Caulobacterales > Caulobacteraceae > Brevundimonas > Brevundimonas vancanneytii_B. The sequence goes on from CALSBO010000042.1 coordinate 3,102, forward strand.
AAGGTCGAAGGCCCGGACTTCGCTTCGGAAGTCGCCTCGATGATGGCCAGCCAGTAAGGCCGGACGTCGCGAACGAACGAGGGGGCCGGCGAGCGATCGCCGGCCCCTTTTTCGTTTCGCATTGCGCAGCCGAAAGGCTCGGGTCAAATGCCCCGATTGATTCACGGGGTCTGTTCATGAAGCGCCTGCTCGCCGCCGTCTCGGCTGTCGCCATCCTCGCCACCGGTCCGGTCGCCGCCCAGGAAGGGGATCGGGTGGCGATCAACGGCATCATCGACCAGGGACTGAACCACAGCCAGGTCATGCAGACCGCCGCCTGGCTGACCGACAGGATCGGCGGCCGGATGACCAATTCGCCGCAGATGCGTCAGGCCGAGACCTGGACCGCCCAGCGGTTCCGCGACTGGGGTCTGTCCAACGTCCGCGCCGAGCCGTTCGATTTCGGAAGGGGCTGGTCCGTCGTCCGCTCCAGCGCCCGGATGACGGCGCCGCGTCCGCTCGACCTGCGCGCCATCCCCATCGCCTGGACGCCATCCACCCCCGGGCTGATCAGCGGCGAGGTGGTCGTGGCGCCGATGACGACCTCCGGCGACTTCGCCAAATGGCGCGGCAAGCTGGCCGGCAAGATCGTGCTGGTCTCGCGCCCCAACGCCGGATCGGAGCCGACCGAGGCGCCCTTCCGGCGCCTGACGGACGAGGATCTGCGCAACGCCGACACCTACAACATCCCCAACGTCGCGGCGCCGTCGATCGAAAGCCTGCGCGGGCCGGACTTCGCCCGTCAGCTGGACGCCTTCCTGCAGGAGGAGGGCGCCCTCGCCTGGGTGCGGATGTCCCAACGCGACGGCGGCCTGCTGCACGGGGCCGGCTCGGGCTACCGCATGGACGACCAGCGCCGCACGCCGGGCATGGAGCTGGCCGCCGAGGACTATCGACGCCTTTGCCGCCTGGCCCTGACCGAGGACGCCAAACCGACCCTCGAACTGATGAGCGAGGTGCGCTTCCACGAGGAAGACACCAACGCCTACAACATCCTCGCCGACATTCCGGGCACGGATCGCTCCGGCGAATATGTGATGGCCGGCGCCCACCTGGACAGCTGGGTGGCCTCGGACGGGGCGGTGGACAACGCCGCCGGCAGCGCCGTGGTCATGGAGGCCGCGCGCATCCTGAAGGCGCTGGGCGTGCGTCCGAAACGCACCATCCGCTTCGCCCTGTGGAACGGCGAGGAGCAGGGGCTGTGGGGCTCACTGGCCTATGTCGACCGCTATCTGGCGACCCGCGCCCCGCTGGGCGACCCCGGGCTGGACGCCTTGCCGGCCGGCCGCACCTGGCGTCAGCGCTGGCCGATCCAGCCGCGCGCGGGCCACGGCGATCTGGTCGCCTATTTCAACCTCGACAACGGTTCGGGCAAGATCCGCGGCATCAACGCCGAGGGCAATGTCGCCGCCGCGCCGATCTTCCAGGAATGGCTGGAGCCGTTCAACGCCATGGGCGCCACGACCGTGTCGATGCGGACCTCGGGCGGGACCGACCACGTCTATCTGCAGAGCGTCGGCGTGCCGGGTTTCCAGTTCATCCAGGATCCGCTCGACTACGGGTCGCGGCTGCACCACACCTCGATCGACAGCTATGACCACATGCGGGCCGAGGACCTGCGTCAGGCCGCGATCATCATGGCCGCCTTCCTGCTGAACGCCGCCAACAGCGACGAACCCCTGCCGCGCATGCCGGTCCCGACCCGGCCGACGCCGACGGACCCGTTCCCGTTCCAGTGAGGCGGCGGAGGGCGTCGCGACGCCTTCTCCCCGCCGACGGCAGGCGCTAAAGCAGTCCAATGATCGGAAGACTGAATCACGTCGGCGTCGCAACTCCCTCGATCGAGGCCAGCGTCGCGATGTACCGAGACCTGCTCGGCGCCGAGAAGGCGCATGAACCGTTCGATCTGCCGGCGCAGGGCGTGCGGGTCTGTTTCGTCGATCTGCCCAACAGCCAGATCGAACTGATCGAACCGCTGGGTGACGACAGCCCGATCCACGGCTTCCTGGCCAAGAATCCGAAGGGCGGGCAGCATCACGTCTGTTTCGAGGTCGCGGACATCCTGGCGGCGCGCGATGCGCTGCGGGCCAGGGGGGCGACGATCCTGGGCACGGGCGAGCCGCGCATCGGGGCGCACGGCACGCCGATCCTCTTCGTCCACCCGAAGGACTTGGGCGGGGTGCTGGTCGAATTGATGGAAACCCCGAAAGCCAATCACGAGAGCGGAGCGCACTGATGCCGATCGGCTGGATCACCATGCTGGGCGTCTACATCATCTGCTGGTGGACGGTGCTGTTCGCCGTCCTGCCGCTGGGGACGTCGCAGGAGCGGCACGAGCCGCCGACGGACGGAGCCCAGTGGGGCGCGCCGGAGACGCCCGATCTGAAGCGCAAATTCATCACCACCACCTGGGTGTCGGCCCTGCTGTGGCTGCTGGTCATGGTCCTGGTCTATATCGGCTGGATGCCGCTCCCGGACCTGACCCCGCCGAGCGCGTGAGCCGATGACCGACCGGCTGTTCCTGCTCAATCCCGGCTGGACCGATGCCCAGGGCGGGCCGTGGTACTGCCCGGCGGGCGCCGTCGTCGAGGGGGTGCTGGCCTTCCATCCGTTCCTGCGCGACCGGCTGGAGATCGTCTATCTGGATCATCCGCGTCCACGGCCGCCCGTGATCGAGCAGGTCGGCGAGGCGCATCAGAGCTGCCCGATCCTCGTGCTCGACGACACCTTCGACTGGCCCGAGGCCCAGACCTCGGAAGCGACCGGTCGGCGCTTCTTGCAGGACGGGGCGATCATCCCCTATCTGGCCGCCCGCTACGGCATCGCGCGACCGCATCCGTGAGGATAGGGATTAGGGATTAGGGATTAGGGATTAGGGGCTCGGGACAGGAACGCTCCCGCGTCAGGCTGCGAGGACCAGACGAGACTTGGTCCCGATCGACAGCTGGCCCCTAATCCCTAATCCCTCATCCCTAATCCCTGCAGTGGCCTAGCTTTCGCCCCTAACGAGCGGCTAAAGCGGTGCTCCACATCTGTCCGCGGATTCTGCCCATGCGCCTGTCGCGCTATTTCCTGCCCACGCTCAAGGAGGCGCCCTCGGACGCCCAGATCGTCTCGCACCAGCTGATGCTGCGCGCGGGCCTGATCAAACAGGAGGCCGCGGGCATCTATGCCTGGCTGCCGCTGGGCCTGCGGGTGCTGAACCGGATCGAGCAGATCGTGCGCGAGGAGCAGGAGCGGGCGGGGGCGATCGAACTGCTGATGCCGACCCTGCAACTGGCCGATCTGTGGCGCGAGTCGGGGCGCTATGACGCCTACGGCCCCGAGATGCTGCGCATCACCGATCGGCACGAGCGCGAACTGCTTTACGGCCCCACCAACGAGGAGATGATCACCGACATCTTCCGCGGCTTCGTGAAGAGCTACAAGGCGCTGCCGCTGAACCTGTTTCACATCCAGTGGAAATTCCGCGACGAGCGCCGGCCCCGGTTCGGGGTGATGCGCGGGCGGGAGTTCCTGATGAAGGACGCCTATTCGTTCGACATCGACGAGGCGTCCGCCCGCAAGGCCTATAACCGGATGTTCGTGGCCTATCTGAACACCTTCGCGCGGATGGGGCTGAAGGCCGTGCCGATGAGGGCCGACGCCGGACCCATCGGCGGCGACCTGAGCCACGAGTTCATCGTTCTGGCGGACACCGGCGAGAGCCAGGTGTTCTGCGACCGCAAACTGGTCGAGATGCCGGCGCCCGGATCGGGCGTGGACTGGGACGACCTGCAGGGGATCGTCGACGAGCGGACGTCGATGTACGCCGCGACCGAGGAAATGCACGACGCGGCCCGTTTCGACGGCGAGACGGCCGAGGCCGACCGGCTGACCGCGCGGGGCATCGAGGTCGGGCACATCTTCTATTTCGGCACGAAATATTCCGCCCCGATGAAGGCCAAGGTGGCGGGCCCGGACGGCAAGGATACCGACGTCCACATGGGCAGCTACGGCGTCGGCGTGTCGCGCCTGATGGGCGCGATCATCGAGGCCAGCCACGACGAGGCGGGAATCATCTGGCCGGACTCCGTCGCCCCGTTCGACGTTGTGGTCATCAACCTCCGCGTCAATGACGAGGCGGTCTGCGTGGCCTGCGAGGAGGCCGTGGCCAAGCTGGAGGCCCTCGGCAAGGCGGTGCTGTACGACGACACCGACGAACGGCCCGGCGGCAAATTCGCCACCGCCGACCTGATCGGCATTCCGTGGCAGCTGACCATCGGTCCCAAGGGTGTGGCCGAGGGGCTGGTCGAACTGAAGCGTCGGGCGACCGGCGAGAAGGTCTCGATCCCGCTGGCCGAGGCCCTGGCGAGGGTGCGCGGATGACGGATGTCGCGGCGGCCCTGAAACCGACCAAACCCGCCGGCCCCTTCTCGGCCTGGGAGTTCGAACTGGCGCTGCGCTATCTGCGCGCCCGGCGGAAGGAGGGCGGCATCGCCCTGATCGCCATCATCTCCTATGTCGCGATCGCGCTCGCGGTGATGGCCCTGATCATCGTCATGAGCATCATGGCCGGGTTCCGCAACGAGCTGCTGGACCGGATGCTGTCGTTCAACGGCCATATGTACGTCCAGGGCCAGGTGCTGAGCCATCCCGACCGTGACGCGGCGGTGAAACGGATCGCCGCCGTTCCGGGCGTGGTCAGCGTCTCGCCCCTGACCGAGAACCAGGCCCTGGTCCGCGCGGCGGGCCAGACGACGGGCGCCATCGTGCGCGGCATCCGGCCCCAGGACCTGGGCTCCATGTCCTATGTCTTCGACAGCCTGAAGCCCGAGACGCGCCGCACCTTCGGCGAGGGACCGTACGGCGGGGACAACGTCATCATCGGCAAGGCCCTGGCCGAGAGCATGGGGCTGCGGGTCGGCGATCCGATCACCCTGTATTCGCCCACCGGGGCCGACAGCGCCTTCGGCAATCTGGGCGGACTGGAGAAGACCTATCGCATCGGCGGGATATTCACCTCGGGCACGGCGGACTTCGACCGGGCCTTCCTGTTCATGCCGCTGGAGCAGGCGCAGCTGTTCTTCGGCAAGGAGGGCGTCTGGGACGTCATCGAGCTGAAGGTGAAGGCACCCGACCGGGTCGGTGAGTTGAGCGAGCCCGTGCGGATCGCCTCGGGCGAAAGCGCCATCGTCAGCGACTGGCGCGACCGGCTGGCGGCCTTCTGGGGCGCGCTGAAGGTCGAGCGCGTGGCGATGAGCATCATCCTGGGGCTCGTCGTCGCCATCGCCGCGCTGAACATCATCTCGGGCATCGTCATGCTGGTGAAGAACAAGACCCGCGACATCGCCATCCTGAGGACCGTCGGCGCCAGCCAGTCATCGATGCTGCGCATCTTCTTCATCGCCGGCGCCGCCATCGGCGTGGCGGGCACGGTGACCGGACTGGTGCTGGGGCTGGTGTTCTGCCTGAACATCGGCGCGATCCAGCATTTCCTGGAATGGGTGCTGGGCGTCCAGCTGTTCAACGCCGACGTCTATATGCTTGACGCCATCCCGGCCGAGGTCGACGCCATGGACGTGGTCTGGGTGACGCTGTGGTCCGTGTTCATGTCGTGCGTGGCCTCGCTGCTGCCGTCGTGGCGGGCCGCGAAAATGGATCCGGTTGAGGCGCTTCGTTATGAGTAAGGCCCCCGTCCTCTCCGTGCGCGGGGTGACCCGCACCTATGAGACCGCCACCGGCGGCCTGACCGTGCTCAAGGGCGTCGATCTGGAGGTCATGCCCGGCGAGGTCGTCGGCCTCATCGGGCCGTCGGGCTCGGGCAAGTCCAGCCTGCTGCACGCCGCGGGCCTGCTGGAGCGTCCCACCTCGGGCGAGATCCGCATCGACGGCGAGGATGTCGGCGGACTGGACGAACGGGTCCGCACCCATATCCGTCTGGCCCGGATCGGCTTCGTCTATCAATTCCACCACCTGCTGGCCGAGTTCGACGCACGCGACAACGTCGCCCTGCCGCTGCGCATCGCCGGGGTCGGCCAGACGGCCGCGCGCGAACGGGCGTCGGAGGTCTTGACCGCGCTCGGTCTCGCCGAACGACTGACCCACCAGCCGGCGCAGATGTCGGGCGGGGAGCAGCAGCGGGTCGCCGTCGCCCGCGCCCTGGCCAACCGCCCGCGCCTGCTGCTGGCCGATGAGCCGACCGGCAACCTGGACCCGGCCACCAGCCAGACGGTGTTCGAGGCCCTGCACCGCTTGGTCAAGGACACCGGCGTCGCCGCCCTGATCGCCACCCACAACATGGAACTGGCCGGGCATATGGACCGGGTGTTCGCCCTGAAGGACGGCCATCTGGAAGAGCGGCCGGCGGAGAGCCACGCCTATTGAGCGCCTCTGCCGGGGCTATTTCTTCCCCGGCGGCGTCGTGAACGGCGAGGCGCCGGCCGAGACCGCGGGTTTGGGCTTTTCGGCCTTGGGTTTGCGGGTTTCCTTGTTGCTGCGCACCTGACCCTTGGCCATGACCGGAACTCCTGCAGCGCCGTTCGCCGGGAGGGCGGGTGGGGCGCTCGGGCCATCTTACAGACCCGGCAGCTTTATGTTCACCCCAAATGAACTTGACAGGGAACAAACCAGCAACATAGAACATAGACAGAACACGCAATCTGGGGACAAGATCATGGCGCGTTGGGTGAGGGATATGCTGTCGCTTGCGTCGTGCGGCGGCTTCGTTTGGATGGCGTGGCAGGCGGCGTTTCTGATCTCGTGAGTCGGGGATGGGCCTGCTCAAAGAGGGTCTGGCCATCTCCACCACAGCCGCAGCCGCGCAATTCATCCATCTGAGGGTCCGCTCGGCCTATTCGCTGCTGGAAGGCGCGATCAAGGCGGGCAAGGTCGCGACCCTGGCGGCGGACGCGGGGATGCCGGCCGTGGGCGTGGCCGACCGCGTCAATCTGTTCGGGGCGCTGGAGTTTTCCGAAGCCGCCAAGGCGGCGGGCGTGCAGCCGCTGATCGCCTGCGCCCTGCCGGTCACGGGGATCGGCGGCAGGATCAGCGAGCGTTGGGCCAAGGTCCCGACCGTGGTCTTGCTGGTCCAGAACGAGGCCGGCTGGCTGAACCTGTCGGCGCTGTCGTCGTCCGCCTATCTCGACGCCGGGTCGATGGACGAGCCGAGCGTGCCCTGGGCCAGGGTGGTCGAGCACAGCGACGGGCTGTTGCTGCTGTCGGGCGGCCCCGACGGGCCGGTCGATCCGCTGTTCGTGCAGGGCAAGCCGGCCGAGGCCGCGGCCGCGCTGGAGGCCATGAAGGCGGCGTTCGGCGATCGCTTCTATGTCGAACTGCAACGCCACGGCCTGGCCAGCGAGGGACAGGCGGAGCGGGGGCTGGTCGATTGGGCCTATGCCCATGACACGCCCTTGGCGGCCACCAATGACGTCCACTACGCCAGGGCGGCGCAGGCGAAGTCGCACGACGCCCTGCTGTGCATCGCCGACGGCGCCTTCACCGGTCAGGAGGACCGGCGGCGGATCACCGGCGAACACTGGTTCAAGCCGGCCGCGGCCATGCGCGACCTGTTCGCCGACCTGCCCGAGGCCTGTGACACGACGGTTCAGATCGCCCGCCGCTGCGCCTTCCTCGTGCCCACCCGCGCGCCGATCCTGCCGCGCTTCGAGGCCGGCGCCGGGCGGACCGAGCCCGAGGAGCTGATGCATCAGGCCCGCGAGGGGCTGAAGGCGCGGCTGCAGGCCGTGACCCCCGTGGCGCCCGAGGCCGACTACTGGGCCCGCCTCGAATGGGAGGTCGGCATCATCCAGCAGATGGGCTTCCCCGGCTATTTCCTGATCGTGTCGGACTTCATCAAATGGGCCAAGAGCCACGGGATACCCGTGGGGCCGGGCCGGGGTTCGGGCGCCGGTTCGCTGGTGGCCTGGGCCCTGACCATCACCGATCTGGATCCCCTGCGGTTCGGCCTGCTGTTCGAGCGGTTCCTCAACCCCGAGCGGGTCTCCATGCCCGACTTCGACATCGACTTCTGCCAGGAGCGGCGCGAGGAGGTGATCGACTACGTCCAGGAACGCTACGGCAAGGACCGTGTCGCCCAGATCATCACCTTCGGCACATTGCAGGCGCGGGCCGTGCTGCGCGACGTCGGCCGGGTGCTGCAGATGCCGCTGGGGCAGGTGGACCGTCTGGCCAAGATGGTGCCCGCCAACCCCGCCAACCCCGTGACCCTGGCCCAGGCCATCGAGATCGAGCCGCGGCTGCGCGAGGCGCGCGACAGCGACAAGGCTGTAGCGGCCCTGCTGGACACGGCGCTGGAGCTGGAGGGGCTGTACCGCAACGCCTCGACCCACGCCGCCGGCATCGTCATCGGCGACCGGCCCCTGATCGAACTGGCGCCGCTGTACCAGGACCCGCGCTCCACCATCCCGGCCAGCCAGTTCAACATGAAATGGGTCGAGGCGGCCGGTCTGGTGAAGTTCGACTTCCTGGGTCTGAAGACGCTGACGGTGCTGGACCGGGCGCGGATCTATCTGGAGCGGCGCGGGGCGGCGGTCGACTGGAACGGCCTGCCGCTGGACGATCCGAAAACCTATGAGCTGATGGCCTCGGGCCAGACCGTCGGGGTGTTCCAGCTGGAATCCCAGGGCATGCGCGATACCCTGCGCAAGATGCGCTGCGGTTCGATCGAGGAGATCACCGCCCTGATCTCCCTCTACCGGCCCGGGCCGATGGAGATGATCGACACCTATATCGACCGGAAATTCGGACGCCAGGCGGTCGACTGCCTGCATCCCTCGCTGGTCGAGGTGCTGACCGAGACCTATGGCGTCATCATCTATCAGGAGCAGGTGATGAAGATCGCCCAGGTCCTGGCCGGCTATTCGCTGGGCGAGGCCGACCTGCTGCGCCGGGCCATGGGCAAGAAGAAGAAGGAGGAGATGGACGTCCAGCGGGCGCGCTTCGTCGCGGGGGCGTCCGAAAGGGGCGTGGCCGAGGCGCAGTCCGGATCCATCTTCGACCTGGTGGCCAAGTTCGCGGGCTACGGCTTCAACAAGTCGCACGCGGCGGCCTATGCGCTGATCAGTTTCCAGACCGGTTGGCTGAAAGCCAATCATCCGGTGGAATTCATGGCCGCGTCCATGTCGCTCGATCTCAGCAATACGGACAAACTTGCGGTTTTCTATCAGGATTGCCGTCGGTTCGAGGTGCCGGTCAAGGCGCCGGACGTGAACCGCTCCTCGGCCGATTTCGACGTGGCTTACGACGACGGCGTGGGGGCGGTTTTGTATGCGCTCGGCGCCATCCGCAACGTCGGGCTGGAGGCGATGAAGCATCTGGTCGAGGTGCGCGAGACCGGCGGGCGGTTCACCGATATCTTCGACTTTCTGGAACGCGTCGATCCGCGCAGCGTCAACAAGCGGGCGCTGGAAAATCTGGCCCGCGCGGGCGCCTTCGACAGCTTCCACTCCAACCGCCGCCAGCTGGTCGAACAGGCCGACACCTTGATGGCCTATTGCCAGAGCGTGGCGGCCGAACGGGCCTCGTCACAGGTGTCGTTGTTCGGTGGCGATCAGGCCGGCGCCGCGCGGCCGCGGCTGAAGCCGGTCGAGCCCTGGGTCGGGCCGGAGAAGCTGGATCAGGAACTGGCCGCGGTCGGCTTCTACCTGTCCGGCCACCCGCTGGAGGACATGGCCCCGGCGCTGAAGCGCAAGCGCGTCACCTTCGTCGCCGAGGCGACCGCCCTGGCCGAGAGCGGACATGAAGCGTTTCTGATGGCCGGCGTCGTGCGCCGCCGGCAGGAGCGGGCCAGCGCCAGGTCGGGCGAGAAATTCGCCTTCGTCACCTTCTCGGACCCGACCGGCGAGTTCGAATGCCTGTTCCCGCCCGAACAGCTGCGCAAATGCCGCGAGGTGCTGGAGGTCGGGGCCTCGATCATGGTCAAGGTCCGGGCCAAGTCCGCCGACGGCGAGGTGCGCTTCTTCGGCGACGACGCCAGCCGGCTGGACACGCTGATCGACGACGGGGCCATGGGGCTGCGCATCCATGTCTCGGCCAAGGGGGTCGATCCCGAGGCGTTGAAATCGCGCCTTGAGCGGGCGAAGTCCGGCGGCAAGGGCGGAGAGGTGTCGCTGGTGGCGTCGCTGGACGGCCGCCGCGAGGTCGAACTGAAACTGCCGGGCCGCTACCGGCTGGACGGCGCCCTGCGCGGCGCGTTGAAATCGGCGCCCGGCGTGGTGCTGCTCGAGGATGCATGATGACTGAAACCAACACCCACCAGGGCTCCTGCCACTGCGGCGCGGTGGCCTTCGAGGTCGAGATGAGCCTGGACGGGCTGATCGAGTGCAACTGCTCGCATTGCTACCGCAAGGGCTTCGTTCTCGGCTTCGTCCCGCCCGACGCCTTTCGCCTGAAGGCCGAGGGGCCGCAGACGGAGTATCTCTTCAACAAGCACAGGATCCGCCATCGCTTCTGCGAGACCTGCGGCGTCCAGACCTTCGCGCGGGGCGTGGCGCCCGACGGATCGGAGATGGTCGCCGTCAACGTCCGCACCCTGACCGACATCGCGCCGTTCAGCTGGACGGCGCAGCGGGTGGACGGGGCCAGCTTCTAGACCGTGTCCGTCACCGCATAGACCATGATGCCCGTCGCCACGGCCAGGTTCAGGCTGTCGGCGCGGCCGCGCATGGGGATCTTGACGTTGACGTCGCAGGCCTCGGCGAGGGCGTCGGTCAGCCCGGCCTGTTCGTTGCCCATCAGGATCAGGGCCGGGTAGTCGACGGCGGCCTCGTGATGGCCGACGGTGGCGTCCAGCCGCGTGCCGATGACGCTGCCGGGCCAGGTCTGGCGCCAGGCGAGGAACTCCGCGGGCGTGGCGCGGGCGATGGCGACGGCGAAGACCGAGCCCATGGTGGCCCGCACGGCCTCGACCGAAAACGGATCAACGCAGTCGCCGATCAGGATGACCCCGCCGCAGCCGGCGGCGTCGGCGGTGCGGATGATGGCGCCCAGATTGCCCGGGTCGCGCACCTGCTCCAGCGCCACCCAGGCCGGGGCCGTGGCCGGTTCGATGGCGGACAGGGGGGTGTAGACCTGATCGAACACGCCCAGCACCGTCTGCGGGTTTTCGCGCCGGCTGATCTTCTCGAGGATGGCGTGGGTGACGACCACGACCTCGCCGCCCGCCGCCCGTGTGGCCTCGCGGGCGCGGTCGAGGATGGGATGCGGCCGGGCGTCCTCGCCGACCATCAGCAGTCGTGGCGCGCGTTTCTGATCAAGGGCTTCACCGATGAACTTCAGACCTTCTGCGAGGAACTGACCGGTGGCCTCGCGCTCCTTGCGCATGTGCAGGGCGCGGACATTCTTGACCGTGTCATTGGTCAGGGAGGTGATCAGGCGATCGTTCATGCGGACCAGCGCGCGAAGAAGCTGAGGCCGATGGCGCGGCCATCCCTGCCGTCTTCGGCCAGGGCCAGTTCGCCCCAGTCGATCACGCCGCCACGATTCCTCGTGGCCTCGACCATAAGATGGGCCAGCGACAGGCCCGAGACGCGGGCGGCATAGGCGTTGAGCAGCAGGAAGGAGGCGTCGTCGGACAGCAGGGCGGCGCAGTCCTTGAGCAGGGCCGGCATGTCCTCGAACAGCCGCCAGACCTCGCCGGTCGGGCCGCGGCCGTATTTGGGCGGGTCGAGGATGATGCCGTCGTATTTCGATCCGCGCCGGACCTCGCGGGCGACGTATTTGCGGGCGTCCTCGACGATCCAGCGGATCGGGCGATCGGCCATGCCGGACAGTTCGGCGTTCTCGCGGGCCCAGGCGACCGACTTTTTGGAGGCGTCGACATGGGTGACCTCGGCCCCCGCGGCGGCGCAGGCGAGGCTGGCCACGCCGGTGTAGCCGAACAGGTTCAGGATCTTTGGCTGCTTCCGCTTACGAACGCGACTGTCCAGCCATTCCCAGTTGGCCGCCTGCTCGGGGAAGAAGGCCAGATGCCGGAACGGCGTGAAGCGGCTGGTGAAGCGCACGTCGCGCCAGGCCAGCGGGAAGCTGTCGACCGGCTTGCCCGCGAAACGCCAGCGGCCGCTCTCGTCCTCGTCAGTCGGGTCGAACACGGCGTCGGCGGCGTCGAAGGCGGCCGGATCGCGCGGCGACCAGAAGCACTGCGGTTCGGGCCGCACCACGGTATGGCGGCCATAGCGCTCCAGCTTGCGGCCATGGCCGCTGTCCAGCAGGGCGTAGTCCGGCCAGGCGCGGGTGACGAGGGTTTCAGGCGACGGGTTCAGGCGCGGCGGCATGACCCGCTGATAGGCGGACAGACGCCGTCGCGTCCAGCGCGCCGTGCGTTTCGGCTCCCGCTTCCAGCGGAGCGTCGCGGCGGTGAGCCGTCTTGTCCCAGGCGAAGGGTTCGCGGACCAGCCGCCAGGCGGCGTGGGCGAAGGCGAGGCTGAGCAGGCCCCAGTAGGCGGGGGCGGCGAGCATGTCCGCCGGGCCATAGGGCACGCGGGCGCGCCGGGCGCCGATGGCGCAGGACAGACAGGCCGCGGCGGCGCCCAGCACAAGCACGCTGAGCGCCAGGGCGGGAGTCTCCGGCGACAACCCGGCCATGGCCGAGACCAGGACGGCGGCGGTCACCCAGGCCAGCGACAGTCCATGCACCGCGGCCGAGGCGAGACCCGCGCCGAGGGTCATCAGCAGGGCGATCCCGCCGCGCGCGCCCAGACGCCAGGGCCGGCGGGTGTGCACGCCCCAGGTCTGCATATAACCCTTCAGCCAACGCGCGCGCTGGGGCAGCCAGTCGGCCAGGTCGCGGGGCGGCGTCTCCCAGGTCGGCCGGGCCATGACGCCGACGGTCCAACCATGGCTCCACAGGCGAAAACCGAGATCGGCGTCCTCGGTGACGTTCCAGGCGTCCCAGCCCCCGACCGTGCGCAGGGCCTCGACGCGGAAATGATTGCTGGTGCCGCCCAAGGGAAACGGCAGACCGAGACGCGCCATGCCGGGCAGGGCGGTTTCGAACAGGCTGGCGTATTCGGCGGCGAACTGACGACCGAGGAAGCGCGAACCGCCCGCGGACGGCGGCCGGATGCGCAGCGGGGCCTGCAGACAGGCCAGCCGGCCGGTCCGGTCCGCGGCGAAGCGCGCCGCGCCTTCGCGCAGTTGGAGCGGATCGGGAGCGTCCTCGGCGTCATAGACGGTCAGGAGATCGCCGGTGGCATGGGCGAGTGCGCAGTTGAGCGCGCGCGGCTTGGTCCGGGGCGCGCCGGGCGGGACGATCATGACCTCAAGCCAGTCCGGGCGCGGCACGGCCAGGGCGGCCGCGATCGTGGCGTGATCGTGGGCCTCGAGCACCAGCAGGCCTTGGAGCCGGTCGGGCGGATAGTCGATCCGCGCGAGGCGTTCGACAAGTTGGCTGACGACCTCGGCCTCGTCGTGCAAGGCGGACAGGATGGTGTAGCGCGGCCAGCCGGCCGGCCTCGGAGGCTCTGAGAGCGGCGCCGCTCCGACCAGGATCAGGACCACGCGCCAGACCGCGACTGTCAGGAAGGCGCCGGCCGCCAGGGCGATCAAGCCGTCCGCCAGTTGGTCGGGCCACAGCCGTACCGCCATGGCGAAACCCCCGAACAGCGCGGCCATGAGGGCAATCTGGAAGGGCGCGAGCCGCCGCATGGCCGCGCTCTGCCCGAGCGGCGGCCCGTATCGCCCGGCTTCGCGCCCGCGATCATTCGGATCGCTGTTCCCCGCCCATTCCACCTGAAAGGGTTAACTTGGCGGTCTGCACGCCGCAAGCGGTTGGCGCAGGCGCGGGAATGCCGCTATTCAGGACGCGGACGCTCGGAGCCCCCGCTTGACACTCGCCCCCCCGCTGACCCTGCGCTCGCAGCGCAAGCCCAAGGGCGAAGGCCATGCGCGCCGCGCGGAAATCCTCGCCGCGGCGGAGCGCATCTTCGTCGAGCATGGCTATGAGGGGGCGACGATCCGCAAGATCGCCGACGAGGTCGGCCTGTCCTCGACCGCCCTCTACATGCATTTCGCCGAGAAGGGCGAAATCCTGCATGAAATCTGCCGCCAGGCGTTCGCGGCCCTGCTGGAGGTCAACCAGTCGATCGTGGCCGAGCCGGGCGGGCCGGAGGTGCGTCTGCGGCGGATGCTGCGGGCCTATATCGACTTCGGCTTCGCCAATCCGAACGCCTACCGGCTGATCTACATGACCCGGTCGGTCGAGTTGCGGCACGGCGCCTTTTCGGCGGCGCAGGAACTGGGCGGGACGCTGTACCGGTCGTTCGAACAGGTGGTCGAGGACGCCGAGACCGCCGGACTGCTGCGCGGAGACGCCCGCACGACGGCCCAGGCCCTGTGGGCCGGGTGCCATGGCGTGGTCTCGTTGATGATCACCAAACCCTATTTCGACTGGGTCGAGCGGGAAACGCTGGTGACCACCCTGCTGGAGGGGTTGTACGCGGGCCTGCTGAAACCGTGAGACGGCGGGCGGGGGCGCTGGCCGGGATCGCGCTCGCGCTCGCGGCGGGGGGCGCCGAGGCGCGGCCGTTGCGGGTCATGGCGCTGGACCAATGCGCCGACCAGTATGTGCTGGCCCTGAGGCCTGAGGCCGAGCTGGCGCTGTCGCCGCGCGCCGACGACCCCGACGCCTGGATGCGCGAGGCGGCGGCCGGACGGCGCCGGGTGCGGCCGACGCTGGAGGCGGCCATAGCCTTCAAGCCCGACGTGGTGGTGCGCTACTGGGGCGGCGAGCCCCGCCTTCTGGCTCGGCTGGAGGCGACGGGCGTTCGGGTCGTCACCATCGAGGACGCGACGGATTTCAACGGGGTGCGCGACCGTATTCGCGTCGTGGCTGAGGAACTGGGCGTGCCGGATCGGGGCCGGGTCCTGGCCGTACGGATGGACGGAACCCTTCGGGCCGCCGCGCCGGCCCCGCGCGTGTCGAAGGGATCGGCCCTGTATCTGACGGCGGGCGGATTCACGGCGGGCAAGGGCACGTTGATCGACGCCATCCTGTCGGCGGCCGGGTTCGGCAATGCGGCGGAGGGACCGTATTTCGCGCCGGTCAACGTCGAACGGATCGCGCTGTTTCCGCCCGCGCGGTTCGTGCTGGGCTTCTTCGACCAGGCGCGGGGCGACTGGCGCGGGCCGGGACGGCATCCTGTGGTGCGGCGGGCGGCCGAGGGTCGGGTGGCGGCGCGCCTGCCGGCGGCGGCCCTGACCTGCCCGGCCTGGTTCGCGGCCGACGCGGCGGCGATGCTGAAGGCCGGGGCATGACGCGACCATCACGGCTGACGCTGATCCTCGCCGGCCTGATCGTGGCGGCGACGGTCCTGGGAATCGGGCTGGGCGAGACCGTTTTCAACATGGCGCAGATGAGCCAGGCCTTCACCGATCCCGGTTCAGGGCCCGCGGAAGTGCTGTGGCAGGTGCGGGCGCCGCGCGTGGCCACGGCGCTGATGGTGGGGGCGGCGCTCGGCCTGTCCGGCGCGGTGATGCAGGGACTGTTGCGCAATCCGCTGGCTGACCCCGGCGTGCTGGGGGTGTCGTCGGCGGCGGCGCTGGCGGCGGCGGCGGCCATCGTGCTGGGCGCGGCCTCGGTTCCGGGCGCGGTCGAGGTATCGGCCCTGATCGGCGCCGGGCTGGCCGGGGGTCTGCTGATCCTGTTCTCGGCGCGGGTGCGCTCGCCCGAGGCCCTGATCCTGTTCGGGGTGGCGGTGTCGAGCTTCGCGGGCGCGGCCACGGCCCTGATCTTCAACCTGTCGCCGTCGCCGATCGCCACGGCCGAGGTGATGAGCTGGCTGCTGGGCTCGGTGCAGAACCGCAGCTGGATCGACGTGGCCTGGGTCACCCCCGCCGTGCTGGTCGCGGGCGCCTTGGCGGCGTTGGCGGCGCCCGGCCTGCGGATGCTGAGCCTGGGCGAGGAGACGGCGCGGACCTCGGGCCTGCCCATGGCGCGCTTAAGGCTGCTGGCCCTGCTGGCCGCGGCGCTGGCGACCGGGGCGGCAGTGGCGGTGGCCGGGGTGATCGGCTTTGTCGGACTGGCGGCGCCGCATCTGGTGCGGCGGGCGGTGCGGGGCGATCCGGGACGGCTTCTGCTGCCCTCGGCGCTGGCGGGCGGACTGATGCTGGTGGTCGCGGACCTGCTGGCGCGGATGACGCCGACGGATCAGGAACTGAAGCTGGGGGTGTTCACCGCCCTGGTCGGCGCGCCGCTGTTCGCCCTGATCGCCTGGCGGGCGGCGCGGGAGTGGCGGCTGTGAGCGCGCTGCAACTGATCGGCGCGACGGCCTTGCTCGGCGAAAGGACGGTGCTGGACGGGGTCAGCCTGAGCGTCGCGCCGGGCGAACTGGCAGCCGTGGTCGGGCCGAACGGGGCGGGCAAGTCGAGCGCGATCCGGGCGCTGGCCGGTCTGCTGCCGTTGAGCGGCGGGCAGGCGAGGCTGGACGGGTCCGATGTGGCGGGCCTGTCCCCGCGCGGGCGGGCGGAGCGGGCCGCCTATCTGCCGCAGGAGCGGCGCATCGCGTGGAACCTGCCAGCGGTCGAGGTCGCGGCGCTTGGCGCGCCCTTTCTCGCCGCCACCGAGGCGCTCGAGCGGGCCCGGGCGGCGCTGGACGAGGTCGAGGCCGGGCATCTGGCCGACCGCGGCGTCGCCGAAATGTCGGGCGGCGAGCGGGCGCGGGTGCTGCTGGCGCGGGCGCTGGCGACCGGGGCGAGCGCGCTGCTGGCGGATGAGCCGACGGCGGGGCTGGACCCCGAGGCGCAGCTGATGGTGATGGAGCGGTTGAAGACGCGGGCGGCGGCGGGGCAGGCGGTGCTGGTCAGCCTGCACGACCTGGCGCTGGCGGCCCGCTTCGCGGACCGGGTGGTGGTCATCAACGCCGGTCGGGTCGAGGCGCACGCCGCGCCGATGGCGGCGCTGACGCCCGAAGCGATGGCGCGGGTGTTCGGCCTCGCCGCGCGCTGGATCGACGGTCCTGACGGGCCGCTGCTGGCGAGCGGGCGCTATTCCGCGGTTTCGGCCGCGGGCGTGCGGTAGCCGTCCTCGCCGACATAGGCATAGGGCGTCGGGCCGGCCGGGGCGCCGCGGCGCAGGTCGGAAGACAGGGTCAGAGGCGCCGAGCCGCCGTTCAGCCGCGCCTTGTAAACCTGCATGTTTTCCATGACTCGCATCATATAGTTGCGGGTTTCGGTGAAGGGCGCGCACTCGATGAAGTCGACGGGATCGACAGCGCCGCCGCGCGGGTCGCCGCAGCGGGCGATCCATTGCGGGGGGCGAGCCGGACCGGCGTTGTAGCCGATGGTGGTCAGCAGCATCGAGCCGCCGAAATCGCTGGTCAGGTCGGCCAGATGATAGCTGCCCAGCGTCATGTTGAAGTCGCCGTCGTACAGCCGCTCGTCGGAATAAGGCAGGCCCAGCTGGCGGGCCACGGCGCGGCCGGTCGCGGGTATGAACTGCATCATGCCGCGGGCGTTGGCGTGCGAGCGGGCGCGCGGATCGAAGCTGGATTCCTGGCGGGTGATGGCCAGGGTGAACGCCAGCGGAGCGGCGCCGTCCACGGCGGGCGGGATGCGGATCGGATACTGGCGCTCGGGCATCAGAAAGCCGCGCTGGCTGGCGGCGCGGCCGACCATCATGGCGGTGAATCCCTCGCCGTAGTTCCGCGACAGGTCCATCAGCAGGGCCAGGCCGTCCGGGCCGGGCAGGTCGTCGTCGAGCTGATAGGCGAAGACGCGGAACAGGCTCATCTCGCCGGTCTCGCCGAGGATACGCAGGGCGCGCACCACCTCATTGCCCTCGAAGGCGGCGATGGCGGCTGAGTCGGGGACCGGATCGGCGGGCAGGTCGATCGAGACGAGACCGGCCTTCTCCGCGGCCAGCTGGCCGTAGAAGGTCTGGATGTGGCGGGCGCCGTCCCGATAGTACTGGATGGCGGCGGGGGTGTCGCCCTGCGCCTCGGCGGCGCGGCCCAGCCAGTAGAGGGCGCGGCCCTGGGTGATCGGGGTCGAGGATGACTGCCGCAGGGTCTCGAAATGCCGCGCGGCGCGGGCCGGGTCGTTCAGCTTCACCAGGGCGGCCCAGCCGGCGAAGAACTCCGCGTCGACCTTGCGCTCTCCCGACGGGAAGCCGTGACCGGCCATGGCGTCATAGGCGGCCTGACCGTTCCGGCGCTCGAGCGCCTCGAGGAAATAGTTGCGGCGCTCGGTCCAGAGGGTGTTCTGGCCCTCGGTGTGGGACGGCGCGGCCGGCAGGGCGGCCAGCAGGGCGAAACCCTCGGACTCACGGTTCTGCGAGCGCAGGATGCGGACACGCTCCAGCACCACGGCCGGATCCATGGCCTGGGACGGGCTGAGATTGGCGACGATGGCGTCCGGGCTGTAGGCCGAGCGCAGGGCGATGACGGCATTGGCCACGGCCTGGCGGTCGGACGGGACCAGCTGAACCATGGCGCGGGTCGCCGGGCCGTGCTGACCGAGCAGCAGCATGTTGAGCCGCGCCTCGTGGTCGGCCTGGGTCAGGCCTGAACCCCAGCGGGTCAGGATGCGCGTCTGCATGGCCTCGTCGAACGAGCGGGTGCGCCACCAGTCCACGATCAGGCGCCGCGCCTCGTCGGAACGTCCACGCTGTTCAAGCGCGTCGGCCAGGGCGACGGCGCCCTGGACCGTGGTCGGGGCGTTGCGGGCGAACAGGTTCAGCGCCGCGTCCGGCCCTGCGTAGGCGCGGTCCAGCGCGCGCTCGGCGGCGGCGTTGCGGCTGTCGGCGCGGGGCCAGCCGGCGAAGGCGGTCCGGGCCCCCGCGAGCTCGTTCGCCGACATCTGGTCGGCCGCCGTGTCCAGCAGGGCCCATTCGACCAGTTTGCGCGCGGCCGGGTCGCCGATCCGGGCGGCGGCGTCGCGTGCCCCGGCGATGTCGCGCGCGCGGGCGGCGGCGAGACCCTGGCGGAAAAGGGCCGTGTCCTGATCGTTCAGCACCCTGGCCTGATTGCTCACGGGTCCGGACACCACGGCGCTGTAGGGGACCTCCTGCGGAACCAGGGTCTCGAGCGCGGGCGCAAGCAGGGCCAGGGCGGCCGCGAGGCTGGTAGCGATCATGACCTGTCCGATCTCCATGCGTCGCGGTTGCGGTCGGGCGACCGGCAACCTACCCTCCAACGCTTAACATCCGGCGATAGTCGCCCCGATTTCCACGCAGGACCTACTGTTTCAATGACCGCTCCCTTGTTCAAGGGCGTGATCACCGCCCTGATCACACCACTTCGTGACGGAAAGGTGGACGAGCGCGCCTTCACGCAACTTCTGGAACGCCAGATCGCGGCCGGGATTCACGGCGTCGTGCCGGTGGGAACGACCGGCGAGAGCGCCTCCCTGCACCTGGACGAGCACAAGCGCGTCGTGGATCTGTGCGTGCAGGTCGCGGCCGGACGCATCCGCGTCATCGCCGGGGCAGGGTCTTCGGCGACGGACAAGTCGATCGAGCTGGTCCGCCACGCCAAGACCGTGGGCGCCGACGGGGCGCTGGTGGTCACCCCCTATTACAACCGGCCCTCGCAGGAAGGGCTGGCGCGCCATTTTGAGGCCGTCGCCGAGGCGGTCCAGCTGCCGCTGGTGCTGTACAACGTCCCCGGACGCACCGGCGTGGACCTGGCCAATGAGACCGTGGCTCGGCTGGCGACGCATCCGAACATCGTCGGCATCAAGGACGCCACGGGCGACCTGGCCCGGGTCAGCTGGATGCGCGCCAACATCAGCGGCCAGTTCGACCTGATCTCGGGCGACGACCCCAGCTACCTCGGCTATCACGCCCACGGCGGGGTCGGGGTGATCTCGGTGACGTCCAATGTCGCGCCGGAAGCCATGGTGGCCCTGCACGAGGCGGCGGCGGCCGGCGACTACGCCACGGCGCGCGACTGGCAGGACCGGCTGATCGGCCTGCACAAGGGGCTGTTCCTCGACAATTCGCCGTCGCCGACCAAATACGCCCTGTCGCGGCTACAACTGTGCGGCGAAGAGGTGCGGTTGCCGCTGGCCCCGACCAGCGATGCGGTGAAGCCGGCCATCGACCGCGCCATGGCGGAGGCGGGGCTGAGTTGATGCACAGCCCCTCGTTTTGTTACCGCTCATCCCCGCGAACGCGGGGACCCAGTGCTTTGGGTGATGGGTTTAGCCGGTTGCTCGCACGAATCTATCCCGCGCAGCCTGCGAAACAACAGAACTGGATCCCCGCCTTCGCGGGGATGAGCGGAATGGGGGATCACGCCCATGGCCAGTGACAAGCCCAGGATGAAGATCATCGCCGAGAACCGGCGGGCGCGCTTCGACTATTTCCTCGAGGACTTCATCGAGGCCGGCATCATGCTGCTGGGCACCGAGATCAAGGCGCTGCGCGACGGCCGGGCCAATATCGCCGAGAGCTATGCGGCGGTGGAAGGGCGCGAGATCGTGCTCGTGAACGCCGACATCCCGCCCTACAAACAGGCCAACCGCTTCAACCACGAGCCGCGGCGGCACCGGAAGCTGCTGCTGCACCGCAAACAGATCGACAAGCTGATCGGCGCCGTCCAGCGCGACGGCCAGACCATCATCCCGGTCAAGCTGTATCTGAACGAGGCGGGCAAGGCGAAGATCGAGATCGCCCTGGCCAAGGGCAAGAAGCTGCACGACAAGCGCGAGGCGACGGCCCAGCGCGACTGGCAGAGGGACAAGGCCCGGCTGATGAAGGACCGGGGGTAGAGTGCGTCAGTCGTCCGGATTGTCATCCTCGGCTTGACGGTCTCGAACCATGATGTCGCCGACTTCGCCCTCCTGCGCTCGCGGATTTCGACGATTGAGCTCGGCGGCATAGAGCGATCTCAAATAAGCAAGGTCCCAGCCGGTAAGGCTTGCGTCCGGCACGCTCAGATTGAACACATTGAGGATGGAATCGAATGACTCCGTCTGCGCATCGGGATCAATCTGCGCGAGACTGACCATCGCAACGTAGTCGCCCACCTGTTGGAAAGTCAGGCCTTCCAAGAGAGTCATGTCAAGAATCACAAAGGTGCGCCGGAGGTCGTATCGCACGTCGGTTGTCAGCCGCCCCCCCAAGGTCGCGATCCTCGGCGGGATCTCGCCTGGAAGGCGGACTGCAATGGCGCCCGTGTCCCGATGAACCGGGAGACTGACGTACCACCATCGGATAGGCCGAGTGGTTGTCGCGAAAGCAGCCAGGGTTCGTCTGGACCCGGCGGCGCCGGCGTAGGGTGGTCGAAACGCCGTCGGCCGTGCTTCGACCAGAGCCTGGGACAGTCCGTTCGCATCATCTGAGGCGATGACGAGAATATTCGGGCTGCATCCGGGTTCGCCGGGTTGTAAACCAACCTCGGCCGCGATGGCTGACACTCGATCGACAATCACCTGCGCCGCTTCGCGCCGCAAATTTGCCGCTCCGACACAGATGCCGCGATCCCACCGGGAAAGGCTGCGTCCCGGTGTCGGCGCCGCAACCTCGTCTACAAAGGCTTCTACGGTACGTTGAAGAGACTGACGGGTTACTGTCACGTCTTCCAACTGGACCGGCTGCTCCTGCTCGTTCCCCACGTCGGCCACAGGCGGGTCCTGAATGGCCGCGGCGAAAACGTCACCGGCGCCTGAAATCGTCGTCAGAACCACGAATACGGCCCCGAGCGCCGAACTTCCGAAACGAGACAAGCGGCCGGCGACGCCTCTTGTCGCCTCTAGACCGGAGGGCACACGTGGCTGGCGCTGGCTTGCTCGCATTGGAACCAGTCTCCGCCGGCATTGACACATTGAATCACGTAGGCGACCTGGCACTCGTCCAAGTCCGTCAGTCTTGTCTGTCCGACTTGGGACAAGTCAGCTCCGACGCGGGACAACTCAGCCGACCCAACGGCAGGCGCTGAGCCGAGAGCCAACGCCAAGGCCAGACCAAAAGCAATCTTTCGCATGATTGAACCTCCTCGCCTTAAAAGACTTAGAGGTTTACCCCCCCCCAACTGAAAGTTGTCAATATGGAGCCTTGGAGCTAGGGCAGAAGCACTCCGTTGGCAAAAAACTGACCCCGAGCGACCCGTTGAGCATGACGATCAGACCAGCGGCTCGCCGATGTCGACCACCGGCTGGGCATCCAGAACACCCGGGGTCGGCGCGCTCACATAGGCGTCCATGCCGCCGGGACCCACCGAGGGCTGGCCCCATTGCTGGGCGACCAGACCTATCGCGGAGATCAGTCCCGCCATCAGCAGCGCCCACAGCGCCGTCTTCCGTTCCTGGGCAGAAAAGACCCCGTTCGACCTACGCATCACAGCCTCCAAAGCTGTTCGATCAACGCAAGCTACGCAGCACTGTTCCTGAGGGATGACGCTACACCCGTCGCCTGCTGATTCGCGTTGCAGGGGAGCCACACTCGCCGGTCAGGCGAGTGGATTTCGGGTCAGGATTCGATGATCTGACGGGCGCGCCGGAAGACCGCCTCGAACATGGCGGGGGTCAGCCGGCCGGTGTTCGTGTTGAGGCGGGAGCAGTGATAGCTGTTCAGGATCACATAGCCGCCCAGCGCGGCCTCGACGCCGTGACCGGGGGGCGCGGCGGAGCCTTTTAGGCCCAGGGCCTTGAGCACATTGCGGCGCGACACGTCGCCGAGGGTGACGATGACCTTCAGGCGGGGCAGGGCGGCGATGCGGGCGGTCAGGAAGGGGCGGCAGGTCGCCTCCTCGACCGGCAGCGGCTTGTTGCCGGGCGGGGCGCAGCGGACGGCGTTGGTGATCATGCAGTCGACCAGCCGGAGCGTATCGTCGGGCCGCGCCTCGTACCGGCCCGTGGCGAAGCCGGTCCTGAGCAGGGTCTCGTAGAGGATCACCCCCGCGCCGTCGCCGGTGAAGGGCCGTCCGGTGCGATTGGCGCCGGTGCGGCCGGGGGCCAGGCCCGCGACCAGCAGGCGGGCGTCCGGGTCGCCGAAGGAGGGGGCGGGGCCGTTGAACCAGTCCGGGTTCTGGCGGGCGTTCTCGCGGCGGTATTCGACCAGACGCGGGCACAGGGGGCAGTCGCGGGGCGGTTCGGATGGGAAAACGTCGGTCATGGTCGTGGGGGCGGCCCTGGGTGAATAGTGCTAGTGAGCAAGGGGTGAGCGAAGGCGAGGCTCACTCGCGTAGCGGCTCACTAGCACTGTTCACCTGAGGACGGACGAGGCGTCATGAACGAGGACCCCGGGACCATGGGCCTCCCGATCGCCGTCGAAATGGACGGCGAGGCGAACCTGGACGACGCCGTCGTGGTGGCCTTGGGCTGCAACGACCGCG
>CALSBO010000043.1:0-25948 GCA_943373195.1 Brevundimonas vancanneytii
GCCGTCATAGTCCCCCTGCTCCAGCTTCAGCCGCGCCCGCACGGCCAGCGGCCGGGCGGCCGCCGGGGCGTCCGGTCCCAGGCGGGTTTCGACGACCTGGACGGCGGCCGAGACGGCGGCCTCCGCGCCGGCCGGGTCTCCCGCCGCGAACCGCTCGTGGGTCAGGGCGATCAGCGCCGCGGCCGCCCTGCCGGCGTCGGGCTCCTTCGCGAGGATTTCGGCCACGCGATCCAGCGCCGAGGGCGCCGAGATGCGGACGTCAGCCGGCGGCGGCGGGGGAGGAGGAGGTGGCGGCGGCGCGGGCGCCGGCGGCGGCTGGTACGGCGGACGGTCCTGGGCGGTGGCGCAGGAGGCCGTGGCCGCCAGCGCCAGGATGATCAACCCACTCCGAACCCAACGCACCGGCACGCTCCCCGACATTGAAGACCCATGTTCGACCGTCGCGGCCGTCATTGGCAAGTTTTACCGGATGAACGGCGGATGAACGGATCGCGGCCTCCACGTTCAGGTTTGAACGAGCACATCATCATTGGTCGGATCGGCTGATCGTGGCCAGGTTCCGCCGGACGTGAGGATCAGAAAGATGAAATACCTGCGAACTGTCGTCGGCGGCGTGGCCGCCTTGGCCGTCGTCGCGGCCGCGGTCCCGGCCTCGGCTCAGGATCGCTACTATGACAACCGCTACGACCACAACCGCAACAATGGGGGCAATGTGGCGGCGGGCGTCGTGGTCGGGGCCATCGCCGGCGGCCTGCTGGCCGGCGCGGCGTCGAACAACCGCCGCGGCTGCCGCTATTACCGCGACGGCCTCTGCTGGCGGAACCAGGGCCACTGGGAGCGGGAAAACGGCATCAACAGCCGCTACGGCTACGGCTACGGCAACAACTACGGCTACGGCGGCTACGGCAACTACGGCAACAACTACGGCTACGGCGGCTACGGCAACAACTATGGCTACGGCGGCGCCTACGGCAACAACTACGGCTACGGCGGCGCCTATGGCAACAACGGCTACAATGACCGTCAGGCGCATCGCCGCGAACGCCGCCGCGAGGAACGCGCCCACCGCAACGACCGTCGCTGGTGATCAGACCGTCATCCCTCCGGTCATTCGGTTTCTGACCGGGCTTCGGCGGGAAGGGCGGCCTTGGAAGCGATGCCGCCTTTTTCGGTCGCACGCCCTCGCGCGGGGAGAGTTCGGGCGCCCGGACCGCGAATTTGATTCCCGCCGTCGTCCCCGCGCCCAAGGGCCGGGGGTGAACGCTCGTCGTCGGCCGCGCCACCGGCCCGCTGGACCGGGCCGGCGTCCCCTCTCGGGGCGCCGCGCCCTCTCGGTCACACCATCAGCCGCTTGAGCAGTTCCGCCGTCGACGGATCCAGTCCCGCCGACGGCGCCCCCGCCGCGACATCGGCCAGGATCGCCCTGGCCAGCACCTTGCCCAACTCCACCCCCCACTGGTCGAAGCTGTTGATGTCCTGGATCACGCCCTCGACGAAAGTCTTGTGCTCATACAGGGCGATCAGGGCGCCGACCGCCTCGGGCGACAGGGCGTCCAGCAGGATGGCGGTCGAGGGCCGGTCGCCGGGGAAGGTCTTGTGCGGGGCCAGCCGGTCGGCCTCGGCTTCGCTCGCGCCCGCTTCGATCAGCTCGGCCCGCGCCTCTTTCGCCGTCTTGCCGATCATCAGGGCCTGGGCCTGGGCCAGGGCGTTGGACCACAGGGGCGCATCGCCCTCGCGCGCGTCCATCGCCGCCTCCGAGGTGTGGCCCACCACGATGAACTCCGCCGGAACCACCATCGGTCCCTGATGGATCTGCTGGAAGAAGGCGTGCTGGCCGTTGGTGCCTGGCTCGCCGAAGACGATGGGGCCGGTCGCGGTGTCGACGGGCGAGCCGTCGCGCTTCACCCCCTTGCCGTTCGACTCCATCTCCAGCTGCTGCAGGAAGGCGGGCAGGCGGCGCAGGCCGTGGGCATAGGGCGCCACCGTCCGCGCGGGCCGCCCGCGCCCCTCGACATTGTAGACTTGGGCCAGGGCCAGCAGGACCGGCGCATTGCGCTCCAGATCGGCCTCCAGGAAATGCGCGTCCATGGCCCGGGCGCCGTTCAGCACCCGTTCGAACACGTCCCAGCCCAGGGCGACCGCCACCGACAGAGATACTGCCGACCACAGCGAGTAGCGCCCGCCGACCCAGTCCCGAAACCCGAAGGTCCGGCCGCAGCCCCAGGCCTCGGCCTTGTCCGGCGCCGCCGTCACCCCGACCAGATGATGGACCATGCGGCGCGGCGACAGGCTTTCGGCCAGCCAGGCCTTTGCCAGTTCGGCGTTGGCCAGGGTCTCCTGGGTGGTGAAGGTCTTGGACACCACCACCACCAGCGTGGTCTCGGGATCCAGTCCGGCCAGGGCCTCGCCCATGTCGCGCGGATCGACATTGGCCACGAACCTCAGGTCGATCACGGGCTCCAGCGGCCGCAGCGCGTCCCACAGCAGCCGCGGACCCAGATCCGAGCCGCCGATGCCGATGTGGACGATGGCCGTGAACGGCTGTTTGGTCCCGCCGGTCTCGGCCCCCGAGCCGATGTCGGTCGCGAACTCGGCCATGGCCTGTCGTCCCGCCGCGACCTCGGCCGAGACGGGTTCGCCCAGGGCGCGGAAATCGGCGTCGTCGGCGGCCCGCAGCGCCGGATGCAGCACGGCCCGGCCCTCGGTGTTGTTAACCGCCTCGCCGGCGAACAGGGCGTTGCGCCGCCCCTCGACGTCGCAGGTCCGCGCCAGGTCCAGGGCCGCCTCGAACCCCTCGGCGGTCCACGACTGTTTCGACAGATCCAGATACAGGCCCGCCGCCTCTACGCCCATCCGCTCCATCCGCCGCGGATCGGTGGCGAACTGATGGACGATCCGGCCTCCGGCGTCCTTGCGGGCGACGGCGCGAAACATGTCGAGAGCCTGGGATCGGGCGGTCATCGGGCGTGCTCGAAATTCGGAAAGGTAAACCCTCGTTTACGGGTCGGGCGTAAGCCGGTTCAACGCCGAAATCGTGATTCGGCCAACTATGTGAGGATCGCCATGTCCTGCGGCGTCGCCCTGGCCGTCTCCCTGCTGTTCTCCGACCCCAATGTGGTCCTCGCCGCGGCCCAGCCCCCGGCGGCCGCCGCCGCGCCGGTCTCGGTCGCGGACGAGCCCCTGTTCGCCGACATCCTGCGCCGATCGACGGCCATGCGCGCCATGGTCCGCACCTGGATCTCGGCCGGCGCGGCGGACAACGCCGGCTTCGGCGCCGGCCCCGAGTTCGAACTGCTTCAGCGCGGCACGACCGCCCTGGCCGAGCGCAACATGCAGGGCCATCTGATCCTCGCCGGGCGCGGTACGGACGGCGACCTGAAATGTATCCTGCGCGGCATCGCCGAGGACATGCCCCTCAAGGTCGCCGCCGTCGCCGCCGCCGCCACCCCCGCCGAACGCCGCGTCGCCCTGGACGAACTGGCCTATCTCCTGAACGACAACGTCGAGGTCATCACCGCGCCGCCGCAGCCGCCTGTGTAAACACCTGTCCCTTCTCCCTTTGGGAGAAGGTGCCCCGAAGGGGCGGATGAGGGTCGGCTGTCTCCATCGGCGAAGCCGCCGCTCAGATCGCGCCACGGCTTCGCCGAAGGCCGTCAATCGACCCGCACCCTTTCGCGCAACCAATCGCTACGCTCTTGGGCGCTCAAGCCCTCTCCCAGTGGGAGAGGGCCGTTACGTCCCCACCGGCTCCGGATATTTCACCGCGCAGCCGTACGGCGTCGCGAACGGCGTGCGCACCGGCCGGCCCGCCGCCATGTCCGCCAGAGCGGCGCGGACGAAATTGTTCGCCCCTTCGAGGTCCTCGGGCTTGCTGGTCGGACGGTCGTCGATGCCGCCGACGAACCGCAGGATCCCGTCGCCGTCGATCACCCGCATATCGGGGGTGGTCTTCGCATCGTAGAGCTGGCCGACCTGGCCGGTCGGATCGAGCAGCAGATGGGTCGCCGCGCCGTTGGTGCGCGTGCGCCAGGCCCGGGCCGCCGCGCCCTCGACGAATCCTTGAGTCCCCGGCGCGGACGAGATGATGGTCAGCCAGACCACTCCGTCGGCCGTCGCCTCGCGTTGCAGGGCCTGCATCGCCCCGGTGTAGTGTTTCTTCACATAGGGGCAGCCCTCGTTGGTCCATTCCAGCACCACCGTCCGGCCGCGGAAGTCGGCCAGCGAACGGGAGTTCCCGTCGGAGTCGACCAGGGTGAAGGCCGGGGCGGCCTGTCCGGCCATGGGCGCCCCCGCCGGGGTCGCGGCCGCGGGCGGTTCGGCCTTTTCGGGCGCGGCAGGGGGCTGCTGGCACGAGGCCACGATCAGGGCGGCGAAGCCGATGGCGGTCAGGCGTCTCACGGGAATCTCCTTCATGATTGGACGTCCTTGAGGGCGTCGACGACCACCCCCTCGGTGAGCAGCTGGGGCAGGATGCGGGGCTCGGCGGACCCCGGCGTGTAGAGCAGATACAGCGGAACGCCCGAGCGCCCGTGGCGCCGCAATTCGGCGGTGATGGCGTCGTCGCGCCGAGTCCAGTCGCCGACCAGATAGACGGCGTTGGTCCGCGCCATCGCCGCCCTGACCCCCGCCGAGCCGAGCGATGTCCGCTCGTTGATCTTGCAGGTCACGCACCAGTCGGCGGTGAAATTGACCAGCACCGGCCGGTTCTCCGCGCGGGCCGCCTCGACGGCGGCGGCCGACCAAGGCACGCTCGCCGGTCCCGCGCCCTGCACGGAGGCCGTCGAACCGGCCTCAACCACCGGAGCCCGCGCCGCCATGACGAGGGCCGCGCCCGCCAGCACCAGGGCCGCGACCCCCGCCGTCAGATGAACGGCACCGCGCCGCCCGAAGCCGCGCTCGGTCTGGCCGCCGCCGATCAGCCAGCCGCCCAGCGCCAGCAGCAGGCCCGCGACGAACAGCAGGCCCAGCGCCTCGGCCCCCGTCTGACGGCTGAACACCCAGGCCAGCCACAAGGCCGTCGCATACATGGGGAAGGCCAGCAGCCCCTTGAGCCGCTCCATCCACGGGCCGGGCCGGGGCAAACGGGCCAGCAGGCCGGGCGACAGGCTGATCAGCACGAAGGGCAGGGCCAGACCCAGGCCCAGGCCGAGGAAGACGGCCAACGCCATCGGCCAGGGCATGACCAGCGCGGCTCCCAGCGCGAAGCCCATGAAGGGGGCGGTGCAGGGCGCGGCCACGATCACCGCCAGCGCCCCGGTGAAGAAGGCTCCCATCCCGCCGGGCAGGCGCGACAGCGGCCCCGATCCGGCCCCCTGCAGCCCGCCGCCGACGTGGAAGACGCCGGACAGATTGAGGGCGACCGCCAGCATCAGCAGGGCCAGCCCGGCCGTCACCGGCGGCGACTGCAGCTGGAAGCCCCAGCCGACCGCCTCGCCCGCGGCCCTGAGCGCCAGCAGGACGCCCGCCAGCAGCAGGAAGGTCGTCAGAACACCCGCCAGAAAGGCCAGGCCGTCGCGCCGGGCGTGGCGCGCGTCATGGGCCGAGGCCGTCAGCGAGGCCGCCTTCATCGCCAGTATGGGGAAGACGCAGGGCATCAGATTGAGGATCAGTCCGCCGAGGGCGGCGAACAGCAGCGCCTGGGCGAAGACCGCCAGACTTGCGCCCGGGGCCGCATCCGCCCCGCCCGGCGCCGCGTCCGGCGCGGCCGCCAGCGCGCCCGAACCTGTGGTTCCCGCGAGCGCCCCCCCCGGCTCGGCCCGGATCTCCCAGGCGCCGTGGCCGGTGACCAGCACGCCTCCGACCGGCCCGGTCAGACCCGTGGCCCGCGTCCCGCCGCCGGGCGACAGCCGCAAGCTCAGACCCTGCGGGCCCCAGCCGCCGGTCTGGGCTGCGGGATGGTCGATGACCCCGCCCTCGAACGGGAAGAAATAGCTCGGCCCCGGGTCGCGTCCGGCCAGCGGCCCGCCGGCGGCGGCGAGAGTCAGCACGCCGTTCTCCAGCGCGATCCGCGCCTCGATCCCCGCCGGTCTCGGAGCGTTCTCCAGCACCGCCGTGATCGCGGCCCCGTGGCGCGGGTCCAGCGGCGCGGCCCCCTCGCGGACCGGCAGGTCCAGCCTCAGGGTCAGTTCGTCGGGCACGCACATCTCGGCGCTGCACACCAGGAACAGGGCCTGCACCGTCAGAGGCAGCACCGTCCCCGGCCGCGCCGAGGCGGGAATCTCGATGGGGACGGGCAGATAGACCACGCCCGAATAGCCGTAGTTCATCAGCCCGGCGAGCCGCTGCCGCTCGGGCACCGGCCAGACGATGTCGCCGGCCCGCACGCCCGGCGGCGCGGTCCAGGTCAGGGTCGTCGCCCCGCCGGAATCGCCCGGATTGCGCCAATAGGTGTGCCAGCCCGGCTGGATGGTCTGTTTCACCGCCACCACGGCGGTCGATCCGGGCGCGGCCCAGGCCGACATGGAGACCAGCTCGGCCTCGATCCGCTCGGTGCCCTGCGGCCCCGTGGCGACCGGGGCCGCGACCGGCGTCTGGGCCGCGGACGCCATCGGCCACAGCCACAGGCCGGCCAGCAGGATCAGCACTCGAACGAAAGGGGTCACGCGGCCTCCGGAAACGGTCGCGGCGACCTTAGCCGTCCGGATGGCCCTGCGTCACCGCCCGCATGCAGCGTCAGGGCGTCACGCCCCCCTGCGGCGGGCCGTCAGCGCGGGGCGGCCTCGATCAGCACCTCGGTGCGCCGCCGCATCGGCTCGCGCACCCCTGTGTCGGCCACGGCCCCGGCCTCGCCGGCGGCGTCGACCTCGAACACCGGCGCGGGCCAGCCGGCCGCCGCCAGCGCCTCGGCCACCGCCAGCGCCCGGCGCTCGGACAGGCCCTGGTTCGCGGTCGCCCCGCCGCGCGCGTCGGCCAGACCGAGAACCTGCACCTTGCGGATGTCGCAGCCCTGCAACTGCGCCGCCGTCATGCCGATGGCCTGCCGCGCCGGTTCGGTCAGCCGCGCCTCGCTGTCGGCGAAATACACTTCGAAGCGTTTGGCCGTGCACGGCGACGGCTCGGCCACCACCGCGCCGCGGTCCATGAACCGCGTCACGCCGCATCCCGACAGCCCCACCGCCGCGGCGATCGCCGCCAGACTGACCGATCGCTTCATATCCAACCCCTTTGTCCAGTCGTGAACAGGGCGGCCCGCCTCATGACGAACCGCCCTGAACTCTCAATGGAGCGGCGTGCGCAGCATCACACTGGAGCGAAATCTGAGCCTAGGCGGACGGCGTCCCACCAAGGCCGATTTCGCTCTAGTAACGGCGCTGGCCGTTCTCCCAGTAACATTCGTCCTGACGACCGTCGTAGCAGTAGTAGTAGCGGTTCTGGGCGTCGCGGTAGCGGCGCTGATTGGCCCGGTCCTGGGCGGAGCCGCGCACCGCACCGGCCACGCCGCCGACCACCGCGCCGATGGCCGCGCCGCGTCCCGCGTTGCCGTCGCCGACGTTGTTGCCGATGATGGCCCCGGCGACGGCGCCGATGCCCGCGCCGATGGCGCCCTGGCGAACCGTTTCGTTCGGCCCGGTGTTGTTGCCGTACTGGTCCGTGGCGCAGGCGCCGGCCAGAAGACCGGCCCCTGCGATCGCGATGATTGCCTTGTTCATGGGTATGTCCTTCATCCCTCGGGTTCGCCCCACGGGTGAGAACGCTGGATAAGCGTGGCGGTTCCCCGGCTATGATAGAGGTTAAGCCTGTATTAGGCTTTCTGTCGGCGTCGCGCGGAGGGCGCGGCATCGATATTCTGGTTTGATACGGGGGTTTCGTATGCGTTTTTCTGAACCGGTCCGCATGGCGGACGACGGCGAACACAGTCCGGTGTGGGCGCGGACCAAACGCCGGTCGGGCAATCCGCTGGTGGGGATCATCGTGACCCTGCTCGCGCTGTTCGGTGTGCTGACGGCCGTGCTGGGCATCAAGGAACAGTCGCTGGCCGAGGCCGGCGCCATGATGGACGGCTGGATCACCAAGGGGGTCTCGACAGTTCGGGGCGGGGCGCCCCGGGTCGCCGACGAGGCCGCCGACGCCGCCGGCGACGCCGCGGAGAAGGCCGGCGACGCCGCCCAGGCCGGAGCCGCCGCGGCTTCGGACGAGCTGAAGAAAGAATAGCGACGCTTGACGCTCCCGACCGGAACATCGTTCCGGTCGGGACGTTCGGGCGGCATGACCGACGCCCTGGCGCCCGTATCCGAGCCGACGAACGGGACAGAGGTCCCGCTGGCGGAGGCGCGCGCCCTGACCCCGCACGTCGCGCTGGGGCGGGTCATCATGCTGGTCAATCCGCTATCGGGCGGCGTCGGACCCGGCGCCGCGGACGAGGCGGCCGCCATCCTGGCCGAATACGCCTGCGACTCCACGCTCGTGGCGCTGGAGGGCGGCCAGTTCGACGTCCAGATCCAGGCCGCGCTCGACGCCGGTCCCGACGCGCTGTTCATTCTGGCCGGGGACGGCACCGCCGGGACCATCGCCTCGCGCGCCGGGCCGGACGGGCCGCTGATCGCCCCCTTGCCCGGCGGCACCATGAACATGTTGCCCAAGGCGCTCTACGGCACGGCCGACTGGAAGGCGGCGCTCAGACTGGCGCTGGAGGAGGGCGCCCCCCAGTGCGTCGCCGGCGGCGAGGTCTCGGACGGCAGTTTCAAACAGGCCTTCTATTGCGCCGCCATCCTCGGTTCGCCGGCGCTGTGGGCCCCGGCCCGCGAGGCCGTGCGCGAGGGCAAGTTCGGCCTGGCCTGGGCCTATGGCCGCCGGGCCATCAGGCGGGCCTTCTCCGGGCGGCTGCGCTTCTCGCTCGACGGCCGCCCGAACCGCCGCGCCGAGGCGCTGGTGCTGATCAGTCCGATGATCTCCAAGGCCATGGACGAGAATACCGGGCTGGAGGCCGCGTCGATGAACCCCGCGGACGCGCTTCAGGCCTTCCGCCTCGCCGCCCACGCCGTCTTCAACGACTGGCGCCAGGATCCGGCCGTGACCACCAAGGCGATCCGGCAGGCGGTGATCCGCGCCCGGTCGCGCATTCCCGCCGTGATCGACGGCGAGCCGGCCCTGCTGAGCCATCAGGCGCGGGTCCGGTTCATCCGCACGGCGTTCCGGGCTCTCGCGCCCGACCCGCCGGCGGCGGAGGACAGCGTCTAGTGGGGCGTATCCTCCAGTTTTCAGACATCCATTTCGGCTGCGAGCATCGCCGCGCCTGCGCCGCCGCGCTCGACCATGCCCACGCCACGCCCCACGACCTGGTTCTGATCACCGGCGACATCACCCAGCAGGGCCTGCCCGACGAGTTCGAGGCCGCGGGACGCTGGATCAACCGGATGCCCGATCCGCGCTTCGTCGTCGTCGGCAATCACGATGTCCCCTACTGGAGCCTGGCGGCGCGGGTGTTCAGCCCGTGGAAGGCGTTCGAGCGCGCCACAGGCCATCCCGCCTATGACCATCAGTTCCTGAGCCCGAACCTGATGGTGCGCGGCGTGGTCACCGCGCGCGGCTGGCAGGCCCGGGCCAACTGGTCCAAGGGCGTCATCGATCTGGACCAGACCCGCAAGGCGGCCGAGGCCCTGCGCCAGGCTCCGGTGGGGGCGCTCAGAGTGCTGGCCTGTCATCATCCGCTGGTCGAGATGATCGGCACGCCCATGACCGGCGACGTCAAGCGCGGCGACGCGGCGGCCCTGATCTTCGCGGAGGCCGGGGTCGATCTGATCACCACCGGCCATGTCCATGTTCCCTTCGCCCTGCCGATCAGCCTGGGCGATCACTGCTCCTATGCCGTGGGGTGCGGGACGCTGTCGCACCGCGAGCGGGGCGCGCCGCCCAGCTTCAACCAGATCGATTGGGACGCGCATCAGATCACCGTCACCGCCATCGCCTGGACGGGCGACCGGTTCGAGCCGAACCAGACATGGAAACTGCCGCGCCGTCAGGACACCCGCCGCACCGCCACGGCGCCCGACCCGAACGCCGCCGGTGAAAAGGAAAAGGCCGCGGTCTGATCGACCACGGCCGCTCCAAACTTCTTGCGTGTCGCCTCAGCGGCGGCGTCGGCTCGTGTGGGATTTCTCGGTGAAGGCGGCCGCTACCATGGTGGCCAGGGCCGGATTGCGCAGGAATATCCACCCGCCCGCCAAGGCCGCTACGGTCCCCAGGATGGGCCGCTGCTTGAACAGCATGAAGGCCCGGTGGCCCAGGCCCGAGGCGTCTTCCTCGTACTCCTCCTCATCTTCCTCGCTGCGCGCGACGAAGATCAGGGCCACGGCCAGGGCGATCACGGCGAACAGCAGGAAGGTGATCGCCGCCGCCGCGAGGGGCTCCACGACCAGTTGCAAGGCGTAGAAGACGGTCGCCCCCAAGGCCACGACCGCGACCATGGCGGCCCCCGCCGCGACCGAGGCCGCGACGGCCTTCTTGACCAGACCCCTGGCCATGCCCCCGCCGAACATCAGCGCCGGCGGCCGGAGAGCAGCAGACCCAGCACCACGCCGACGCCCAGGGCGATCGCGGTCGACTGCATCGGCCGCTCCTGCACCCGCTCGGCCAGATAGCGTTGCGCTTCGTCGAAGCGTTCGCTGGCCTCGTCATAATACTCCTGACCGCGCACCCGGGCGGTGTCGTAATAGCCCCGCGCCCGCTCGCGCAGGACGTCGGCTTCCTGACGCAGCCGGGTCTCGGCTTCGGTCGCCTTGGCGCGGAGACGAGCTTCCGCCGCCGTCGCCTTTTCGCGCAACCGCGCCTTCTCCTCGGCGCCCAGCACCTTGAGGTCGTCCTTGAGCGTGTTGATGTCGTCTTTCACGGTCGCCCGTGCCGTCTTGGTCGTCGCCATATGCGCGCTCCGTTCGTCAAGCTTGACGGTTAGATAGAGAACCCTGAGCCGGAACGCCACTGCGCGGTGACGGTTCCCGCATTGCAGCATGAGGGAGGCGAGGGATGAGGGATGAGGGATGAGGGACCCCGACACTCGTGCGCCTTGCCGTCGATCACCGAGTCCGTCACCGTCCCGTCCGCCCCCTGATCCCTGATCCCTCATCCCTAGTCCCTCCGCGATGACCTCCTGGCTCTTCCCCCCCGCCTCCACCCCATCCCTGCCCATCGTCGGGCGCAGCGAGCGGTTCCCTGTCCGCCGCATCCTGTGCGTGGGCCAGAACTACGCCGCCCATGCGCGCGAGATGGGCCACGCCCGGGCCGAGCCCTTCTTCTTCACCAAGCCCGCTGACGCGGTGGTCGCCGACGGCGCCGATCCCCTGTTCCCCACGGCGACGGCCAATCTTCACCATGAGGTCGAGCTGGTCTGCGCGGTCGGGACGGACGGCGCGATCATCGGCTGGGCGGTCGGCTGCGACCTGACCCGCCGCGACCTGCAGGCCGCGGCCAAGGACAAGGGCCGCCCGTGGGACGCCGCCAAGGGGTTCGACCAGTCGGCCCCTTGCGGCCCCCTGACCCTCGGCGCCCTGCCGGACCCGGCCGCCCCCATCGGCCTGTCGGTCAATGGCGATATGCGCCAGTCGGGCCGCCTGGACGACATGGTCTGGAGCCCCGAGGAAATTCTCGCCAAGGCGCGCGAGCTGTGGGACGTCCGGCCCGGCGATCTGATCTTCACCGGCACCCCCGAGGGCGTCGGCCCGCTCCAGCCCGGCGACCGGGTCGAGGCGAGCATCGGCGCCCTGCAAACCCTGACCTTCACCGTGAGGCCGCGATGATCCTGCATGGCTACTGGCGCTCCGGCGCCGCTTACCGCACCCGCATCGCGCTTGAGCTCAAGGGTCTGACCTATGACCGGCAGGGGATCGACCTGCGCACCGGCGCCCAGAAGTCCGAGAGCTTCGTCGCTCTCAACCCCCAGGGCATGGTGCCGGCGCTGGAGGTGGACGGCGCCGTCCTGACCCAGAGCCCGGCGATTCTGGAATGGCTTGAGGAAACCCGCCCCAGCCCGGCGCTGCTGCCCGCCGATCCGGTGGCCCGCGCCCACGTCCGCGCCATGGCCGCCCTGATCGGCTGCGACATCCATCCGCTGAACAATCTGCGGGTCGGCAAGGCGCTGCGCGAATCCTTCGGCGCCGACCAGGCCGCCGTCGACGCCTGGGCCGCGCGCTGGATCATGCCCGGTTTCGAGGCGCTGGAGGCGCTGGTCGCCCGCCACGGGGCCGGGTGGTGTTTCGGCGCCGCCCCGAGCCTGGCCGACTGCTACCTGATCCCGCAGATCTATTCGGCCCGGCGGTTCGGCGTCCCGCTGGACGCCTTCCCCCGGCTGCTGGCCATCGACGCGACGGCCGCGGGTCATCCGGCCTTCATCGCCGCCCATCCGGACGCCCAGCCGGACGCGGATTGAGGGTCAGGCCAGGAACCGGTCCACCGCCGCCATGAACCGCCGCGGCTGGTCGATCATGACCATATGCTCGGCGCCCTCGATCGGCACGAAGTCCGCCGGGGTGCGCAGCCGCGCATAGGCCCCGCGGAACAGCCGGTCCGTGCGGCTGCGAGGCGAGGCCTGGTCGGCGCTCCAGCCATAGACCACGGTCACCGGGGCGGCGATGTCGGGCAGTCGGCCGCGCAGGTCGACCGTCATCACCTCATACAGCGACTGGGCCAGCACGCCCCGGTCGCCGCCCTGCCAGCCCAGGGTCCCGAACACCGAATCGGTCGCCCCGCCCAGCTCCAGTCCCATCTCGCGGCCGCGCGTGCGCAGCGCCTCGTCGCCGAGAAACTGGATCGCCTGATAGGCCAGCTGGGCGATCGGCTCGACGTCGCCGACGGTGGCCGTCGGGCTGATCAGGGCGGCGAAGAAGGGCGAGGAATCCACCACCATGACCCGACCGATCCGCGTCCCGGCGTCGGCGGCGACGCGGATGCCGATCTGCCCGCCCATCGAATGGCCGATGATGGCCGGGCGTTCGAGCCGCTGTTCGGTGATGTAGCGGCGCACCTCGGCCGCGATGGCGCTCATCACGGCGCCACTGGCGTTGGCGCCGGGGGCCAGGTCGCCGAAGCCGCGCACCGAGACCAGATGCAGCCGCCGCCGACCCGCCAGCCGGTCGGCCACGCCGCGCCAGACCTCGGCGGTCGAGGCCAGGCCGGGAATCAGGATCACATCGGGACCGCTGCCCCGCGTCGTCACCGTGATCCGCCGCGAACTGAAATCGGCCTGCGCCCGCGCGCCGGACCCGGCGCCCCAAAGCGCGGCGGCCGTCAGGCCTTTGAGCAGCTGTCGTCTGTGTTCCATGCCGTCTTCATGTCGCGACTAGAGCGACGCAGCATGCTTCCGGATTGCGGCGCGACGATGAAGAGGCCGGATCAGCCCAGGGGGAATCAGCCCTGGGCAGGGCGCAGGCCCTCGACGGCGGCGCTCTGGACCTGCGGACGGCGTTCGCCGCCGGCGGCCCGGATGCGGTCGATGCGGGCCTTTTCGGCGCGGAAGGCCGTCAGGTCGGCGCCGGCCAGGACGGTGCCCTCGGTGGTGCGCACCCCGGCCGGATTGATCCGCTGGCCGCGCCGCCAGATTTCATAGTGCAGATGCGGTCCGGTCGAGGCGCCGGTGGAGCCCACATGGGCCACGACCTGGCCCTGACGGACGCGCTGTCCGGCGCGGATGCCCGAGGCGTAGCGCGACAGGTGGGCGTAGCCGGTCTCCAGGCCGTTCGAGTGACGAATGCGCAGCCAATTGCCGTAGCCGCCCCAGCGGCGCGCCTCTACGACGACGCCGTCCGCAGGGGCCACGACCGGCGTGCCGCTGCCGGCCGCGAAGTCGATGCCCTGGTGCATCTTGCGATAACCGGCGATCGGGTGACGGCGGAACCCGAACGACGAGGAGACGCGGAAGCCGCGCTCCAGCGGCGTGCGCATGAAGGCCGAGCGCGTGTTCTTGCCGGTGGCGTCGAAATACTGCGCCTCGCGAGCCCCGGCGGGCTGGAAGCGGTAGAAGGCCACGCCCTTCAGCTCTGCGTACAGCAGGCCGTCCGAGCCGATGGTGCGGCCGTTCTCGGTGACGGTGCGGCCGAAGACATAGGTGAATTCGTCATTGGCGCGGATGTCGCGGTCCATGTCGAACCGGTGCGAGAACAGGCGGCCGGCGGCGCGGGCGACCTCGGCCGGAGCGCCTTCGCGGCGGGCCGTGCGCGACAGCGAGCCCTCCACCTTGCCGGTCAGAACCACGGTCTCGTGGCTGACCTTCTCTTCCAGCGCGCGCAGGCGCAGGGCTCCGTCGAAACTGCGCGACACGGTCAGCTGCGTCGCCGGGCCGGTGCGCATGGTCAGGCCGATCAGGCGCGCCTCGCCCCGGCCGCCGCGCGGCTGGGAAATGGCGGTCTCGAAACGCTGGCCGGCGCGCATCGACGTCACGTCCATGGCGTTCGACAGGGTGGCGGCGACCGCCGAGGCCTCTTCCGGCGCGATGCCGGTGCGGCGCACCGCCTGTTCGAAAGTCTCGCCGCGACGGATCTGGACCGGGATCGCCTCCGGAGTCGTCAGACCGGCGGGCATGCCGGCGGCGGCGAAGGCCTGATCCGCCAGGACAGCGATCTGATTCTGGGTGAGAGGCGGAGCCTCTTCCGCTTTCGCGGGTTGGTACACACGACCGGCAAGCAGCGCCACCGAAACCGCAGCCACCGCCGTCAGGGCGTGAGGTGCGATGCGCATCGGCTGGCGGCGTGGATCGAACTGAGCCATCGGTCCCCGACAAACGACGACGCCGGCCGGCGCCAAAGCCACTAACAGCAAGGATCGCGCCGAAGCCGCCCCCTGCGCGAGACAGGCCCTATAGCCCGTCCATCCCATCATGGGAAGGCGGTTCGTTACAGAGCGTTAACCGGAGCCGTAATCGTGGGTAAAGCCTGCGTGAACCCAGAGACTAGCGGCGGAACCCGACAGTGTATTCGTCGCGTTTCGGCCATCAAACCGCTCGCCCCGGGTCCGATCGTCCCGATCTGAACCGATCCGCATTCAAAGTGGCCGATCCGCCACTCACCTGTGGTTCAATGGACACGCTATTGTTGCTGGTCGGAGGTTTTCGTTTGCTCAGCGCCCTTTCCTCCCCCGGACTCCGCCCGATATGACCGGTCGATGACCTCCGCCGCCGATCCCGTCCCTCCCTCACCGCGGCCCGCGCCCAGGCGCGGCCGACGCGTGCTGATGATCGCGGGGGTCGCCGTCGGGGTGCTCGCGATCCTGACGGCCCTGCTCTACCTCAACCGCCGGGCGGCGACGCGTCAGGTCCTGATCGGCTGGCTGGAGCAGCAGGGCGTCGAGGCCGATATGCAGGTCGAGCGCGTCGAGCTGGACGGGCTGGTCGCCCGCGTCCGCATCGGCGACGCCGACGATCCCGATGTGACGGTCGAACGGGTCGAGGTCGACTACGCCATCGGCGCGCCCTGGTCGAAGGGCGGGCTCGGCCTCGTTCCCTCGCGGATTCGCCTCGTCCGGCCGGTGGTCCGCGCCAGTGTCAGGAACGGGAAACTGACCCTCGGCTCGCTGGACCCGCTGGTCGAGCGGTTCACCGGCCGGCCGCCGCGTCCCGACAGCCGCGGCCCGCTGGTGCTGGTCGAGGGCGGGCGGGTCCGGCTCGACACCGACTACGGCCCGGCCAGCATCCTCGGCGACGCGCGGATCGACGACGGCAAGCTGATGCGGCTGACCGCCCGGATGCCGGCGACGGCCTTCAAGAGCGGCGAGGTCGAGGCGGGCGGGTTTCAGGCCGCGGTCGATCTGACCACCACCGGGGACCGCGTCGCCCTGCGTCTCTCCGCCGCCGCCGAACGCGCAACCGGGTTCGAGGTCAACGGCGAGGCGGCCCGTCTGACCCTGGTCGGCGACCTGCCCTATCCCGACCTCAAGACCCGGCGCGGCGACGGCCGGGCGCGGCTCGATGCGCGGCTGGCGGCGGCCCGCCTCGGGGCCGGCGAGGCCTCGGCCCGCGACGCCGATCTGCGCCTGACGTTCAATGGACAGACCACGGGCTGGATCGAGACCTTCCGCATTGATGGAACCGGCGACGCCGACCTTCGCGCGGGCCGTATCAACGGGCAGGGCGGGTCGGCTTCGGCGGCGCGCCTGCGGCTGCCCGGTGCCCGCTCGGTCGTGACGCGCAACGGCGGACTCCTGAGCTGGCGAATGGACGGCGCCGCCTCCGCGACCGCCGCCCGCGCGTCCGGCGCGGGGCTGGACGGCGCCGGGTTGGCCCTGACCTCGAACCGGTTGACGGTCGGCGGGCGCGGCGCGGCGGTGGAGGCGCAGGGGGCGCTGGCCCTGTCGGCCGATCGCCTGTCCTGGGGCGAGCTGAGCCTGACCGGCGCGCGCGGCTCGACCGACCTGGACCTGGTTTCCGACGGCGGCCTGCGCCTCGCCGCGACAGGATCGCTGCGGGCCGCGCGCGGCTCCTGGCCCCTGTTCGGAGCGGCGGGCGGGGACGACCTGCCCGAACTGGCCGAAATGAAGCGCGCCCTGTCCGCCTTCGCCGTCGACGTCCCGGGGTATGCGCTCGTCACCGGCCATTCGGGGACGCGGCTGACCCTGACCGGCCCCGCGACCCTGCGTCCGGCCAACGGCGGGGTGCTGACGATTCGACCCGCCGCCACGCCGCTCTTCGCCGCCGGGCGCGGCCAGGCGGGCGGCGGGGCCCTGTCGCTGACAGCGGCGCGGGGGCAAGGCCTGCCCGAGGCCGCCTTCGCCATCCCGGCCTGGAGGCTGACCCCGTCCGGCTTCACCGCCACGCTGGACGGCCGCGCCGCCCTCGACTTCGGCCTCGCCCGTGGGATCACGCTCCAGACCCGGGGCGAACTGGCCTCGTCCGGCGGTCGCCTGACCTATGTCGCCGCCCGCTGCAGTCCCCTGACCGTCGAGCGGCTGGAACTGGACGAGAGCGATGTCACCGACGTCGCCGGAAACCTCTGCCCGGTCGCCCGGCCGCTGGTCGGCGTCGCCGACGGCCGCTGGCGGGCCGACGGGGAGATCGCCGGGCTCAACGCCTCCGCCCCCTTCCTGGCGCTGAACTTTCGCGAGACCGGCGGCGGCTTCACCGCCACCGGCGGTCCCGCCGGTCTGGGCCTGGAGGCCCGCGTCGCCCGCGCCACCGTCTTGGACGCCACCACCCCCTTGCGCTTCCACCCCCTGACCGCGACCGGCTCCGCCCGGCTGGCGGGCGAAGACTGGACCGGCGCCTTCGACCTGTCGCGCGGAAGCGCCGCCCTCGGCCGCCTGACCCTGGCCCACGACGGCTCCGCCGGGGCCGGCGGCCTGACCATCGACGCTCCTTCCATCGTCTTAGCAGAAGGCGGCCTGCAGCCCGCCGACCTCAGCCCCATGGCCGACGTCATCGGCTCCCCGGCAGCCGGTTCGGTCGGCTTCCAGGGCCGGATCGACTGGCGGGCCGAGACCGAGGGAGCCAGTTCAGGCCGCCTGACCATCGACAGTCTGGACTTCACCAGCCCCGCCGGGCCGGTGAAGGGGCTGCGCGGCGCCGTCGACTTCATCAACCTGGCGCCCCTGACCGCCGCGCCGGGCCAGCGGCTCACCGCCGATCTGCTGGAATCGGTCGCCCCCCTGACCGACATCGAACTGACCTTCGGCCTCGACAAGGCGGCCTTCACCGTCGAGGGCGGCGACCTGTCCGTCGCCGGCGGCCGCATCCGGGTCGAACCCTTCGCCGTGCCCCTGGACCCCAACCAGCCCATCACCGGCGTCATCGTGCTGGAGAATGTCCAGCTGGGCCAGGTGATCGCGGGCTCGGGCTTCGGCGAGAAGGTCAATCTGGACGCCGTGGTCTCGGGCCGGCTGCCCTTCACCTCCGACCGCGTGAACGGCGTGCGCATTTCCGGCGGCTCGCTGGCGGCGATCCAGCCCGGCCGCCTGTCGATCGCCCGCGAGGCCCTCAGCGGGCTCGAGGCCGGCGGCGGCGGCGAGGCGGTGGCGCCCAACACCGTTCAGGATCTGGCCTATCAGGCGATGGAGAACCTCTCGTTCGACATCCTCTCCGCCGAGGTCAACAGCCTGGACGAGGGCCGGATCGGCGTCCTGTTCCGCATCCGCGGCCGCCATGATCCGCCCGAGCGCCAGGAACTGCGCATCCCCATCGCCGAGTTCATCAGCCGCGAATTCCTCAACCGGCCTCTGCCCCTGCCGTCGGGGACCGGCATCGACCTGACGCTGGACACCACGCTCAATCTCAACCAGCTGATCGGCGACCTGCTCGAGCTCAACCGCGCTCGCGACGGCCGCCCGTCCGCGGACGCCGCGGCCCCGCCCGAGACTCCGGCTCCGGTCCTGCCATGATCTGGCTGCCTTCGCCGTTCAGAACCCATTCACCGTCGATCGCGTTAGATCGCCGTGGATTGAAGACCGGAGACCGCCGCTCATGACCCGCACGCGCACAAGCCTCGCCCTGATCGGCCTCATCGCCGCCCTCGGTACGAGCGCCTGCACGCCCACGGTCCGGCTGCAAGTCGACCCGATCCAGATCTATGCGAAACTCGACGCCGATGTTCGCGTGCGCCTCGACCGGGAGCTTCAGGACCTCCTCGTCGAGAATCCCAACCTGTTCTGATGCGAAAGTTGACCCAGATGTCTTTCCGCAAGCTCTTCGTCGTGACGGCGGCCATCGCGGCCCTCGGCGTGGCCGCGGGCGCGGCCTTCGCCCAGACCTCCGCCCAGAAGGCGATGATCGACGCCGCCAAGGTCCAGGGAACCGTGGGCGAACAGGCCGACGGCTATCTCGGCTTCCGCGTCGCCTCGACCGACGCCCCCCTGACCCAGGCCGTCCAGGACACCAACGCCGCCCGCCGCGCGGCCTACGCCCGCAGCGCCCAGGCCGCCGGTGACGGCGCGACCACCGAGGCCGCGGCGGCCCGGATGTTCCAGACGCAGCTGCTGCCGCGCATAAGCACCGGCCAGTGGTACCGCAACGCCCAGAACCAATGGGTCCAGCGCTGAGCTGACGTCCGCGGCAGACTGCGCGCCGGCCCTTGAGTCTCCGCCGCTCCCGCGCGATAGGTCGCCGATGACCGACGCCGCCAAGCTCCCCGAGATCACCTACGCTGGCTATCTGGCGCTCGATGACCTGCTCATCGCCCAACACCCGTTGTCCAGCGAGCATGACGAGATGCTGTTCGTCATCATCCACCAGACCAAGGAACTGTGGCTCAAACTGATGCTGCATGAGATCACCTTGGCTCAGGCCTTGATCCGCGGCGGCGATCTGGTCCCCGCCTACAAATGCCTCGCCCGCGTCAGCCGCATCCAGGCGGTGATGACCATGAGCTGGGACGTCCTGGCCACCATGACACCCGCCGACTACTTGAGTTTCCGGGGGGAGTTGGGGTCGTCATCCGGCTTCCAGAGCGATCAGTTCCGCCGCCTCGAATACATGCTCGGGTTGAAAGACGATCGCTTCCTCCGTTTCCATGAAGCGCGGCCTGTCGCTCACGCCGCGCTGAAGGCCGCGCTCGAAGCCCCCAGCCTCTATGATGACGTCCTGGCCCAGATGGCCGCCGCCGGTCTGCCTGTCCCGGCCGAGGTCCTGACCCGCGACGTCAGCCGGCCGTACGAACCGTCCGATGGGGTCGAGGCCGCATGGTTGGAAGTCTACCGCGACACCGCCCGCTGGTGGCCCCTGTATCAGCTGGCCGAGAAGCTGGTCGATCTGGACGACGCCCTGCTGACCTGGCGTCACAAACATGTGGTCACCGTCGAACGCGTCATCGGCCGCCGCCGCGGCCTCGGCGGCACCGCAGGCGTCGGCTATCTGACCCAGACCCTGCAGCGGCGATGCTTCCCGGAGCTGTGGTCGTTGCGGACGAAGCTCTGAGAATCCGCCGCTCGAACGAAAAAGGCCCCGGCGGTTCTGCCGGGGCCTTCGTGATCTCAGCCGGGTGAAGCGGCTTACGCTTCGGTGTCGGCCGGGCTCTCGGCCTTGCCGGTTTCCGGGACGACCACGCCCTTGGCCGGACGCACGGTCTGCTTCTCGGCGATCCGGGCCGACTTGCCGCGGCGATCGCGCAGGTAATAGAGCTTGGCGCGCCGCACGACGCCGCGGCGCTTGACCTCGATGGCGTCGATGTTCGGCGACATCAGCGGGAAGACGCGCTCGACGCCCTCGCCGAAGCTGATCTTGCGCACGGTGAAATTCTCGTTGATCCCGCCGCCGGCGCGGGCGATGCAGACGCCCTCGAAGGCTTGGATGCGTTCGCGCTCGCCTTCCTTGATCTTGACCATGACCCGCAGCGTGTCGCCGGGCTGGAAG
The DNA here is from genome assembly GCA_943373195.1 of Brevundimonas vancanneytii. Taxonomy (GTDB): domain Bacteria; phylum Pseudomonadota; class Alphaproteobacteria; order Caulobacterales; family Caulobacteraceae; genus Brevundimonas; species Brevundimonas vancanneytii_B. The sequence goes on from CALSBO010000043.1 coordinate 20,255, forward strand.
TCGGGGATCGCGCGCTGGGCGACCAGGCGGGCTTTTTCTTCGGCTTCGATCGTCTGAAGGATGTTCATTCTATTCTCCTCGGGCTTTTGCGCCCTTTAGCTGTGATTTGGCGGGCTCAGGTCCCGCATTGGTCTTGTCCAGATGCGCCGTCCAGAGGTCTGGCCGCCGCTCCCGGGTCGTCTCTCGCCGCTGCTCTTCGCGCCATGCGGCGACCTTTTTATGGTCGCCCGACAGAAGCACCTCGGGTATCTCCAGCCCCTCGAACGTCCGCGGTCGCGTGTACTGCGGATGCTCCAGAAGTCCGTCCTCGAAGCTCTCCGAACTCAGGCTGTCTGCCTGGCCCAGCACTCCGGGGATCAATCGAACGCACGCCTCGATCACCACCATCGCCGCCGCCTCGCCGCCGGCGAGCACCGCGTCCCCGACGGAGACCTCCTCGAACCCGCGCGCGTCGAGCACACGCTGATCCACCCCCTCGAACCGGCCGCACAGGACGGTGATGCCGTCCGCCCGAGCCCATTCCCTGACGCGCGCCTGGGTCAGGGGCCGACCCCGGGCGCTCATGTACAGAAGCGGCCGCCCTGGCCCGGAAACGCTGTCCAGCGCCCTCGCCACCACGTCCGCTTTCAGCACGGCTCCCGGGCCGCCACCCGCGGGGGTGTCGTCCAGGAAGCCGCGCGTATCCGTGGAAAAGCCCCGAATGTCAACCGTATCAAGGCTCCAGAGCCCGCGCTCACGCCACGCCGTGCCGATCAGCGACACGCCGAGCGGGCCGGGAAACGCTTCCGGAAACATGGTCAGGACGGTGGCGGTGAAGGGCATGGGGTGTGGGGGTTGGGGTGTGGGGGATGGGATGGGGTTCTAGAGCGTGGCGGCAGAGGGAGGAACTCCCCACACCCCATACCCCATACCCGACACCCTAACAGGCCTGCCCCGCCGCCCAGCCCGAAGACCAGGCCCACTGGAAATTGTAGCCGCCGAGCCAGCCGGTCACATCGACGGCCTCGCCGATGACGTAGAGGCCGGGGACGGACTTGGCCGCCATGGACTGCTGGTCCAGCTGGTCGACAGCCACCCCGCCCAGGGTGACCTCGGCGGTGCGGTAGCCTTCGGAGCCGACGGGCTTGACGGTCCAGGCGTTCACGGCGGCGTCGAGGCGGCGCAGGGTCTTGTCGCCGACCTCGGCCAGCTTGCCCCGGGCGGCCTCGCGGTCACAGATGCTTTCGGCGAGGCGGCGGGGGATGATGTGGCCCAGCGCTGTGTGCACCATCTGTTTGCCGTTCTCCGCCTTGGCGGCCTTGAGGCGGTCGAAGGCGGCCTCGCCGGGGGCCATGGCGACCGTGATGGCCTCGCCCTCGCGCCAGTATGAGCTGATCTGCAGGATGGCGGGGCCGCTGAGGCCGCGATGCGTAAAGAGCATGGCCTCGGCGAAGGAGGTCCCCCCGCCCTTCACCACCGCGTCGACGGCGATGCCGGCGAGGGGTTTCAGTTGTTCCAGCAGCCCGGCCTCGAAGGTCAGGGGGACCAGCGCCGGGCGGGTGTCGGTGACTCGCAGACCGAACTGGCGCGCGGCGTCATAGGCCCAGCCCGTCGCCCCCATCTTCGGGATCGACTTGCCGCCGGTGGCCAGCACCAGCGAGGTCGCCCGCACCACCGAGCCGTCCGACAGGGCGGCCTCATAGCCGTCGCCGACACGCTCGATCCGCTCGACCGAGACGCCCAGCGACAGCACCACGCCCGCCGCCCGCATGTCGTCGGTCAGCATGCGGATGATCTGTCTGGCGCTGTCGTCGCAGAACAGCTGGCCCAGGGTCTTTTCGTGCCAGGCGATGCCCGCCCGGTCGACGCGTTTGACGAAGTCGTGCTGCGTAAACCGCTTCAGGGCCGAGGTGGCGAAGCGCGGGTTCTCGCCGAGGAAATTGCCCGGCCCGGTCCCCAGGTTGGTGAAGTTGCAGCGCCCGCCGCCCGAGATGCGGATCTTCTCGCCCGGCGCCCGGGCGTGGTCGAGGATGCGGACGCCGCGCCCGCGCCGCCCGGCCTCGATGGCGCACATCATCCCGGCCGCGCCGGCGCCGACGATCAGGACATCGATGGTCTGGGGGGTCATGGCGGGGGCCTTAGCACGGCGGGTGCGGGGGGCGGGAATACACTGTGAAGCGGAGAAAAAGTTCAGGCGGTTTCGGGCGCGTGTCGGGGCAGCGTCAGTATGCGAGCAATCCGCCCGGACCTGCGGCGGTCGGGCGGGGTTCGAGGATAGCGATGTCAAAGACCGGTCCCGGCTTTCGCCGGGATGACGAGGCGGGGCGGGCCTGCGCCCGCCTCGAGCCGCATTATACCCCGGTGGGGCGGAGGGATGGGGAAGAGGCGGTCTGCGGGGCCGGGTCGGGGCCGGACCGGGGGTCGAAACGGCGCCTTCGGGGGTCGCGAGGGGCGGGATTGTACGGGGCGGGAATACACTGTCTCAGGCCCGGCCCCCTTTTTCATCAAGTCAGAGCGGCGCCACAACTGACTTGATGACAAGTTGCCCGGAGCGGGAGCGGATACCCTAGACCGGCTCCGCCGCTTCCTTCAGCGCCAGCCGCGCCGCCCGGCGGCGGAACAGGGCCGCCGCCGCGAACACCCCCGCGCCGCCCCAGATGAAGGCGAAACTGATCACGCGCAGGGGCGTCAGGGCCTCGCCGGCCCAGACGCCGACGGCGAACTGCAGCGTCGGGGCGAGGAACTGGATGAAGCCGAGGGTCGACAGCGGCAGGCGCCGCGCCGACCAGGCGAACAGGGCCAGCGGCAGGACGGTGGCCGGGCCGTTGAAGACGGCCCAGGCGGTGTTGACCGGGCTGTCGAAGGCCACGCCCGCGCCGGTCGCCTGCAGCCACAGCACCCAGGCCAGGCCGAACGGGACCAGCAGCAGGCATTCGACCAGCAGGCCGGCCTGGGCGTCGATGGGCACGCGTTTGCGGATCACGCCATAGCTGGCGAAGCTGATGGCGATGACGATGGAAATCCACGGCGGGCGGCCCAGGGCGGCGGTCTGGAAGGCCACGCCGATCGCGGCCATGCCGATGGCGACCCAGCCCCATTTGTCGATCTTCTCGCGGAACAGCCACAGCCCCACGACCATGTTGAGCAGCGGATTGATGTAGTAGCCGAGGCTGGCCTCCAGCGTGGCCTCATGCGTCGTGGCCCAGACGTAGAGGCCCCAGTTGAGCGCGATCAGAAAGGTCGAGAGCGCCAGCCAGCCGAGGGTTTTGGGGGCCGCGAAGACGGCGCGGACCTGATCGCCCTGGCGCGCCAGCACCACCAGCAGGCCGGCGACGGCGACGGACCAGAGGGCGCGGTGGGCGAGGATTTCGAGCGAGTCGAAACGGAGGTCGCCCTGGGCCATGAACAGCAGGGGCATGAAGCCCCAGCTGACATAGCAGCCGAAGGCCGAGAGCAGGGCGGTGCGGGAAGTGGCGGACGGGGCTTGCGTCATCCCCTGCGTCCTTTCACGCCGTCATACTCGGGCTTGTCCCGAGGACCCATGGCGGGGAGGCGCATGGGCGGCGACAGGCTCGAACCGACATCGGCTCGTGCGGCGGATGGATGGGTCCCCGGGACAGGTCCGAGGATGACGAAGAAATTAGACGGTGATGCTTCGATACCCCGAGGACGGTTTGATCACGCCTGTTTCGTCGAGCAGCTGGGCGATCTGGACGGCGTTCAGGGCCGCGCCCTTGCGCAGGTTGTCGGAGACGACCCACAGCGACAGGCCGTTCTCGACCGTGTGGTCCTTGCGGATGCGCGAGACATAGACCGCGTGTTCGCCGGCGGCGTCCACGGGGGTGATGTAGCCGTCGTGCTCCTGCTTATCGATCACCTGGACGCCGGGGGCCTCGCGCAGGATGGCGCGGGCCTCGTCGGGGCTGATCGGGCGGTCGAACTCCACGGTCACGGCCTCGGAATGGCCGACGAAGACCGGCACGCGCACACAGGTGACGGTCAGCTTGATGTCGGCGTCGAGGATCTTGTGGGTCTCGTCCCACATCTTGGCTTCCTCGTCGGTGTAGCCGTCGTCGCGGAACGACCCGATGTAGGGGATGACGTTGAACGCGATCTGTTTGGGGAATTTCTTCGGCGTGGCGTCGCCCAGGCCGTAGATGGCCTTGGTCTGGTTCCACAGCTCGTCCATGCCCGCCTTGCCGGCGCCCGAGACCGATTGATAGGTCGAGACCACCACGCGCTTGATCCTGGCGGCGTCATGCAGGGGCTTGAGCGCCACCACCAGCTGCAGGGTCGAGCAGTTGGGGTTGGCGATGATGTTCTTCTTCGTCGCCAGCTTGATGGCGTCCGGGTTCACCTCGGGCACGACCAGCGGCACGTCCGGGTCCATGCGGAACGCCGAGGAATTGTCGATGACGATGGGACCGGCCTTGCCGATCCTTTCGGACCACAGGCGCGAGGCCTCGCCGCCGGCGCTCATCAGCACCAGATCGACGCTCGAGAAATCGAAGGTCTCGATGTCCTGGCATTTGATCGTCTTGTCGCCCCAGGACACCTCGACGCCCTTGGACTTGCGCGAGGCGACGGCGTGCATTTCATCGACGGGGAAGCTCAACTCCTCGAGGATGTTCAGCATTTCACGACCGACATTGCCGGTGGCGCCCACGACGGCGACTTTATAGCCCATTCTGGTGTGTCCTTCGGACGCCCTGACGCTCGCGACGCGGTCGCTCGCTGCTTGAGGGCGGGATTTCTGTCTGTTGGCTGCCTATGTGGGCCTTCGCGGGCGCGAAGCAATCGCTTTTCAGCGGTCGCGGGCGCCGCTAAGCCCGAGAACGATGCCGTCCCGCATACGCACCGCTTATGACCGTCGTTTGGCCGACGGTCGGCTGACGCCCGATCCGTCCCAGATCGTGGTGGTCGAGGCCCTGGCCCGGCTGGAGAAAGACCTTGCCCGCAAGGCGCCGATGAGGGGCCTGTTCGGCGGCGCGCGCGAGGTGCGCGGGGTCTATCTGTGGGGGCCGCCGGGGCGCGGCAAATCCATCCTGATGGACCTGTTCTTCGCCTGCGCGCCCGAGCCGCGGAAGACCCGGGCCCATTTCCACGCCTTCATGGCCCGGGTCCACGACCTGATCGGCCAGTGGCGCAAGGGCGATGCGAAGGCGCGCAAGGCCGTGTTCGGCCAGTCGAAAGGCGACGACCCGATCAGACCGGTCGCCGAACTGATCGCGGGCGAGGCGCGGCTGCTGTGTTTCGACGAACTGCAGGTCACCGACATCGCCGACGCCATGATCCTGGGCCGGCTGTTCGAGGCCCTGTTCGAGGCGGGCGCAGTGCTGGCGGTGACCTCCAACCGGGCGCCGGACCAGCTCTATACGGACGGCATCAACCGCCAGCTCTTCCTGCCCTTCATCGCCATGCTGGAGACGAAATGCGTGGTGGTCAGCGTCTCGGGCGCGCGCGACTGGCGGCTGGACCGGCTGATGGGCGACCGGGTCTGGTTCGCCCCGCCCGATGAGGCGGCGCGCGCCGGGTTCGAGGCCCTTTGGTCCGATCTGAAGGGCGATCAGGAGGAATGTCCGGCGCATCTGAAGGTGCTGGGCCGCGAGGTGGTCATCGAACGCACCGACGGCGGGCTGGCGCGGGCGACCTTCGACCAGTTGTGCGAAGCGCCCTTGGGGCCGCAGGACTATCTGGCCGTGGCCGAACGCTTCC
>CALSBO010000044.1:0-25337 GCA_943373195.1 Brevundimonas vancanneytii
CGGCGCCGCCGCCGCCGAACTAGAAGAAGTCATCCGTTCCGAGCCGCGCGCCCGGCGCACGGTGGCCTATTTCGAGATCGGCCGCCGGGCCGACGCCCGCGACGAACTGCGCACCGGTCTGCGGGCCGCCGTGACCGATCAGGGCCGCCGGCTCTGGGCTGCCCTGGGCCGGGCGCTCGGTCCGCGCGTCACGGGCTCGGGCGACGACGTGCGCCGAATCGACGCCAACCGTTTCCCCCAGCCGGCGATCGAGCCGGACGGCGGCTTCACGATCGAGCGGTCGCTGGTCTATGCCATCGCGCGCAAGGAAAGCGACTTCAACGCCCGGGCCCGTTCCTCCGCCGGCGCCTATGGGCTGATGCAGGTGATGCCGACCACGGCGGCGGAACTGTCCGGCGACCGCGGCTTCGTTCGTGAGCCGCAACGGCTGTTCCAGCCCAATGTGAACGCCCGCCTGGGCCAGGCCTATGTCGGCCGCGTGCTGGCCATGCCGGCGATCGACGGCGACCTGTTGCGCGCCGCGGCCTCCTACAACGCCGGTCCCGGCCCGACCGTCCAGGCGCTTCGCAGATTGGGTCCGGACGCCGATCCGCTGCTGCTGATCGAGACGATCGACGTGCCCCAGGCCCGCGAGTATGTCGGAAAGGTCGTGGCGGCCTACTGGATCTACCAGCGGATGAACGGCCGGCCGTTGCATACGCTGGACGCCGTCGCCTCGGGGGCGACGCGGATTCCGCTGGCGTTGGACTTCGTCCCGCCGCCGCCCGCGCCGGTTCAACCGGTCGAGGTCGCCTCGGCGTCGACGGTCAGCGCCAACTGATCAGGTGATGCTGACCAGCAGCAGGGCGGGCAGGCAGCAGGCGATCACGATCATCAGGCCATAGACCATCAGGCTGGGACGGCGTGCTCCGGGCTGTTCGGCGGGCATGGACATCGGCGGACCCCTGAACGCTTCTGCGCTCGTGAAGGCCCACCCATACCGCCGTTGTCTTAAGACCCCGTTCCGGCGGTCGGTTAACGGTTTGCGAGCGCCTCGGCCGACCATTCCTGGAAGTCGGGCTGGGCCAGCAGGGCGTCACGGTAAGCCGCCGCGGTTCCGTCGTCGCCGTGAGCCGACAGGTCGATCTGGAAATGCCGAAACCGTGTCGCCACCGGTGTGAAGAAGGCGTCGGGCACGGACCAGTCGCCGAACAGATACGGCCCGCCGGCCCCGAAACGGCCGCGCATCCGCGTCCACAGGCTGACGATCCGGCGAATATCGCGCTCCACCGCCTCGCCCGTCGGCGGCGGCGAGCGGTCGGGGCCGACCATGGTGTGATCCGGCCCCATGCCGCATTCGGTCCGCAGCGCCATGAAGCCGCCGTGCATCTCGCAGGTCGCCGAACGGGCCAGCCAGCGCGCGTGAGGGTCGGCCGGCCACAGCCGGACGTGCGGGAAGTTTTCGGCGCACCAGACCGAGATGGCCATGGAATCCCAGATCGTCTCGCCCTCGACCTTCAGCAGGGGCACGAGGCGGGAGGGTGAGATGACCGCCAATTCGGCCTGACCGGCCTCGGAATAGATGTCGATCTCGTGCACGGTGAACTCGGCTTGGCACCGCCTCAGCACCAGCCACGGCCGCAGCGACCAGGTCGAATACAGGCGGGGGCCGATGATCAGTTCCATGGTCGCGCTCCACAACGGTGAAGCCCACGCATAATGCGGCGGGGGAGTCGCGCCAAACCAGTTCGCGGCGGCCCGGTACAAGCGGCGCTTGACTCAACCGGTCCCGGGACCGACACCCCGCGCCCATGATCAGCCGATATTCCCGCCCCGCCGCCGTCGACATCTGGTCGCAAGAGACCAAATACCGAATCTGGTTCGAGATCGAGGCCCATGCCGCGACGAAGATGGCCGAACTCGGGGTGATCCCGGCGGACGCCGCCGAGGCGATCTGGGCCAAGGGCAAGGACGCGGTGTTCGACGCCGACCGCATCGACGAGATCGAACGCACCACCAAACACGACGTCATCGCCTTCCTGACCCATGTGTCCGAGATCGTCGGCGAGGAGGCGCGCTTCCTGCATCAGGGCATGACCTCCTCGGACGTGCTGGACACCTGTTTCGCGGTGCAGCTGGCGCGCGCCTCGGACCTGCTGATCGAAGGCGTCGACCGGGTGCTGGCGGCGCTGGAAACCCGGGCGAAGGAGCACAAACTCACGCCCTGCGTCGGCCGCAGCCACGGCATCCATGCCGAGCCGGTGACCTTCGGGCTCAAGCTGGCCGGCTATCATGCCGAGTTCCAGCGGGCGAAGCGGCGACTTCTGACCGCGAAGGAAGAGATCGCCACCTGCGCCATCTCCGGCGCGGTGGGCACCTTCGCCAATGTCGATCCGGCGGTGGAGGCCTATGTCGCCGACAAGATGGGCCTGCAGGTCGAGCCGGTCTCGACCCAGGTGATCCCGCGCGACCGCCATGCCGCCTTCTTCGCGGCCCTCGGCGTCGTCGCCTCCTCGATCGAGCGTCTGGCGACCGAGATTCGCCACCTGCAGCGCACGGAGGTTCTCGAAGCCGAAGAGTTCTTCGACAAGGGCCAGAAGGGCTCGTCGGCCATGCCGCACAAGCGCAACCCGATCCTGACCGAGAACCTCACCGGCCTGGCCCGTCTGGTGCGCTCAGCCGTGGTCCCGGCCATGGAGAACGTCGCCCTCTGGCACGAGCGGGACATCAGCCATTCGTCGGTCGAGCGCGGCATCGGGCCGGACGCGACCATCCACCTGGACTTCGCCCTGCATCGGCTGGCGGGCGTGGTCGAGCGCCTGAACGTCTATCCGGCCAATATGGAGAAGAACCTGAACCTGCTGGGCGGGCTGGTGCATTCCCAGCGCGTCATGCTGGCCCTGACCCAGGCGGGCGTTTCACGCGAGGACGCCTATGCGGCGGTTCAGGAGAACGCCATGAAGGTCTGGCGCGGCGAGGGCCGGTTCCTCGACTTCCTCAAGGCCGACGCGCGGGTGACCCTGCCGGCGGCGCAATTGGAAGCCTTGTTCGATCTCGGCTACCACACCAAGCACGTGGACACGGTGTTCGCGCGCGTGTTCGGGGACAAAACGCTGATCGACACGATCCGATCGCGCGCCGATGAAACACCGGTTCGTGTGACGCTGGATGAACTTTGAGGATCAGCTGCTTTCCGGCTCGGAGAAGAGACATTTTCCGCCCGTCGTGGACGCTGACACCCGCCTGCTCATCCTGGGCAGCCTGCCCGGCGACGCCTCGCTGAAGGCGGCGCAGTATTACGCCCACCCTCAGAACGCCTTCTGGCGGCTGGTCGGCGGCGTGATCGGGACCGACCTCGTCGCCCTGCCCTATCCCGAACGGCTGGAGGCGCTGAAGGCGGCGGGCGTCGGCCTTTGGGATGTGATCGCCAGCGCCGAGCGGCGCGGCAGTCTGGATGCCGCGATACGGAACCCCGAGGCCGCGGACCTGAACCGGCTGATCGACAGCCTGCCCGCGCTCAGGGCGGTCGCCTTCAACGGCGGGACGGCGGCGCGGCTCGGGCGGCGCGGCCTGACGCCCCGACCCCACCTCGCTCTGATCGACCTGCCCTCGTCGAGCCCCGCCTATACCCGGCCGTTGGCTGAGAAGATGGCCGCCTGGGCCCTGCTTTCGGCAGCCCTCGCCGACGACTGATCCGGGTGCGGTCACGTGCCGCGCCGGAAAAGGTGATCGCCGACGCATCCGTTGAGCCGCAGATCAGTACCTGTCCCCGACCCCGCCGACAGAGCGGGTTGTTCAGGAGACTGCGTCATGAAGTTCACCCGCTACGCCGCCCTCGCCGCCGCCTCGACCGCGGCGCTCGCGCTCGCCGCCTGCAATCCCGCCGCCGACAAGGCCGCCCCGGCCGACGCCGCCGCCGCCTCGGCCATGGCCCCCGCCGCCGCTGACCCGATGGTCGGCGGAGCCTCGATGAGCCCGAGCGACACGATCGTCACCAACGCCGCCAAGGCCTCGAACCTGACCACTCTGGTCAGCGCCGTCACCGCCGCCGGCCTGGGCGAAACCCTGTCGGGCACGGGGCCGTTCACGGTGTTCGCGCCGGACAACGCCGCCTTCGAAAAGGTCCCGGCCGCCACGCGCACGGCCCTGATGGCCCCGGCCGGCAAGGCCGACCTGACCAAGATTCTGACCTATCACGTGGTGCCCGGCCGTCTGACCGCCGCCGACATCGCGTCCCAAGCCCAGGCCAACGGCGGGACCGCGACCCTGACCACGGTCGAGGGTGACACGCTGCGTGTCTCGGGCGGCCCGAACAACACCTGGGTCATCACCGACTCCAAGGGTGGAACCTCGACCATCACCCAGGCCGACATCGGCCAGTCGAACGGCATGGTCCATGTCATCGACACGGTGCTGATGCCCAACTGATCCCGCGCCGCGCGCCCTCACGCGCGGACGGAGGCCGGGCTCCCCCCGTCCCGGCAAACGAAAGGGCCGCCCCGACGGGGCGGCCCTTTCTGAATTCATCGGCGGCCTGGAGGACTATCCGTCGTTGCGGATCTGCTCGCGCGCGACCGAGGACAGTTCGTCCATCTTGCGGCGTATCTCGCCCTCGGAGACGGTCAGGCCGGCGCCTTCCAGGTCCTGGGCGATCTTGCGATAGACGTCTTCCTCGCCCGGCTGCTCGAAGTCGGCCTTGACGATGGCCCGGCCGTATTCCTCGGCGCTGTCGGGGCCCAGGCCCATCTTCTCGGCGGCCCACAGACCCAGCAGCCTGTTGCGCCGGGCGATCGCCTTGAACTCCTGCTCCTGATCGAGGGCGTATTTGGTCTCGAAGCCCTTTTCCCGATCGTCGAAGGTGGTCATGGGCGTTGCAAGGCTCCGTGCGCGGCCGGAAACACGGCCGCAGTCGAGGTGGTCTATATCCACCCCACGGCCGAACGCAACCGGAACCCGCCGGACTGCGGTTTGTGTCGCGGCGCCGCATCCGCTAAGGGTTCCCGCGACTTTTCCCGCCCGCCCGATTCCGGATCGCGCCGCCCAGATTTCGTCTGGCCGCGCGATTGTCGTTTCCGGCGAGCCCCGCCCGGACCCCATCGATGAACGTCAAGCGCAAGAAGATTTACGAGGGCAAGGCCAAGATCCTCTACGAGGGTCCCGAGCCCGGCACCCTGATCCAGTATTTCAAGGACGACGCCACCGCCTTCAACGGCGAGAAGAAGGCCCAGCTGGAAGGCAAGGGCGTCATCAACAACCGCATCAGCGAGTTCGTGATGTCGCGCCTGAACGGCATCGGCGTGACCAACCACTTCATCAAGCGGCTGAACCTGCGCGAGCAGTTGATCCGCGAGGTCGAGATCATTCCGCTGGAGGTCGTGTGCCGCAACATCGTCGCCGGCTCGATGAGCCAGCGGCTGGGCATCGACGAGGGCACCCCCCTGCCCCGCTCGATCATCGAATTCTATCTGAAGAAGGATGAGCTCAACGACCCGATGGTCACCGAGGAGCATATCACCGCCTTCAACTGGGCCACGACCCAGGAACTGGACGACATGCTGGCCATGACGGTGCGGGTGAACGACTATCTGTCGGGCATGTTCGGCGCCGTCGGCATCACCCTGGTGGACTTCAAGATCGAGTTCGGCCGGGTGTGGGAGAACGATTTCAGCCGCGTGCTTCTGGCCGACGAGATCAGCCCCGACTCCTGCCGCCTGTGGGACACCAACACGGGCGAGAAGCTGGACAAGGACCGGTTCCGCCGCGACCTGGGCAATGTCATCGAAAGCTACACCGAGGTGGCCAAACGCCTCGGCATCATGAAGGACATGCCGACCGTGATTCAGGGGGGATTGCACTAGTATGGCCAAGGTCAAGGTTCACGTCTTCCTCAAGCCGGGCGTGCTGGACGTCCAGGGCAAGGCCGTCGAAGGCGCCCTGCACGGACTGGGCTGGGCCGGGGTCTCGGACGCCCGCGTCGGCAAGCTGATCGAGTTCGACCTGGACGGCGCGGCCGACCCGGCCGCCGAGGCCAAGACGATGTGCGAGCGCCTGCTGGCCAACACGGTGATCGAAAGCTACCGCATCGAGGTCGCGTGAAACGGCTGATCCGGTTCTCGGTCGTCGCCTTCGTGGTGGTCGGCGTGCTGATCTTCGCGGCGGCCCTGGCCGGCGGCCTGACGGACGATTCGGCCTTCACGCCGGCGGCGAAAGAGGCGGCGCACTAGGGTCCGGACTCAATTGCGGCTCAACGCAATCAAGGGCTTACCTTCTTTCCGCTCATCCCCGCGAACGCGGGGACCCAGTGCTTTCGTGAGGCACACTGCGTCGGATCGCCTTTGACGCCCCGTGGCAACGCCGGAGCGCCCAAAGAACTGGGTCCCCGCGTTCGCGGGGATGAGCGGTATTGAGTAAAGGCCCCTAGCGACGCGGATCGCCGTCATGCGTTAGGGTCTGTCCCGACCGCAGCGAGGAGCGCCTCATGACCTTCACCGTCACCTCCACCGGCTTCGCCGACGGCGGCGCCTTGCCGGACGCCCAGGTCTACGCCAAGGGCGACCGGTCGCCGCAGCTGAGCTGGTCCGGCGCGCCCGAGGGCACGAAGAGTTTCGCCGTCACCTGCTACGATCCCGACGCGCCGACCGGTTCAGGCTTCTGGCACTGGACCGTGGCCAACATTCCCGCCGATGTCAGCGAACTGGCCGAGGGCGCCGCCGTGCCGTCCGGCGCGGTCGAGGGCCGGACCGATTTCGGCCAGCCCGGCTTCGGCGGCGCCGCCCCGCCGCAGGGCCACGGGCCGCACCGCTACATCTTCACCGTCTTCGCCGTGGACTTGGATCGGCTGGACGTGACCCCCGAAAACTCGGGCGCCGTGTTCGGCTTCAACTTGCATTTCCATACGCTGGCCAAGGCTTCGATCACGGGCGTGTATGAGAACAAGGGATAGGTTCAGAGCTCTCGCCGTATTCACGCTGGATGTTGCGGCTCACAGCTGATCGTTTGGGGAAGACCGCCAGACCTGTTAAGCTGCGCCCATGTCCGAAGTGACCAATGAGTTGATGTTTGAAGTGCTGAAGCCGATTCAGGATCGCCTCGGTCGCGTTGACGGCAAGGTCGATGAGGTGAAGGGCGAGCTTCAGGCGGTCCGCACACATCTGAGCGCCATCCAGCAGGACACCGGCAATATCTACAACCGCCTCAGCAAGCTGGAAGATCGAGTGGACCGCATCGAGGTCCGACTTGGACTGGTCGAACCCGCGCATTGACCCTACCTCCTTCAGGATTCCGATGAGCGACCAGAGAAGACGATGATCGTCGAACGTCTTCTGACCGCCCTCTCGCCGGCCTTCGCGGTGTTGCTCCTGCTGACCGCGCCGGTCGAATCGGCGGCGCAGGAGGCTCCGGCGGCGGCCATGGCGACGCCCGCCGGCATTCCGCTCGACAGCGAATGGAAGCGCGCGGTCTACGCACAGGCCAACACCCGCTTTCAGCACCCGAGCTGGGGTGTGCGTCACTCCGAGCGCAACTATGTGTTGGGAACGGCTCTCGCCGAGGCGGAGGGGCTGGCGGTCGACGCCGACGTGCTGTTCGCCGCCGCCTTCCTGCATGACTGGGGCGGGATCGAACCGTTCGCGGTCGCGGGCGTGGACCACGCGGTGCGTTCGGTCGAACTGGCCGAGCCCTTCCTGGCCGGGGCCGGCTTTCCGATGGAGAAATTCCCGGCCGTCCGCGCCGCCATCCTCGGCCATATGTACGACAAGGAGCCGGAGGGGCCGGAGGCGATCGTCCTGCACGACGCCGACGCGCTGGATTTCCTCGGCGCCCTGGGCGCGGCGCGCTTGCTGGCCGCGACCGGCGACCGGCCCGACTACGATCAGGCGCTGGGGCGGATCGAGCGATTCGCCGTCGCCATCCCGCCGCGTCTCAGGACCGCCGCCGCCCGCGACATCGCCGGACCGCGCGTCGCCAGAATGCTGGAATTCCTCGCCGAGGTTCGGCGCGAGACGCCCGAGGCCGCCAGACCCTGACAGGACGGACGAACCCTGCTACAGGGCGCCGCCATGAGCGCAGCCGTCATCGTCTTCCCCGGTTCCAACTGCGACCGCGACTGCAAGGTCGCCGTCGAACGCTCCACCGGCGAGCGGGTGGACATGGTCTGGCACCAGGAGACGGAACTGCCGTCGGGCCTGGACCTGATCGTCCTTCCGGGCGGCTTCTCCTACGGCGACTATCTGCGCTGCGGGGCCATGGCGGTGCAGTCGCCGGTCATGCAGGCGGTCAGGAAGGCCGCCGATGACGGCGTGGCCGTGGTGGGCATCTGCAACGGCTTCCAGATCCTGTGCGAGGCCGGGATGCTGCCGGGCGCACTGCTGAGGAACGCCGGGCTGAAATACGTCTGCAAGCCCATCGCCCTGACCGTCGCGAACGGCCAGACCCGCTTCACCGCCGGCTATCGGGGCCAGCGCGAGGTGGTCATGACGCAGGGGAACGGCGACGGAAACTATTTCGCCGACGCCGAGACCCTGGCCCGGATCGAGGGCGAGGGTCAGGTGGTGTTCCGCTATGTGGACAATCCCAACGGTTCGGTCGCCGACATCGCGGGCCTGCAGAACGCGCGCGGCAACGTCCTGGGCCTGATGCCCCACCCGGACCGGGCCTTCGAAGAGGAACTGGGTTCGGCTGACGGCGCGACCCTGTTCCGCGGCATCTACGCCGCCGCCTGATCAGTTTGCGGGCTTGACCTGACGCCGCGCGTGGGTCGATCTGCCCGGGCGCTGTCCGGGGGCCGACCGATGTTCATGAGCGAACGCCAGAAGATGATCTCGGGCCTGCCCTATGATCCGGGCGATCCCGAGCTTCAGGCCGATCAGACCGCCGCCAAACAGTGGATGGCGCGCTACAACGCCGCCATGGGGGCCAGCCCCTCCGACCGCCGCGACCTGCTGCGCCAGAAGATGGGCGAGGTCGGCGAGGGGGCGATCATCCGCCCGCCGTTCCACTGCGACTACGGCTACAACATCCGTCTGGGCCGCGACGTCTTTCTGAATTTCAACTGCATCATCCTGGACGTCTGCGAGGTCGAGATCGGCGACCAGACCCAGCTGGGTCCCGGCGTGATGATCCTGACCGCCGACCATCCGCGCGATCCGGCGCAGCGGGCCGAGGGCGTCGAGTTCGGGCAACCGGTCACCATCGGCCGGAACGTCTGGATCGGCGGCGGGGCCATCATCCTGCCCGGCGTCACCATCGGCGACGACGCGGTGATCGGCGCCGGGTCGGTGGTCACCCGCGACGTGCCTCACGGGGCCACCGCCATGGGCAATCCGGCGCGCGTGAAAAAGAGCTAGATCCCCCAGGCCTGGCCGCCCGCGCCATAGCCGTCGACCGCCTGGAACAGGGCCGAGACCAGCGCCCGCTCCTCCTCGCTCAACTCCGGCTTCCAGACGTCGAAGATCAGGATGGTGCGGTCCCGGCCACTGTCGTTGGCCGCCTCGTGCTCGATGGTGTCGTCAAAGGCCCAGGCCTGACCCTCGCGCCACTCGCGCACGTCGTTGCCGACGCGGAATTTGCTGCCCGGCGGCGCGATCAGCGGCAGGTGGCAGATCAGCCGCGTGTTGATCAGCCCGTGGTGCGGCGGGATGCGCGCGCCGGCCTTGAGTTTCGAGAACAGGATCGACGGCGTCCGGCCCGGCGTCCGGCACAGCGGAACCTCGGCCAGCGCCGCCATCGTGCGCGGACAGCGGCGGGCGATGTCGGCCTGTTCCTGCCCATCCTTCCACAGAAACAGGGCGCTCCAGTCGGCGTTGGAGATCAGACCGGACGTATCGGTGTTGGGCCGGTCGGCGCGGGGCTCGACATAGGGGCGGAACAGGTCCGGCTCGGCCAGCAGGACATCCAGTTCGGCGCGGATGTCGTCCGTCGCCGCCTCGACCGCCGCCAGCCAGGGCAGGGTCTCGCGGGGCTGGAACTGAATCTGCGGCAGACCGGGAAACAGGTAGAAACGCGGCTCCTGCTGATACAGCCGCTTGCGTCCGGCCATCAGGTCCAGTGACAGGGCGAACCGGTCGCTGGACGTCGCGGCGTCGAACCCGGCCTCGGCCAGGCTGGACGCCAGATGGGCCTCGAATCGCTCGGCCTGCGCCCGGGTGGCGGCCTGGACCCGGCGCAGTTCGGCGATCATCGCCGGAGCCAGGCCCTTGCCGTCCCCCGCCGCGCGCAGGGCCGAGCTGTAAAAACTGCCCGCCGCCCGATCGTCACCGAGGCCCGCGAGGGCGTCGCCCTTGGCGATCAGCGCGTTCAGATCGCGTGGGTTCTTCGCCAGCGCGCGCTCCGCGGCTTCCAGCTCCGCGCGGTGGTCCTTGTGGGTGTTCGCCATGCCTTGATCGGAAAGCCGTGAGCAGCTCCCGTCAAGGCGAAAGCGTCAGATGCCGCCGCCGGTTCGCGCGGCGCCCGGTTCGGGCGTCCTGCCGACGGACTGGTCGAGCGCGTCGCCGTCGGAGGCGTCGCTCGCGCCCTCGATGTCGGTTTCCTCGTTGGCGGTTCGCACGCCGCCGGGGTCGCGCTGGGCCTTCCGTTCGCGGTCGCCGGGCCCGAGGCCCTGTTCGCGTGCGCGGTCGGACTGGACGGGGCCGGTTTCGAATGTCGGCGACTCGGCGGGGGTCGGACGTTTGGGGTCGGTCATGGCGGTCTCCCTTGACCTGGAGAATCAACCGCGCTTGAACCGACCGGTTCCCGGCCCAAATCCCGGGGATGAACCTTCGCCGCCCGCGCGCGTAATCCGTTCGACACCGTACGGAGCCGCAATGTCCATCGTTCGCCCCACCTCCGCCCAGATGACCCGCCGCCTGATCGTGCTGGCTTCCGCCGTGTTCGCCGTGGTCGTCGGCCAGGCTCAGGTCCTGATGGAGTGGGGTCAGTCGCCCGAGGAATTCTCGGCCGACAGCGACGCCACCCTGCGGGTGGCCGGCTATGCCTTCGCCATCTGGGGCGTGATCTATCTGGGGCTGCTGGTCTATGCGGTGCGGCAGGCGCTGCCGCGAACGGGCGAGAGCCTGCTGATCCACCGCCTGGGCTGGCCGTCGATCGCGGCCTTGCTGGGCATTGGCTGGTGGGTCGTCGCCGCGGCTTTCGACTGGGAGACGGCGACCATTGTCCTGATCTTCGGGTCGCTGCTGGTTCTGCTCATTCCGCTGCTGGCCAACGCCGGCGCCGTCCGCGCCCTGCCGCGCGGCGACCGCGACCGCTGGATGACCGTCTGGCCGCTGGCCATGCTGGCCGGTTGGCTGACCGTGGCCGCGCCGTTGAACCTGATCACCGTGGCGACCGGCGACGGAACCCTGCCCGACATGCTCTCACCGACAGCGTGGGCGATCCTCGCCATCGCCATCGTGACGGGCGTGGCGCTGGGAGTAACGCAGCGCCTGCGGACCCTGGCCTACGCCCTTCCGATCGCCTGGGGGCTGATCGGGGCGTTCGTGGCCGAACAGGCGCGAAACCCCTTGCTGGCCTCGGTCGCCCTGGCCGCGGCGGTCGCCGTCCTGGCGGGTGCGTTGCTGCTGACGTTCCGGCGGGGGGCCGTGGTCGATCGGTCGGCGACCTGACCCCTCGTCGACGATGTTCCGTCCACAGTGGCTGACACGACTCCGTTCAGCGGCTAGAAGGCGCGCCCATGAGCGCTCCCCAGAAGACCATGGCCGAACTGGCCGCCGACTACGGCCTGGCCCCAAACGAATACCAGGTCGTCCTCGACCGTCTGGGACGCGAGCCCAACCACGTCGAACTGGGCGTCTTCTCGGTGATGTGGTCCGAGCACTGCTCGTACAAATCCTCGAAAATCCATCTGGGCAAATTCCCGACCAAGGGCCCGCGCGTCATCTGCGGTCCGGGCGAGAACGCCGGCGTCATCGACATCGACGATGGTGACGCCTGCATCTTCAAGATGGAGTCGCACAACCACCCCAGCTTCATCGAGCCCTATCAGGGCGCGGCGACGGGCGTGGGCGGCATCATGCGCGACGTCTTCACCATGGGCGCGCGGCCCGTGGCCCTGCTGAACGCCCTGCGCTTCGGCGATCCGGCGCACGAGAAGACGAAACGGCTGGTCAAGGGCGTGGTCTCGGGCATCGGCGGCTACGGCAACTGCGTCGGGGTGCCGACGGTGGCGGGCGAGACCAATTTCCATGCCGGCTACAACGGCAACATGCTGGTCAACGCCATGTGCGTCGGCGTCGCGCGCGCCGACAGCATCTTCTATTCAGCGGCTCCGGCGGCGGGGCATTCGGTGGTCTATTTCGGCTCCAAGACCGGCCGCGACGGCATCCACGGCGCGACCATGGCCTCGGCCGAGTTCGACGAGGATTCGGACGAGAAGCGCCCCACCGTCCAGGTCGGCGACCCCTTCGCCGAAAAGCTGCTGATCGAGGCGACGCTGGAGCTGATGGCCTCGGGCGCGGTCGCCGCCATTCAGGACATGGGCGCGGCCGGCCTGACCTCTTCCTCGGTCGAAATGGCCGGCAAGGGCGGCGTCGGCATCGAGCTGAACATGGACATGGTGCCCCAGCGCGAAGAGGGCATGACCGCCTATGAGATGATGCTGTCGGAAAGCCAGGAGCGGATGCTGGCGGTGCTGAAACGCGGCCGCGAAGCCGACGGCGAGCGTATCTTCCGGAAGTGGGGCCTGGACGCCGCGGTGATCGGCGTCACCACCGACACCGGCCATCTGGTGCTCAAGCATCACGGCGAAGTCGTCTGCGACGTACCGCTGGCGCCGCTGTTCGACGACGCGCCGCTGTACGACCGGCCGTGGGTCCAGCCCGCGCTGCAGCCGCGTCTGGCCCCCGCGGAGGCGCCCGCGCCGGACAGCTGGGTCGACGCCGTCCTGAAGGTGGTCTGCTGCCCCGACATGGCCTCCAAGCGCTGGATCTGGGAGCAGTACGACCGCCACGTCATGGCCGACACCCTGCACGACTCGGCCACCGCCGCCGACGCCGGCGTGGTGCGGGTGCACGGCACCGACAAGGGTCTGGCCATGACTTCGGACTGCACGCCGCGCTATGTGCTGGCTGATCCCTATGAGGGCGGCAAACAGGCCGTCGCCGAGGCCTGGCGCAACCTGACCGCCGTCGGCAGCCGCCCCATCGCCATCACCGACAACCTGAACTTCGGTAATCCGCAACGGCCCGAGATCATGGGGCAGATCGTCCGCGCCATCGACGGCATGGCCGAGGCCTGCCGGGTGCTGGACTTCCCGGTCGTGAGCGGCAACGTCAGCCTCTATAACGAGACCAACGGCGCGGCCATTCCGCCGACCCCGACCGTCGGGGCCGTGGGCCTGCTGACCAACTATGACGTCGTCGTCGGCTTCGGCGGCATGGTCGAGGGCGATTTGCTGGTGCTGATCGGCGAGACCCACGGCGAGCTCGGCGCCTCCCTGTATCTGCGCGAGGTGCTGGGCCGCGAGGACGGCGCGCCGCCGCCGGTCGACCTGGCCCTGGAGCGCAGGACCGGCGACTTCGTGCGCGGCCGGATCGAGGCCGGCGACCTGACCTGCGTGCACGACCTTTCCGACGGCGGCCTGATCGGGGCGGCGGCGGACATCGCCCTGGCCTCGGACTGCGGCGTCGAACTGGACGCCACCTCGGCGACCCACGCCCACATCCTGCTCTTCGGCGAGGACCAGGCCCGCTATCTGGTCGCCGTGGCGGACGCGGCGGCCATCATCGCCCAGGCCCAGGCCGCCGGCCTGCACGCCTCGGTCGTCGGCCGGGCCAGGGGCCGGGACTTCGCTTCCGGCGACCTATTCCGCATCCCGCTGGATCACCTGCGCGAGATGCACGAGGCCTGGATGCCGAACTGGATCGAGGCGGTCGCATGATCCGGGGCAAGGCCGCCGGGCTGGGCGTGGCGGTGGCGCTCGCCGCCTGTCAGACGGTCACGACGCCGGGGCTGGAAGGCCCGGCTCAGCCCGAGCCCGCCGTCACACCCGGCTGCGACGTCGAGGTGGTGTTCGGCAGCTATGCGGGCGGCGCGGATCAGGCGCTGCGCCTGCGCGTGCGCGGCCTGCTCGAATCCGAACGCGGCGCGCGGTTCACCGAACGCCCCTGGGGCCGTGAGGGCGAGTCCACCTTCTGCGTCCAGGCCGACGCCGCGGTCGCGGACCGCCTGTATGTGACCATCGCCCGCTGGATACCGGACAGCAGCCGTCAGGCGCCGACCTCGGTCGCCCACCGCGACGGCCGCCGCCGCGCCGCCGCCTGGCCGAATTGAGGGCTCTTGATGCGAAATGCCCTGCTCGCCTGCCTCGCCGCGGTAAGCCTGACCGCCTGCGAAGGCGGCGGCGATCCGGTCGAGAGCGCCCTGCGGGATGCCGCCGCCGCCAACCACGCCGCGCGGGTCAAGGACGGCGCGGTATCGACCGCCCCCTCGCACCACGCCGCGACGACCGGCGCTCCCACCGCTGGCGACCGGGCCTTCGCCGCGTCTGAAGCCGCCATGCACGCGGGCATGGGCGCGGCGTCCGGCGAGACGGTGGACCAGGCCTATATCGCCAAGATGATCGAACACCACCGCGGCGCCGTGGCCATGGCCGACGTCGCCCTGGCGCAGTCGCGCGACCCCGAAATCCGCCGCATGGCCCGGGCGGTCAAGGACACGCAGGAGCGCGAGATCGCCGAGATGCGGGCCTGGAGGCCGGAGACCGCGCCGAACCCGTGACGCGCGTCATATTTCCGGGTTAGGTCCAACCGTCACAGCCCGGAGGCCGCCATGCGTTCGCTCGATTCCGTTTCCCGCCGCGGACTGATGCTGGCGCTGGGCGCAGGGGGCGTGGTCCTCGGCTCCGGACGTCAGGCCCTGGCCGATCCGGTGTTCGCCGAATACCCGTTCCAGCTGGGCATCGCGGCGGGCGACCCTGCCCCCGACGGCTTCGTCATCTGGACCCGACTGGCCCCGCGCCCGCTCGAGATCGGCCACGGCATGCCGTCCCAGCCTGTGCCGGTGAAGTGGGAAATCGCGACGGATCGCGGCTTTTCCAACGTGGCGCAGAGAGGAGAGGCGATCGCCCGGCCCGAAATGGGTCACGCCGTCCATGTCGAGGTCGCGGGGCTGGAACCCGGCCGGGACTATTTCTACCGCTTCACCGCCGGGACCGAACGCACCGCCACGGGCCGCGCGAAGACCGCGCCGGCCGCCGGGAGTGCCGTTGCGCAGGCCCGGTTCGGCGTTCTGGGCTGCCAGGCTTATGAGCAGGGGTTCTACACCGCCCACCGCAAGGCGGCGGCCGAGGATCTGGACTTCGTCTACTGCTATGGCGACTACATCTACGAAGGCCGGGGGATGCGCACCTACACCGGCTCCGGCGGCACGAGCGAGAACCCGCGCCAGCATTTCGGCGGCGAGATCTACAGCCTGGACGATTACCGCCGCCGCTACGCCCAGTACAAGATGGACACGGACCTGCAGGCCAGCCATGCGGCGACGGCGTGGTTCGTGACGTGGGACGATCACGAGATCGCCAACAACTGGGTCAGCGCGTTCGACGACGGCGTGCCGCCCGAGGTCTTCATGCTGCGGCGGCAGGCGGCGGCCCAGGCGTTCTACGAGCATATGCCCTTGCGCCGCTCGGCCTTCCCGCGCGGGGCCGAGATGCAGCTGTACAGGCAATCGTCGTGGGGCGACCTGCTGGACCTGAACTTCCTCGACACCCGCTCGCACCGCTCGGACCAGCCCTGCGACGACGCCTGGGCGACGACCTGCGCCGCCGTCTCTGCCCGCGACGCCCAGGTGTTGGGCGAGGCCCAGGAGGCCTGGCTGTACCGCAACCTGGACCGTTCCAACGCCCGCTGGAAGGTGCTGGCGCAGCAGATCATGGTCATGGACCTGGACCGCAAGGAGGGTCCTGAGCCCGGCTACAATCTCGACAGCTGGGCGGGCTATTCGATCCCGCGCCAACGCCTGCTGGACCGGCTGCGCGAGCGCCGCATCGGCAATGCCGTCGTCCTGACGGGCGACGAACACCAGAACTATGCGGGGGAGCTGTACCGCGACAGCCGCAACCCCGAAGGGGCGCCGATCGCATCCGAGTTCGTCACCACCTCGATCAGTTCCTCTGGCGACGGCGTCGATCAGCGCCCCGACGGCCGCCGCATCCAGGCCGACAATCCGTTCCTGAAATTCAACAACGCCCAGCGCGGCTATGTCGTCTGCGACGTGACCCCCGAGCGGTGGCAGACCGAGTTCAAGGTGCTGGACAAGGTGTCGGAACGCGGCGGGACCCTGACCACGCGGGCCAAATTCGCCGTGGCCAGCGGCGACGCGCGGGTCGTGGCGGCCTGACGAAGATCAGGCGCCGCCGGGGCTCCCGGGGCACCGACGGGCGGTGAAGCACCAGACGGCGTAGCCGAGCGTCAGCACCACGGCGGCGGCGACCGGGATCATGGAGACAGTGTCGGCGATCGGCAGGGGGGCGAAGGCCCAGAAGCCGGCATAAGCGAGGCCGGCCAGGGTCATCGACCAACCCGCGACCCGGAGCGCGGCCTGGGACCGGGTCTCGGCCTCAAGGGACCGGCGCGGGCCGCTGATCTGCTTGGGCATCACATTGGCATAGGCCGCCAGACCCAAGCCGATGATCACCTGGACAGCTCGCTGGGCCAGGTCGGCGGAGATCATGGCCTCATTGGCCGCGAAACGGAGGCCCGCCGCGACGGCGAGGAAGACGGCGGCCACCGCGAGGCCGACGCCGAGACGTTTCGTCATCATCAGATGGAATCCTTGCCGGGAGCCGGGACGGGATCCGTCGCCGGACTGTTGTTCGGGAAGCCGAAGCCGAAGGTCTGGGCGAAACCCAGCAGGGCGTCCTCCAGCACTGACAGCTTGAGCCGGTAGGTGATGGTGGTGCCCTGTTTCCCGGCGTCGATCAGGTCGGCCTCGCGCAGGACGGCGAAATGGGCCGACATGGTCGGCCTGGAGACCGGAAACCGGTCGGCCAGCTCCCCCGCCGTCATCGGCCGCTCGCGCAGAAGCTCGAGCACCCGGCGACGGGTCGGATCGGAAAGGGCCTTGAACACACTGCTCATGCGTCGATAATTAGCTAATCATCGAAATAGAGTCAAGGGAGGGCGCGAGACCGTCTTTCCAATCAGTCCAGCAGGATGCGTCCGCGCCTGCTCAAGTGGATTTTTGGCATGGGGTTAGGCGTGGAAAGCTCGTCGGTGTATTCTCAGCCTGAGGAGACTACCGATGCAGTTGGAGATCGAGCGCGAGGACGACGGCCGTTGGATCGCGGAAGCACCGACGTTGCCCGGCGTGATGGCCTATGGAGACACGCGCGAACAGGCTGTGGCCAGGGTGGAGGCGCTCGTGCTCAGGGTGTTGGCGGACCGGCTCGACAGTGGCGAGCGCGCGCCGGAGGTCGAGCGGCTGTTCGCTGCGTGAGCGCCTGGCCATCGGTCAAGGCCAGGCGGCTTCTGGCTGCGTTGCAAAGCATAGGCTGGACGGAGAAGCGACGGGCTGGCTCTCGTCGCGTACTCCAGCGAGCGGGATGGAACGACGTGGTCTTCGCGTTTCATGACGGCGATGATGTCGGACCCCGGATGCTGGGCCGCATCTCCAAACACACGGGTTTGACGCCAGACGATCTCTAACGCACCACTCCCAGCCATGGACGCTTGGCAGGCTGGTCTACCGCGCCCGCTGAACGACCGGCACCGCCTGGCTCAATCGCCCGCCGACCCGGATCGGCTCCACCCGCGTCGCCAAGCCTGTCTTGTCGTCCGTCTCCACATAGACCCCGCACACCGTCGCCGGCCCATGCGCCGGCGTATAGCGACCGCCGGACAGGCGCGTCGTGAAGCGCCGCAGGGGCTCTTCCTTCTCATTGCCGATGACGCTGTCATAGTCGCAGCAGCCGCCGGCGTCGGTCTGATAGGCGGTGCCGCCCGGCAGGATCTGGCAGTCGGCGGTCGGGACATGGGTGTGGGTGCCCACCACCAGCGAGGCGCGGCCGTCGCAGAAATGGCCCATGGCCATCTTCTCGGATGTCGCCTCGGCGTGCATGTCGACGATGATGGCGTCGGCGGCCACGCCCAGCGGACAGGCGGCCAACTCCTTCTCGACCGCGCTGAACGGGTCGTCCATCGGGTCCATGTGGATGCGGCCCAGCACATTCATGACCAGCACGGTCTTGCCGCTCTGGGTCTCGAACAGATTGGCGCCGGCCCCGGGCGCGTCCATCAGGCGGGGATAGTTGGCCGGGCGGATCAGCCTCGGCTCGCGCACGATATAGGTCAGGGCCTCGCGCTGGTCCCAGCTGTGGTTGCCCAGGGTCAGGCAGTCGGCGCCGGCCATGAACAGTTCGCGCGCCGTGTTCTCGGTGATGCCGAAACCGCCCGCGGCGTTCTCGGCATTGATCACCACGAAGTCGAGTTTCAGATCGCGCTTGAGCGCCGGGAGGTGATCGCTCAGCCCGTCCCGCCCGGACTTGCCGACGACATCACCGAAAAAAGCCAGTCTCATGCGAAGGGTCTATAGCCCCTCTCGGTCAGAACGCCATGCAGGCGGATGTCGTGCGGCTCGACCGGCAGGCGGTCGACCTGCTGGCCCGCATAGGCGAAGCCGATGCGCACGGCCTGGGGCAAGGCCGCGAAGGTGCGGTCGTAATAGCCCCCGCCCTGCCCCAGCCGTCCGCCTTGGGCGTCGAAGGCCAGCAGGGGCGTCAGGATCAGGTCGGGGATCACGGCCTCCGCCAGCGGAAACGGCGCGGGCACGCCCGCCTCGTCCAGCTCCAGCGGCTCGCCCGGCGACCAGCGTCGAAAGATCATCGGCGCGTCCCGCTCGACCACCACCGGCAGGCACAGGTCTCGCCCCGCCCGGCCGAGCGCCAGCGACAGGGCCTCGACGTCCAGTTCCGAGCCGATGGCGCGATAGACGGCGACGACCCGCCCCGGCGGCAGGGCGTCGGCCTGCTCCGCCGCGCGCCCGGCGGCGCCCGCGTCCAGACCGGCCAGACGCCTGCGCGTCGCCCGCATGGTCGCCCGCAGCTGATGCTTGTCGGTCATGGGCGAGAGGTAGCGCATCAGCGGCCCCCTCCACCATCCTTCGGATGGTCCCCCTCCCCCAAGGAGGGAGGAATGCGCTCAAGCAGCAAGGGACCGCGTCCCGAGCGATAGCGCACAAAAAGAGGGAAAAGGTTGGCGGCGCCGCAAGAACCGTGAAGGGCGTTTAAATCCTCTCGACCTGGGTAGCCAGGTGGGCGCCGTGTGCCCAGGCCCACGGGCCTGATCAGGGACAGCTCCCTTCGAGTGAATTAAGGTCGCGAGGAAATGTTGCCTTCGACGAGGGCCGCAGCAGGACCCGCCGTTGGAGAAGATAGTCGCTTGCGGGCGTCTCCGCCAGTGGTCGGACGTCACGCGTCCCTGAAGATCGCATCCTGGCCGATCAGCCGGCCGAGCCACGGGTGATCGAGCGCGAGAGTGAAGACGAAGCCGCCCTCGCCGAGGTCGCGGTGCACAATGGTCAGGCGTCCGGGCTCGGCCCAGCGCGGGAGCCGCAGCCGCAATCCGAGCAGGGTGACGAAATAGAAGGCGCTGCGAAACACCAGGGCCTGATCCTCGACCGCCACGGTCAGGGCCATGCCGACCCCGGCGCCGACATATTCCTCCAGCCCGGTCGGCCCGGCGAACCGTTTGGCCGAATGGATGACCTGCGGAAAGCCGGTGCGGCGGGCATAGAGCCGGGTCCAGACCTGGCCCTGTCCGACGGCGTCCTCGGTGACGGTGACGACGCTCGCGCCGGGTTCGAACACCAGCGGCAGGGGGCCGCCGATCAGCCGTGCGGCCTGGGCCAGCAGCCGACCCGCGAGATTGGCCCGAACCGCGGTCACCGCGCCGCAATAGGTCACCGTCGCTCCGCCGGTCAGCCGCTTGGAGAACCGGCGTCGCACAGCAGGCGGCAGTTCGGCCCAGGCCTCGGCTGGCAGGAGGGCGCGGAAACGAAGGTCGGCGAGCTCGGCGACGGGCGTCGGCGCGCCGGCCTCCCTCATCGCGACAGCAACCCCCATCGTCCCCTCTCCTCTCGCTATCTGCCGCCGGGAACGAGGGCGGCGATCCGCGCGCCCAGTTTCAGCAGCGCCATCAGCTTGGGCCGGGCCACGGTGGTGATCTGGCCGTACCAGCGGTCGATGGTCTCGGTGAATTCCAGCAGCTCCTTCAGCCGCTTCAACGCCGTGGGGGACACCGTCGGGTCCCCCTGCGCTTCCGCGACGCAGGCGCGCAGGGTGGCGAGCGCCGGGTCGATCTCCTTGGCCTTTCGCCCTGCGGCGATACGCGAGGCCACCTCCCAGACATCGGTTTCGGCCTCAAAATGGTCGCGCCGGTCGCCCCGCACCGGCGCGCGCCGGATCAGGTTCCAGTTCAGGAGTTCCTTCAGCGAGTTGGACACGTTCGACCGCGCCATCTCCAGCGTCCCGGCGATATCCTCGGCGGTCATCGCCCTGTCGGCGGTCATCAGCAGGGCGTGGATCTGGGCCACTGAACGGTTCACGCCCCAGAAGCCGCCCATATCGCCCCAGTGCAGGACGAAGCGTTCGAGGGCGACAGGAAGTTTCTCTATTTCTGTCATTACAGAAATATCATACATAACAGACCGACAGTCAAGCCGACGCCGCCTGCGGCGCGGGGTCACAGTCCCTGGGCGATTTTCTCCAGCCGGGCGGCGACGGCGTTCAGCGCCTCGGCTACCCCGTCCGTCGAAGCGGCGGCGGCGGCGACGGACGATCCCGGATTGCCGAGCCGGACCTCGTGCAGTTCGTCGGCCAGCATCAGGCCCGCCATCAGGAACAGGCGGATGTCGCCGACATGGCCGACCTCGCCCGCCACCTGTCGCACATGGCCGTCGAACTGTTTGGCCAGGATGCGGACGCGCTCCTCCTGCCCGTCGGCGCAGCCCACGGCATAGGGGCGGCCGTTGATCTCGACGGTCACCGTCGCCATCAGCGGGCCTCCTGTTCGGCCAGGCTGTCGCGGATGGCGTCGGCGGCGTGGGACAGGGCCTCGGCGGCGTCGCGGCCGGCGGCCTCCAGTTCATGGATGCGGACCCGGTCGGTCTCGGTCGAGGGTTCGGGTGCGAACAGGTCGTCGTCCGGGACGCGGCTGGTCCCGGCCGCCCGGCTCTTGAGATCCAGCAGCCGGCGTTCCAGCAACGCCAGCGCGCGGTCGACTCGGTCCTTGGCGGCCGAAGCAGCGTCCATTCGGGTCAAATCCTCCAGATTCCGTATAGAACCCGCCGACGCGTCGGGGTAAAGCGGCGCGCCTCCCTTTTTCCGCCTTCCGACGAAAGGTCCCCCCCGTGACCGACGCCAAAGCTGTATCCGCAAAGGCCACCCCCAAGCAGATGGCGGACGCCATCCGGGTGCTGTCCATGGACGGGGTGGAGAAGGCGAAGAGCGGTCACCCTGGCATGCCGATGGGCATGGCCGATGTGGCGACGGTGCTGTTCTCGAAATTCCTGAAGTTCGACGCCAGCCGCCCCGACTGGGCCGACCGCGACCGTTTCATCCTGTCGGCGGGCCACGGCTCGATGCTGATCTACAGCCTGCTTCACCTGACCGGCTACAAGGCCGCGACGAAGGAGCAGCTGTCCAATTTCCGCCAGTGGGGGTCGAAGACGGCCGGTCACCCCGAATACGGCCACATGCCGGGCGTGGAGACCACCACCGGTCCGCTGGGCCAGGGGTTGGCCAACAGCGTCGGCTTCGCCATGGCCGAACGCCATCTGGCCGCCAAATACGGCAAGGACCTGGTCGACCACCGCACCTGGGTCGTCGCCGGCGACGGCTGTCTGATGGAGGGCGTGTCGCAGGAGGCCATCGCCCTGGCCGGGCGCTACAAGCTGAACAAGCTCACCGTCCTGTGGGACGACAACGCGATCACCATCGACGGGGCGGTCAGCCTGTCGGACGCCACCGACCAGAAGGGGCGCTTCAAGGCCGCGGGCTGGGCGGTCAAGGCCATCGACGGCCACGACATGAAGGCCATCAAGTCGGCGCTGCAATGGGCGACCCGTCAGGACAAGCCGACCCTGATCGCCTGCAGGACGAAGATCGGTCGCGGCGCCGCCACCATGGAAGGCAGCCACAAGACCCACGGCGCGGCCTTGGGCGCGGCCGAGATCGCCGCCACCCGCCTCGGTCTGGCCTGGACGCACGAGCCGTTCGACCTGCCCGAGGCCGTCGACAAGGCCTGGAAGAAGGTCGGCAAGCGCGGCGCGAAGGAGCGCAAGGCGTGGGAGGCCCGGCTGAACGCCTCGTCGCAGGCCGCGGACTTCACCCGTGCGATGAAGGGCGACCTGCCCGCCGGCGCCTTTGACGCGCTGAACGCCAAGATCGCCGAACTGGTCGAGACCCAACCGGCGCAGGCCACGCGCCAGTCGTCGGGCGCGGCGCTGGACGAACTGTTCGCCGTCATTCCCGAACTGATCGGCGGCTCGGCCGACCTGACCGGCTCGAACAACACCTTCGTGAAGGGCACGCCGATCTTCGACGCGCCGACCTATGAGGGCCGCTACGTCAACTGGGGCATCCGCGAGTTCGGCATGGCCGCGGCCATGAACGGCATGGCGCTGCACGGCGGGATCATCCCCTATGGCGGCACCTTCATGGTGTTCTCGGACTACAGCCGCCCGGCCATCCGCCTCGGCGCCCTGATGGGCGTGCGGGCGATCCACGTCCTGACCCACGACTCCATCGGCCTGGGCGAGGACGGTCCGACGCACCAGCCGGTCGAACATCTGGCCGCCCTGCGCGCCATTCCCAATCTGCTGGTCTTCCGCCCCGCCGACACGGTCGAGGCCATGGAGTGCTGGCAGGCGGCGCTGCAACACAAGACCGCCCCCTCGGCCCTGGCCCTGTCGCGCCAGAAGACCCCGGCCGTGCGCACGGTCGCGTCCGACGAGAACCTGTCGGCCAGGGGCGCCTATGAGATCCGCGCCGCCAAGGGCGCGGCCAGCGTCACCCTGTTCGGCGCCGGCACGGAACTGGCCCTGGCGCTCGCCGCCGCCGAGGCGCTGGAGGCCGAGGGCACGCCCACCCGCGTCGTCTCGGTCCCCTGTTTCGAGCTCTTCTTCCAGCAGCCGAAGGCCTACCAGGACAGCGTCATCGGCCGCGGCACGGTCCGCGTCGCCGTCGAGGCCGCCATCCAGCAGGGCTGGGAGCGGTTCATCGGCGAGGACGGCGGCTTCGTCGGCATGACCGGCTTCGGCGCCAGCGCCCCGGCGGAGGTGCTGTACGAGAAGTTCGGGATCACGGCGGAGGCGGTCGTCGCGGCGGTGAAGGCGCGGCTTTAGGGACATGAAACTCGGCACCCCCCTCTCCGACACCGCCGTCCGCGTCATGCTTCTCGGCGCGGGCGAGCTCGGCAAGGAGGTGGCCATCGAACTCCAGCGGCTGGGCGCGGAGGTCATCGCCGTCGACCGCTATCCCAACGCCCCGGCCATGCAGGTGGCGCACCGCTGCCATGTCATCCCCATGACCGATCCGCAGGTGCTGAACGGCGTCATCATGGCCGAGGCGCCGCACATCATCGTGCCCGAGATCGAGGCCATCGCCACCGACGTGCTGGCGCAGATCGAGGCGGCGGGGCTGGCGGTGGTCATTCCCACCGCCCGCGCCACCCAGCTGACCATGAACCGAGAGGGCATCCGCCGGCTGGCGGCGGAAGATCTCGGCCTGCCGACCAGTCCCTATGCCTTCGCCAGGTCCGCCGCCGAACTGGCCGAGGCGGCGCACCGGATCGGCCTGCCGGTCTTCGTCAAGCCGGTGATGTCGTCCTCGGGCAAGGGCCAGTCGATGATCGACGCGCTGGAGGACGCCGCCAACGCCTGGGCTCACGCCCAATCCGGCGGACGGGTCGAGACGGCCACGGTGATCGTCGAGGGCCGGATCGATTTCGACTTCGAGATCACCCTGCTGACCGTCCGGTCGCTCAGAGACGGCGCCGTCCGCACCGATTTCTGCGCCCCCATCGGCCACCGTCAGGTCAAGGGCGACTATGTCGAGAGCTGGCAGCCGCAGGCTATGACGCCCGCCGCCCTGGCCTCGGCGCAGGACATCGGCCGCAGGGTCACGGACGCCTTGGGCGGCCTCGGCGTGTTCGGGGTCGAGCTGTTCGTGAAGGGCGACCAGGTCTGGTTCTCGGAGGTGTCCCCGCGCCCGCACGACACCGGCCTGGTGACCCTGGCCACCCAGACGATGAGCGAATTCGCCCTGCACGCCCGGGCCATCCTCGGCCTGCCGGTCGATGTCAGCCAGCGCGACATCGGCGCCAGCGCGGTGATCTATGGCGGCATGGATGCGGTGGGCGTCGCCTACGAAGGCGTGGCCGAGGCCCTGTCGGTGCCGACCGCCGACCTGCGCCTGTTCGGCAAGCCGGAGAGCTATGTCGCCCGCCGCATGGGCGTGGCCACGGCGCGCGGCAAGACCGTCGAACAGGCCCGCGAACGGGCGCGCGAAGCGGCGTCGAGGGTTCGGGTGGTTCCGGCCTAAAGCGCCGGAGCGGCTTGCCCCGCCATCACAGGCTCCGGCCCGGCCAGCGCCGCCACCGCCGCGTCCAGACCCGGATCGCGTCCGGCGCGCCGGTCCTCCAGCGACTGCGGCGCCGCCACGTCGGGCGTCACGCCGCGCTTCTCGAGCCGGACCCCGCCCTGGGTGACGAAATCGGCCCGGCTGAGGCTCAGGCGGCCGCCGTCGGGCAGGGGCGTCTCCCGCGAGATCAGCACCGCCCCGGCGGTCGGGACCCCGACCACCACCGCGCGCCGCGCCTCCTGCAGGGCGGCGGGGGTCAGTTCGGCCGCGCTGCGGCTGTGGGCGTCGACCAGCACGGCCACGTCATTGCCGACCGGCTCGTCCAGCGCGCCGCAGCCGCCGCCGGTCCTGAGCTCGATCCGCCGGCCCGACCGGCCCGTCCGGGCCGCCCACAGCCGGTCGCGCGGCAGGAAGCAGCTGAGGACCGCATCCGCCTCGGCCAGCTGGCCGCCGGGGTTGCCGCGCAGGTCGAGGATCACGTCGGTCTCGGGCGGCAGCTCGGCCAGCTGCTCGCCCATCCAGCGGCCCAGCCCGGCCTCGAAACCGTCGACGGTCAGCAGCAGCACGCCGGGCCGCGAGCGGTCGACGACGAAGGCCGGGGTCGGCTCCATCATGCGCGGGGTCAGGGTCAGGGGCCGGGCGGCGCCCGCCTCATCGACCAGCGCCAGCGTCACGGAGCGACCCTCGGCGATGTCCTGTTCCGGGGTCCACAGGGCGCCCTCGCCGGTGACCAGTCGCCAGCCCACGGCCACCCCGGCCTCGGCGGCCGGAGAGCCCGGCCGGACCAGTT
>CALSBO010000045.1:0-25000 GCA_943373195.1 Brevundimonas vancanneytii
CCTCGGCGCCCCCGTCACGGGCAGCATCAACTACGCCTACGGCGGCGCCCGCACCGACAGCTCGGCCTTCCCGCCGGGCATGCGAAACCAGCTTCTGGCCTACACCGGCGGCGGCGGCACCTTCGGCGCCAATGATCTGGTCAGCATTCTGGGCGGCGCCAACAACATCTTCCAGGCCGTGCCCGCCGCCTCGGTCTCGCCCAACCCGACCGGCGCCATCCAGCCGGTGGCCCTGGCCGCCGCGGCGGACATCAATTTCATCGTCAACAGCGTCGCGGGCGCCGGCGCCGGAACCATCCTGGTCGGCAACCTGCCCAACCTCGCCCTGACGCCCCAGTTCAACCAAGGCGCCGGAGCGCCGGCCGCCCCGCTGGCCGACTACGCCGGCACGCAGTTCAACGGCG
The DNA here is from genome assembly GCA_943373195.1 of Brevundimonas vancanneytii. Taxonomy (GTDB): domain Bacteria; phylum Pseudomonadota; class Alphaproteobacteria; order Caulobacterales; family Caulobacteraceae; genus Brevundimonas; species Brevundimonas vancanneytii_B. The sequence goes on from CALSBO010000045.1 coordinate 405, forward strand.
CCCTGCTGGCCGGTCTGATGACGACGGCGGCGGCGCGACCGGGCACCAACATCATTCTGATGGACCTGTACAAGATCGGCCCGGCCCTGGTGGCCCGTCCGGGCGCCTTCGGCCTGACCAACGTCCGGGACGCCTGTTTCAACGGCGTCACCGTCTGCGCCACGCCGGACACCTATCTGTACTGGGACAGCGTCCACCCGACCGCCGCCGGCCACCGTCTGCTCGCGGCCCTGGCCAATGACTATCTCTACTACGGCGACATCGGCGCCCAATCGACGGTCCAGGCCGAAACCGGCTTCCGCCAGCGTGAGGACCTGCTGGACCTCTCCAGCGAAGGCCTGTCCGGCCGCGCCGACTGGCAGGCGGGCACCAACCTGACCTTCGGCGCCATCGCCGACAGCGTCGAAACCGACGCCCGCGGCTCCGTGGCCGCCGCGGACGCCACCGGCTGGGGCGGTCGGGTGGGGCTGGATCACGTCATGTCGCCCAATTCGCGCTTCGGCTTCGCCGGAACGTTCCGCACCGCCGATGTCAAGGCGGGGGCCATGGCCTTCGACGTCGAAACCTATGCTTTCGACATCTACGGCGGCTGGCGATCGGGCGGTCATTTCATCAACGCCACGGTGGGCGGTTCGGTCGACCGCTATGATGACATCACCCGCGTCACCTCGCTCGCCCCGGTCATCCATACCGGCAAGACGGCCGGCGGCAGCGTCGGCGGCCGAATCCAGGGCGGTTTCTGGCTCGACATGGGCGGTATCGGCCTGTCGCCCCGCGTCGCGGTCAACTACGTCTCGACCGACGTCAACGGCTATATCGAACAGGGGCCGGCGGCGCAGTACGCCTATCAGGACCGCACGGTACAGGGCGCCAGCGGCGAGTTCACGCTGCGGGCCGAAGGCGGCGGCGGCGGCATGAGCTTCTTCGTCGAGGGCGGCTATCGCGACGGCTTCGGCGACAGCAGCGACGCGGTGCGCACCGGCATCGCCGCCAACCCGGCCCAGATTCTGGCCCGCGAGATCGCTGACCCGTTCGGCGGTTCCCTGCTGGCCTCGGCCGGCATCGACGCCGACCTCGGACCGGTCAAGATGACCCTGGGCTATCGCGGCCGCTTCGGCGACGCCGCCGACAGCCACGTCGGAGCCATCACCTTCCGGCTGCCTCTGGAGTAGATTTCGACTCACGACAGGAACGGGGCGCGCGGCTTTCGGGCCGCGCGCCCTTTTCGTTTCGGCCCTTTTCGTTGCCCGCCTGCGACGACCTGCCGCCCCTGCCTGCCCCAAAGTCGCCCCACCGAGTCTTAGAACGGCGCTCTCCCGGTCGCTGGCCGCAGGGTTTCGCACCGATGCGGCCCGCCGGCGCCCCTCCCCGCTCGCGCTGAGCCTGTACGGAGACGACGCCGCCATGCGACGCCTGTTGCCGACCGCCCGGTCGTTCCTCATCCATTCGGGCCAGGCCGCCACCCTGGCCGGCGTGGCCGTGCTGGCCATGGCCGCCGCCCCCCTGACGCTGTCGGATGTCCCCGCCCCGGTCGAACCGCTGGCGGTGCCCGAGGCCCCGCCGATGACGGCCGTGGCCGAACCGGCCGGGCCGGTGGCCCGGCTCATCGCTTTCGAGACCCCGGTCCGAGGCTATGCCGTCAACTCGCCGTTCGGCCTGCGCCGCTTGCCGGGACAGGCCGTTCGCAACCACGAGGGCGTCGATATCGCCGCGCCACAGGGCACCGGCGTCTATGGCGCCGCCGAGGGTTCGGTCGTGCGCACCGGCTACGACCCCGCCGGTTACGGCCGGTTCGTCGAAATCCGCCATCCGAACGGCATGAGCACCTTCTACGCCCATCTCAACCGCGTCGACGTGGCGTCGGGCGACGCCGTCCTGGCCGACGCCCGCATCGGCTTGGTCGGCTCGACCGGCCGCTCGACCGGCCCCCATCTGCATTTCGAGGTCCGCCGCGGCGAGAGTCTGGTGAACCCCGCCAGGGTCGTGGGCCGCGAGTTCGAGGTCGTGGTGGGCAGCGCCGCCGCCTGAGCCCCGGCTTGTCAACGCCGCATACCCACGGTTTCTTCACCCCTTGAGGCCAGAATGCCCGTCCGAGGGGGGCCGCTTTGGACCACATCCTGCATTCCATCACGACCGGGCACGACGTTCGCTGGCTCTTCGCCGCCGGGCTGATCTGCATTCTCGGCCTGAGCACGGCCATGCAGTTGCTCGACTCGGCCCGACGGCTGACGGGCTCGCGGCGACGCTACGCCACCCTTCTGACCGCACTCATCTCCGGTCTCGCGGTGTTCACGGCCCATTTCGTGGCCCTACAGGGCTATCAGCCGGGGGAGGAAGTCCGCTACGCCGTCTGGCCGACCGTCGGGTCGTTCGTCCTCGCCCTGGGCAGCTTCGGCCTGGCCGCCACCCTGGTGATCGCGCGGCCGACCAAAATCCATCGCGCCATGGCCGCTCTGGTCGCTCTGACGGGCGTGGCGGGCATGCATTTCCTCGGCATCTCCGGCCTGCGCCTGATCGGAACCATCGGCTGGAACCCGGCCGAGGCCGCGCTTGCGATCGGCGGAGGCGGCGCCTTGGCGCTGATCAGCGGCAGCGTTCTCTACGGACCGGGCCTGCCGCGCAGACTGGCGACCGCCCTGGGTGGAGCCCTGGCCGTGGCCTTCCTGCATCTCACGGCCATGGGGGCCATGACGATCACCCCGGCCGCTCCGGTCGACCTGGCTCAGACCGTCTCCGGCGCGCTCATGACCGGCGTGATCGTGGCGATGGTTCTGGGCATCGCCGGGGTCGCCGCGGTGATCGTCTGGACCAGTTGGGCCTCGCAATCCGGCGCGCTCAAGCAACTTCGCGAAGCGCTGGACGCCATGCCGGACGGCATGGCCTTCTACGATTCCGACGACCGGCTGGTGTTGTGGAACCACCGCTACGCCGAGGTGAACCCGGAACTCTCCTCGACGCTCAAGGTCGGCATGACCTTTCGCGAGATCATCCAGATTGGCCTGGAAGAGGACCTGTACGCCGACGCGCGCGGTCGCCAGGCCGAATGGATACAGGAGCGGCTGGATTCCCGCCGGAACCTGACCACCACCATGGAGCAGCGCATCGCCGGCGACCGCTGGCTGCGGGTCTCGGACCGCCGCACCGCCGCGGGCGGCATCGTCACCGTCTGCACCGACATCACCGATCTGAAGAACCACGCCCGGGCCCTGGCCGAGGCGCGCGACGCCGCCCAGACCGCCAACAGCGCCAAGAGCCAGTTCCTGGCCAATATGAGCCACGAGATTCGCACGCCTCTGAACGGCGTCATCGGCGTGGCCCAGGCCCTGGCCCGCACCCCCCTGTCGGGCCAGCAGGAAGAGATGCTGGAACTGATCCAGTCATCCGGCCACACGCTCAAGGTCCTGCTCGGCGACATCCTCGACCTCGCCCGCGTGGAGTCGGGCCGGTTGGAGCTGACCCGCGACGTCTTCCACCTGGGCCGCGCCGTTCGCGAGGCGGCCCAGCTTTACGAGACCTCCGCCCATGAGAAGGGCCTGCAGTTCTTCGTCGAGATCGCGCCCGAGGCCGACCGCTGGGTTGTCGGCGACGTGGTCCGCATCAAGCAGATTCTGACCAATCTGGTCTCCAACGCCGTCAAATTCACCGCCACCGGCTTCGTCAGCCTGACCGCCGCGCCCGGTCCGGACCAGGCGGGCGCGCCGACGCTGCGCTTCTCGATCGAGGACACCGGCATCGGCTTCGATTGCGAGACCCGCGACCGCCTGTTCAGCCGGTTCGAACAGGCCGACGGGGCCATCACCCGCCGCTTCGGCGGCTCCGGCCTCGGTCTTGCCATCTCTCGCCAGCTGGCCGAGATGATGGGCGGCGAACTGGACTGCGAGAGCGAGCCCGCCGGCGGCTCGGCCTTCATCCTGACCATTCCGTTCGAAGCCGCGGAGGCCCCCGCCGCGTCAAACGCCGCCGCCGTGGATCATACGGGCGGTGATCAGCCAACGATCCGCGTGTTGCTGGCCGACGATCATCCGGTGAACCGCAAGGTGGTCGAGATGATCCTGTCCCAGGCCAATATCGACCTGACCTCGGTCGAGAACGGCGCCGAGGCCGTCCAGGCCTGCCGCGACGGCGACTACGACGTGGTGCTGATGGACATGCAGATGCCGGTCATGGACGGGCTCAGCGCGACCCGCGAAATCCGCCTGCACGAGGCGGCGATGGGCCTGGGCCGGACGCCGATCGTCATGCTGACCGCCAACGCCCTGTCCGAACATATCGCCTCGGCCGAGGCCGCCGGCGCCGACCGCCACCTGGCCAAGCCGTTCGACGCCGCCGAACTGCTGCAGCTGGTCACGACCCTGCCGCGCGCCTCCGGGGCGTCCCTCGCCGCCTGACCTATTCGTAGCCGTGCGCGGCTTCGTTGATGACCTGCGAGGGCATCGAGGAGAAATCGACGCTCACCGGCCGGGCCGCCTGCACGCGGAAGGTCTTGATCACATGCTCCAGCCGGCGGCGCACTTCACGCTCGGCCTCGGTTCGGTCGGTGAGGTTCAGGGGCGCGAGGCAGAAGTCGATGATGGCGGTGGGGTTGCTGAGAGGCTGCATGGGTCGTCTCCTGCTCATTCGGCCGCCACGAACTGGGCGGTCTCGGTGGAATCCTTCAGGGCCGTGGTCGACGACTGGCCGTTCGAGATGACGGTCGCGACCTGGTCGAAATAGCCGGTGCCGACCTCGCGCTGGTGGCGGGTGGCGGTATAGCCGGCGGCCTCATTGGCGAATTCGCGCTGCTGCAACTCGGAATAGGCGGCCATGCCGCGGTCGCGGTAGCCGTCGGCCAGTTCGAACATCGAGTTGTTCAGAGCGTGGAAGCCGGCCAGGGTCACGAACTGGAATTTGTAGCCCATGGCCCCCAGCTCGCGCTGGAATTTGGCGATGGTGGCGTCGTCCAGCCTGGCCTTCCAGTTGAACGACGGCGAGCAGTTGTAGGCCATCAGCTTGCCGGGGTGCGCCCTGTGCACCGCCTCGGCGAAGCGGCGGGCGTCGTCCAGATCCGGATGCGACGTCTCCCACCACAGCACATCGGCGTATTTGGCATAGGCCAGACCGCGGGCGATGCAGTGGTCCAGCCCCGTGCCGGGCTTGAGACGGAAGAACCCCTCGGGCGTACGGTTGTCGCGCTCGATGAACGGCCGGTCGCGTTCGTCGATGTCGGAGGTGATCAGCTGGGCGCTCTCCGCGTCGGTGCGCGCCACGGTCAGCGTCGGCGTGCCCATGACGTCGGCGGCCAGACGGGCGGCGATCAGGTTGCGCTCATGCGCCTGCGTCGGGATCAGCACCTTGCCGCCCAGGTGGCCGCATTTCTTCTCCGAGGCCAGCTGGTCCTCGAAATGGACCCCGGCGGCCCCCGCCTCGATGAAGGCCTTCATGATCTCGAAGCTGTTCAGCGGCCCGCCGAAGCCGGCCTCGGCGTCGGCCACGATGGGGGCGAACCAGTCGCGCTTGGCCCCGCCCTCGGCGTGTTCGATCTGGTCGGCGCGCTGCAGGGTGCGGTTGATGCGGCGGCACAGTTCGGGCGCGGCGTTGGCCGGGTACAGCGACTGGTCGGGATACATGGCCCCGGCGGTGTTGGCGTCGGCGGCGACCTGCCAGCCCGAAAGATAGATGGCCTTCAGGCCCGCGCGGACCATCTGCATGGCCTGGTTGCCGGTCACGGCGCCCAGGGCGTTCACGAACGGCTCGTCGTGCAGCAGCTCCCACAGCCGGTTGGCGCCGCGCGCGGCCAGCGTATGGGTGATCGGCAGCGAACCGCGCAGCCGCAGCACGTCTTCGGGCGAATAGGGCCGCTCGATGCCGTCGAAGCGGCCGACGGGCGACGGAACGAGGTGGGCGAAGCTGGTCATGTCGGTCTCGGCTCGGGAGTGCGGCCATCGCCGCGGGTCTCAAGGAGCAGAACACGCCAAAGTCATGAATGACACAGCACACGCCACCATATTCGCGTCATTCAGTCATGATGTGACATAGACCGTTAAGTCATTTTGTGACTAACTTCGATCATGGACGCCGCCGCCGACCGCAAACTGTTCCTTGGAGGCCGCCTCAAGCGACTGCGGCGTGATCTCGCCCTGACCCAGACCGCCATGGCGGGCGACCTCGGCGTCTCGCCCTCCTATCTGAACCATATCGAGCGCAACCAGCGCCCCGTCTCGGCCCAGTTGCTGCTGCGCCTGGCCGAGACCTATGACGTCGATCTGCGCACCCTGGGCCAGACCGCCGGCCCCGCCTCCGAGGCTGAACTGGCCGAGGCCTTCGCCGATCCGGTGTTCCAGGGTCTGGCCGTGCCGCGCCACGAGATCGTCCAGCTGGCCGAGGACCAGCCCGCCGCCGCTGACGCCCTGCTGCGCCTCTACCGCGCCTTCGCCGACCGCCGCGCCCGCGACGGCGCGGAAACCGGCCCCGGCGACGACAGCCCCGCCGACTGGGTCCGCGAATACGTCCAGTCGCGCCGCAACCACTTCCCCGAACTGGATGCGTTGGGCGAAACCCTCGCCGAGGCCCTCGCGGCCGAGGCGCCGGGCGAACCGTTCGAGACCCGCGTCCGCGCCCGGCTCCAGTCACGCCACGGCCTCAGCGTCCGCGCCCTGCCCGCCGAGGTCATGGTCGAATGGACCCGCCGCTACGACCCCCACCGCAAACGCCTGCTGCTCTCCGAGACGCTCGGCCCGTCCTCCCGCGCCTTCGCCGTCGCCTTCCAGCTGGCCCTGTCCGAGCATGACGCCGAACTGACCGCGCTGGCCGAGGCCGCCGCCACGCCGGACGAACCCACGCGCCGCCTGCTCAAGGTCTCCCTGACCAACACCCTGGCCGCCGCCGTCCTGATGCCCTACGGCCCGTTCCAGCGCACGGCCGAAGAGGCCGGCTACGACCTCGGCCGTCTCCAGGCCCGGTTCGGGGTCAGCTATGAACAGGCCGCCCATCGCCTGACCACGCTCTCGCGGCCCACGGCGCGCGGCGTGCCCTTCTTCCTCATGCGGGTCGATCAGGCCGGCAACATCTCCAAACGCTTCGCCTCGGGCGCCTTTCCCTTCTCCCGCTTCGGCGGCGCCTGCCCGCGCTGGCGGCTGCACAGCGCCTTCCGCACGCCGGGCCGGGTCGTCACCCAGATCATCGAGACCCCCGACGGCGGCCGCTGGTTCACCCTGGCCCGCACCGTGGATCGTCAGGGCCATGATGCCTTCACCGAGGGCCAGGACCTCGCCATCGGCCTGGGCTGCGAGCTCAAACACGCCCACCGCCTGATCTACGCCCGCGGCCTGGACCTGACCGCGCCCGAGGTCACCCCCATCGGCCCCGCCTGCCGCCTGTGCCACCGCCACCCCTGCGCCGAACGCGCCGCCCCGCCCGTGGACCGGCCGCTGGTCGTCGACGACTGGGCCAAGTCGGTCAGTCCGTATCCGTTCGCGAGCGGATGACGCTGCCATGTGCAGCATCAAGGGCGCCCCCTTCGACAGCAAGAAGCACGGACACCGACGGCGTCCGTGGTCCCAGGCTTGTCATTGGGCTCAGGCGTAGGACTTGAGACGCCAAGTCACCGCCCTGCCGTCATAGGGCGGCATACGATTTCCCTTTGCGATGGGCGCGGTGGTGGACGGGGTGCCCACCACCTCCCACACCCCCTGATTCAGGGCAGGTTTCTCCGGTCCGAGCAGTGGTGCCGATTGGCTTTCGGGCAGTTGAAGCATACAGGGAGGACATAACAATGGGGCCTTGTCTCCGCCTTCAGAATCGCGTTCCTAGGCAATGCTCACAGCGAGCTCCAGCCGATCCGACCCACGGAAGATCGACTGGCCGAGGGAGGCGTTTGCGCGCCTCCCTCTCACTTCATGAAGTCTGATTCGCAGAAGCGATCCAAGTGTTTTGGCACTTGGAAAGGTCAACTGCTAATCACGCTCCGGAAGTCACCGATATCTATATGTTGGGGGTAAAATCGAGCCCAGCCTGCTTTATGTTGAGGTCGTACCTTTTTTGTTCACGGTGACAGCTACGGTATCGTGGCTGTGGATAGATCGCCTTATGCACCACGATTGGGCCAAGGCCCGGCCATGGCGGAACGGGCGCGATCGCGTTATCCTTGGCCCATGGCCGACGGCGTCCTGACCATCACCGTGACCCTTGACGAACGCACGGCCGCGCGGGTGAAGGCGGCGGCCGACGAGATCGGCATGCCGCTGGAACAGTATGTCGCCGAATCCATGGCCGACCGGATCGAGCCTCCCCTGGCGATCACCGACCGCGCCATGGTCGAGGGCGAGCCGGGATGGCGCGAGGCGATGGACGCCCTGGACCACTACGACCGGACGGGCGAATACACCACGCTCGAGGACTGGCTTTCCGATTTCAAGGCCGATGTGAAGGCGAGACTGGCCGCCCGCGGGTGAGACGTCCCGTTCACATGTCGGCGGCCGCCCGCCAGGATCGTGAGCGTCTGGCGGCCTTCCTCGTCGAAGTCAGCCCTGAAGCGGCGGAGCGCGCCGTCGAGGCGATCGGCGATGCTCTGGAACGGTTGTCCATGTTTCCGGAGCAGGGTACGCTGATCGCCCGAGACATGCGCGAACTGATGATCGGCTTCGGCCAATCGGGCTATGTCGCTCGCTACCGCGTCGATGCCCACGCCGTCGTCGTCGCCCGCATCTTCCACATGCGCGAGGATCGGCGCGGGTCGGGCGACTGATCAATCCGACCGGGCGAGCGCCGCCTGCGCCGCCGCCAAGGCCTCGCCCATCACATCCTTCAGCCGCTCCGGCGCGACGATCTCGACCTGGCCGCTCCAGCTGAACAGGTGCCAGGCCAGTTCGCGCATGCCCGAGGCCCGGAACCGCACCTCCACGCCGCCGTCCGGCCGGTCCTCGACCGTCTGGGTCGGATGCCAGCGCCAGGCGCGGGCCTCGGCCGCCCCCTCGGGCGTGACGCGCAACACCACATCCTCGATCTCGTCCTGATAGATGCCGAACGACTGGCTGGCGAAGGCCTGCAGGTCGAAGTCGGCGGGCGGGGCCGCGACCCCGTCCTCGGCCCGGACGACGCTCATCCGGTCGAGACGGAAGGTCTGGATGCGCCCGCTCTCGCGATCGGCGGCGACCAGATAGTTGGCGCGGCCGAACATCACCCCGCACGGGGCCACGACGCGCCGGCGCGCCTCGACCCCCGGCCGGCTGTAGAGAAAGCCCAGCGGCCGCCCCGCCAGGATCGCCTGCCGGATCTCGGCCAGCAGCGCCTCGTCGGCCGACGGCCGCGGCCCGGCCTGGACCGCGATGGTCTCGGCCCGCACCAGCGCCTCCAGATCGGGCGCCAGCCGGTTCAAGGTCGTCGATCGCATGGCCGATTTCAGCTTGCGCTCCAGCCCCTCCAGCGCCGCCGCCCGACCCGGCTCGCCCGCCGCGCGCAGCCCCTGCGCCGCCTTGGTCAGTTCGACCAATTCCTCGGTCGTCGGAGCCTGTTCAAAGGCCGACAGGCCGCCGCGGATGCGCCAGCGTTTCGACGGCGGGTCCGACACCTCCTCGGCGGCGGGATACAGCGCCAGCACCGCGTCGCGCATCCGCTCGGCCGTGCGTCGGCCGACCCCGGCCTCGCGCGCCATCTCGTCCAGCGTCAGCCCTTCGGCGCTGGCGGCCATGCGCCGCGCCAGTTCGATCACCACGGCCGCCTTGTCATGTCTCATGGAACCCTGATCGCATACGACCGTTTCTGACGCAACGAGGCTTCAAGGTCTGACTCAACGCAGACCCCGACCCGGAGACAGTTCATGGCCCGCTCGTTCGCTCCCCACGCCGCCATCGCCGCCAACCGCTATCTGATCGTGCCGTGCGAGGCCGACGGCTTCGGCGAGCTGGCGGTGATCTGGGACCGGCTGGAGGAACAGGTGATCGACGTCATCGACGCCCGCCTGTCGGCGCGCTACGCCGACGAGGACGCCCTGTGGGACGAGGCCCGCCCGGCCTTCGACCCGTCCGAAGACTTCCGCATGGCGGCCTGAGTGGCCGGCGCCCTCTGGGTCGTCGGCGGCGTGTTCGTCGTCGTGTATTTCGGAACCTGGCTGCTCCAGATCGCGATCGTCTTGTTGCAGCTGACCCTCAGGCTCATCGGCGGCGCGGTCGTCCTGGCCTTCGGCCTGATGTCGATGCTGGCCCTCGTCTTCCTCGACCGGAAACAGTTGGGCCGCATCTGGCGCAACGAGCGCCTCCACGCCGACCACGCGGCCCTGCCGGCGCGTGAGCGGTGGAACTGATCAGCCGTCGGGATACAGCTCGCGCATGTGCGCCAGGCAGGCGACCGCCATTTCGCGCAGGACGCCCAGGTCGATCTGATCCAGCCGGTTGATGTACATGCACGATACGCTGGTCTTCACCTTGCCCAGGCGCGCGATCGTGGCTTCCTGACCCTTGTAGCCCGACATCAGATAGACCACCGTCTGGGCCTTGCGCGGCGAGAAGCCCAGCCGGGGCGCATCGCCCTCGTGCCCGCTGGCGTATTTGTAGTGATACCGCCCGAAGCCGATGATGGACGGCCCCCACATCACCGGCGGCTCGCCCGACACCTCCTCCAGCATCGCGCACAGGGTTTCGGCGTCGGCGCGCCGGACCGGGTTTTCGACGGCGGCGATGAAGTCCGCGACCGAGATCGGCGTCGGCTTGGTCTTGGCTTCATAGGCCATGGTCGCTCCCTCAGCCCGCGCCCCTCAGCTCGGTGGCGTGGGGCGGGTACGGCGCGGAGGGTACAGGGCTGGGCGGCTCCCTGGCCAGTGCGCTGGCGAAGCCGTGGTTGACGTCCCGGTGATGCGCCTCGTCGGCCCGCACCTTCAGCACCACATCGCGCAGCGTCGCGGTCTTCGGCAGCTTCCAATAGTGGATGGCGATGGCCGGGGCGGGGATGTTGGGCGAGCGGCCTTCGTCGATCTCCTTCAGATACAGGCTGTAACTGATCACGGCCTCCTCCTCGAAATAGCCGACCACCCGATGCGCCGTGCGCGACGAGATCAGGTAGAGGCCGAAGAAGCCGATGTAGAAGACCGCCTGGGCCAGCTGGACCACGAGCCGCTCGAACCAGGTCGGCTGGGCCACCTCGATGAAGGTCATCAGGTGCATCCGCTCGTTCTCCGCCTCCTCCATCAAGGTGCGGATCCAGCCCTCGTCGTCCCGCATCTCGCGCAGGCAACGCAGGTGCTGGAGCGTCGCCCCGACCATGCCGGGCACGGCCGCGACGGTCTCCAGCACGATGGCCCGGTGGCCGTATTTCTTGGCGAAGAAGGTGTCGGCGCAGAACCGCAGGACCTTGGTGAAGCCCAGGGCGAACCGGTCGGAGAAGCCCTTGGGCTCGTGGTGGACGACCGGTTCGGCGTCCTTCTCTTCGTCGAGGGCCCGATCGTCGGGAGCGAGGATCTTGTTGACCATGGAGGCAGTCCTTGAGGCGCCTTGGTCGCGGTGTGCCGGCGCCATGGATCATAACGCGCGAGGGGGTCCCGGGGGGCCGGACGCAATGTCGCAAAGGGTGGACAGGCTGACGCGGGCCGGAGTCACAGGATCCCAAGCGAGCGCAGCCATTGTTCGACCTGTCCCGGCCATTCGCGCGTGATCGGATCGGCGGTCGGGCGCAGGCCGAAGGCGTGGCCGCCCTTCGCATAGAGCCGCAGGTCGACCGGCACGCCGGCGTCGTTCAGCGCCAGCGCATAGGCCATGGGCTGGCGAATGTCGTCGACGGGGTCGTCCATGGCGTGGATGATCAGCGTCGGCGGCGCGTTCGGGCTGATCGTCACCCAGGGCGCCAGCTCGAGTTCATTGCGCCGCCTGCTGGTGTCCAGGACCCGGGCCGTATAGGCGACGATCGCGAAGTCGGGCCGCGGGGACTGTCGATCCGCCGCGTCGGTCAGCGGATAGGTGCGCGCCTCGGTATTGCTCATGTTGATCGCGAGATAGGCGCCGGCGGAAAAGCCGATGACCCCGATCTTGCGCGGATTGACGCCATAGGCGCCGGCCTGCTCTCGCAGCAGTCCCATCGCGCGCTGGGCGTCTTCCAGACCCAGCAGCACGTCCGGCCGCCGCTGCCGGCCGTTCTCGCTCGGCCACACCTGGGGCGTCCGGTATTTCAGCATCACGCAGGTCATGCCCTGCCGCACGACCCAGTCGCAGATTTCGGTGCCTTCGAGGTCCGTCGCCACCGCGCGGAAGCCGCCGCCCGGCAGCACCAGCATCGCGGCGCCCGTGTTGCGCCCCCTCGGCCGATAGATCGTCATGGTCGGCCGGGTGACATAGCTGGCCCAATGCCACCTGCGCCCGCCGACGGTCGGCGAGCCGTTGCCGGTCGCCTCGGGCCGATCGCCGCTGTCGGGTCTGGCGAGCGGGACGTTGGCGGGCCAGAGCGGAATCTGGGTCCCGCCGGCGGTCGGCTGCCAGACGCCCTCGCGCTCGACCTTGGGCGCCTCGACCCGGACGGACGAGCCGGCGGGCGGGCGGGCTTGACTGGTCCCCTCGCCCTTCTCGGCCTCGCCGGCGGGACCGGCCGGACCACAGGCGACGCCTGCGAGGCAAAACGCCAGCAGCAACGACGCGATGAGCCGGCGCGGCGCCGTCATCTCGTTGAGCAGGGCTGTAACCTCGGCCGCGATGAGCATGGCGAGCACAATCTATCCGTGTTAAACTGACTGGATGCCGACGATCTCGTGGTTCTATGGTATAGCGATCCGCATGTGGTTCAATGACCACGCGCCGCCGCATTTCCACGCTTACGAGCAGGACAACGAGGCGCAGGTTGGGATCGCGAACGGAGAAATCATGCACGGCCGACTGTCCAAGGGGGCCCAGCGACTGGTGAAGCAATGGACGGAAATCAACCGGGACGCTCTGATGACGAACTGGCAGGCCGCGCGCCCGGGTTCGAGGAAGCCGCTGGAACGGATACCGGGATTGGATACGCCACAGTGACCGACATCGTTCATGTCATCCGCGTGCTGCGCCTCGGCGGCTATCGGCTGAAACTGTGGTTCAGCGACGGCACCGCGGGCGACTGGGACTTTTCCGAGCTCGCCACGCGCGAGACTGGTCCGATGGTGGAACCCTTCAAGGACCCGACCTTCTTTAACCGCGTCTTCGTCGAGTTCGGCGGCCTGACCTGGCCCAACGGCTTCGACTGGAGCCCCGAAGCCCTGCACGCCGATATGGCGGCGGCGGGGGTGCTGAAGTTCGAGAGCGCGGCGGCTTAGGTCAGCGCGGATAGCGTCGCCAAGCATCTCCGCTGAAGATGTAAGTTCCACCGCCGACCCAGATCGCGCCAAGCGGTCCGCGTATGTCGCCTCGGCCGCGGGCGGAATATGCTACGCCCGCCTCAAGGGGCTTGGCGGGGATCAACTCCACAAATCCGTCCGGCGCATCACCATAGGCGAGGCGAGCGAACCCTATACATTCGCCGTTGCGGGCTTCGATCTTCCAGATCGGTTGACCCTCGGGCTGCGATTCAACAGCCTTGTGGATCGTCAGTGTTGAAAGGCAGATCGGTCCGGCTCGGCGTTCCGGCGTGAAGACTGGCCGTTGAAGCTCGCCCGAGACATTGACGACCAGAATTGTCGAACATCCCCACAGCGACAGACAGAGGATCGCTGTGACGAGGGAGCGGGCCAACCTCTCCATCACAGCCCCTTCACAATCCCCTCGACCATCTTCTTGGCGTCCGCGAACAGCATCATGGTGTTGTCGCGGAAGAACAGCTCATTCTCCACGCCCGCATAGCCGCTGCCCATGCCGCGCTTGATGAACAGCACCGTGCCCGCCTTCTCCACGTCCAGCACCGGCATGCCGTAGATCGGGCTCTGCGGGTCGGTCTTGGCGGCCGGGTTGGTGACGTCATTGGCGCCGATGACGAAGGCCACGTCGGCGGAGGAGAATTCGGAATTGATGTCCTCCAGTTCGAACACCTCGTCATAGGGCACATTGGCCTCGGCCAGCAGGACGTTCATGTGGCCCGGCATGCGGCCGGCGACGGGGTGGATGGCGTATTTCACCTCGACCCCCTCCTCCTTCAGCTTGTCGGCCATTTCGCGCAGCGCATGCTGGGCCTGGGCCACGGCCATGCCGTAGCCGGGCACGATGATGACCTTCGAGGCGTTCTTCATGATGAAGGCGGCGTCGTCGGCGCTGCCCTGTTTGACCGGCCGCGTCTCGACCGCTCCGCCCGCGCCTGCCGCCGCGTCCCCGCCGCCGAAGCCGCCCAGGATCACCGAGATGAAGCTGCGGTTCATGCCCTTGCACATGATGTAGCTCAGGATCGCGCCCGAGCTGCCGACCAGCGCCCCGGTGATGATCAGGGCGATGTTCTCCAGCGTGAAGCCCAGCGCCGCCGCGGCCCAGCCGGAGTAGGAGTTCAGCATCGACACCACCACCGGCATGTCGGCCCCGCCGATGGGAATGATCAGGGTGGCGCCGAGGATCAGGGCGATCAGGAACACCCCCCAGAAGGCCCAGGTCGCCGTCCCGCCCGAACCGATCATCACCCCGATCAGCAGGACGAGGCCCAGCGCCAGGGCGATATTGATCAGGTGCCGCGCGGGCAGGATGATCGGCGCCCCGCTCATGTTTCCGTTCAGCTTGGCGAAGGCGATGACCGAGCCGGTGAAGGTGATGGCGCCGATTGCGAGGCCCAGGCTCAGTTCGATGATCGACAGGGTCTTGATGCCGCTCGCGACCTCGTCCGGAGTGTTCAGAATGCCGAACGACCCCGGCGCATAGACGGCGCCGATGGCGACCAGACAGGCGGCCATGCCGACCAGCGAGTGGAAGGCCGCGACCAGCTGCGGCATCTGGGTCATCTGCACCCGGCCCGCGATCAGCGCCCCGGCCCCGCCGCCGACCACGACCCCGCCCGCGATCAGGCCCAGCGTCATCGGATCCAGCAACGGGCTGGAGACCTGCGTAAGCGGGTCCAGCTGCCGGCTGGACCACAGCGTCAGCAGCGTCACGCCGACGGCCAGCGCCATGCCGATCATGCCGAAGGTATTGCCCCGCCGGCTCGTCTCCGGGCTCGAAAGTCCGCGCAAGGACAGGATGAACAGGACGCCGGAGACCAGATAGGCCAGGGCCGCGAAGGATGCGTTCATGTGTCGTTCTTCCCCAGCACGCGATCCAAGGCCGCAATCAGCCTCGGCAGGTCTTCACGAACCACGCCGACAATCAGGTCCATCCTGATC
Source organism: Brevundimonas vancanneytii (assembly GCA_943373195.1). Lineage (GTDB taxonomy): Bacteria > Pseudomonadota > Alphaproteobacteria > Caulobacterales > Caulobacteraceae > Brevundimonas > Brevundimonas vancanneytii_B. Next base: position 15,625 of record CALSBO010000045.1, read on the forward strand.
TTGCCGTAGCCGTGAACGAGGACGTTTCGCACTCGCGTCGCTTCGCGCAGGTCCACGCCCTCCAGCCCGTCAGGCCGTAGTTTCAGCACTTGGGCGGCCGCTTCGCCGACGATCTGCACGGTTCGCAACACTCCATGCTCACGCAAGCGCTCCGCGACGATCTCGTCCGCCTCACGGTCCCCGACGATTTCGACGGCCTCGGCCGCATAGGCACGCATATCCTCGAGCAGAAAACGGACGACCTCGCTGGTCACAGCAGCACCAGATCTCGGCCCATCCAGGCCCAGCGTTCAGGAACCATCATCTCGCGGTCCACGACGTCGATCCGCCTGCCGAGCCGATCTTCCAGATCGGCCATAAGACCAGACAGACCCCACAAATCGGCTTGGCCGATCACGTCGTAGACGACGTCGATATCACTGTCCGGTCGCGCTTCGCCGCGAGCGACCGAGCCGACGACCCCGACCAGTTCCACGCCGATCTCGCGGGCGGCAGGCTGATGCGCCCGCAGCGTTTCAAGAACCTGATCCAGCAGCGTGACCGGCTTGTCCACGTCACCGCCCCCCCGGCGGATGACCGGCCGTGCGCGCCAGCCGCCACAGGGCGGCGGCGATGAACAGCGGGGCGATGAAGACCATGGCCCAGTCCCAGATGCCCAGGGTCCGGCTCTGGACCACGATCCTCAGCAGGATGGAGGCGAACAGCAGCACCACGCCGCAATCCAGAAACCTCAGCTTGCGGATGGCGTCCTTCTCGCGGAGCCAGCTCCACAGCCACAGTCCCGCCCCGAGCCCCGTGGCGACCCAGGACGCGCCGACCGCGAGCTGGAGGACGTCGATGGTCACGCCCTGGCCGCCTCCGCAGTCTTGGGTTTTTCCTTCTTGCGGTACATGGCCAGCATGCGCCGGGTGACCATGAAGCCGCCGAAGATGTTGACGCTGGCCAGGGTCACGGCCGCCACGCCCGCCCCCTTGGCGATCCAGCCGTCAGGCCCGCCGTCGCCGCTGGACGCCGCCGCCGCGATCAGCCCGCCGACCACGATCACCGAGGAAATGGCGTTGGTCACCGCCATCAGCGGCGTGTGCAGGGCCGGCGTCACCGACCAGACGACGTAGTAGCCGACGAAGATGGCCAGCACGAAGATGGCCAGGCGGAAGATGGTGGGATCAACGTGTTCCATCAGCCCTTAACTCCTTCATGCACCACGGCCCCGCCGTGCGTCACCGCCGAGGCCTTGAGGATCTCGTCCTCCATATCCAGCGCCAGCGCCCCGTCCACAATCATCAGCCCGACAAAGGCGACCAGGTTCTTGGCGTAGAGCGACGAGGCGTCGGCCGCGATCCGGCCCGGCAGGTTCGTATGGCCGACGATCTGGACGCCGTTCGCCGTCGTCACCACCTCGCCGGCCTTGGCCCCCTCGACATTGCCGCCCGCCTCGACCGCCAGATCGATCAGCACCGACCCGGGCTTCATCGTCGCCACCTGGGCCGCCGAGACCAGCACGGGCGCGGCGCGGCCGGGGATCAGGGCGGTGGTGATGACGATGTCCTGCTTCCTGATGTGTTCGCCGGTCAGCGCCGCCTGCTTGGCCTGGTACTCGGGCGACATCGGCTTGGCGTAGCCGCCGGCGGTCTGGGCGTTCTTGAACTCCTCGTCCTCGACGGCGAGGAATTTGGCGCCCAACGACTCGACCTGCTCCTTGGTCGCGGGCCGAACATCCGTGGCCGTGACCACCGCCCCCAGCCGCCGCGCCGTGGCGATGGCCTGCAGCCCCGCCACGCCCACGCCCATGACGAAGACCTTGGCCGGGGCGACGGTGCCCGCCGCCGTCATCATCATCGGAAAGCCCTTGCCATAGGCATGCGCCGCCTCGATCACCGCCCGGTATCCGGCGAGGTTGGCCTGGGACGACAGGGCGTCCATCACCTGGGCCCGCGAAATCCGCGGCACGAACTCCATGGCGAAGGCCGTGGCCCCGGCCTGGGCCAGGGCCTGCACCGTCTCCTTTTCGCGGTATGCGTCCAGCAGGGCCACCACGACGGCGCCGGGCTTCAGCGCGCTGGTCTCCTGCGCCGTCGGTCCGCGCACCTTCAGCACGATGTCGGCCCCCGACAGCACCGCCTTGGTGTCCTTGGCCACGGTGGCGCCCGCGTCGGCATAATCGTCATCCGGGATCGACGACCCCGCGCCGGTCCCGGCCTCGACCGTCACGGTCGCGCCCATGGCGACGAATTTCTTCACCGTTTCCGGGGTGACGGCGCAGCGCGTCTCGCCGTCTCGGCGTTCGCGGGTCACGGCGATGGCGACAGCCAAGCGAATCCCTCCGTCTTCTCTCGACGAAGCGACGTTAGGCTTATCCGGGAGGGCGCGTCAAAGCGCGCGCAGGATCAGTGCTTCTTGCCCGACCGCAGGAACAGGAACCCCGCGACCAGCAGCACAAACGCCGCCGCCGCGCCGCCGACGAAGCTGCCGCCCGGCTGGAACCAGATGGTCAGGAACAGCACCAGGGCCGCGATGATCAGCGAGCCCCATTTGCTCAGGCCGATAAAGGCGTGGAACGTCGCGGCCTGTTCGCTGATCTCCTGCGAACCACGGACATAGTCGTCGTGGGCTTCGGGAGCTTGATGCGGTTTGGCCATGGGTCGGGTCCGGGACTCAGATCAATCGATTGCGCGCTTTATAGCGAGCCGGGGCGCAGGCTCAAGCCGACTTGCGATGGGTCAGCATATACTCGCGCAGCACCCGGTTCACGGCCGTCTGGTATTTCGGCTCGCTGCCCTTGAACCAGGCCACGACGTCAGCGTCCAGGCGGATGGTCACCGCCTGTTTTTCCGGGCGATAGAACACCCCGCGTCGCCATCCGGTGAAGTCCGTAACCGCTGGCGCATCGCTGTAGTCGATCTCTTCGTCCGTCATGGCGTCAATGGCCGCCAGTTCAGCCGAGATATCCCTCGTCGCCGGTTTCATATCCCTGGATTTCACGTCTGTTCGCCTTTCGGGCCGTGATCACGCGGACGTAAATCTCGCTGCCATCGTCGTGCCCGACAAAAAGTATGGTGGTGAAGCCGATCCGCCCGACTGTTCTCCACCTTTCTTCTCCTTCTACGATCCGGTCGTGGCCGCTGATTGCCGCCGGATCGTCAAACACCTTGATCGCCACGTCGAATGCGACGCCGTGCTTGGCCAGATTGCTCCGCGCCTTGTCCGGATCCCAATCAAACTTCATGCGCCCCTCGTACATACAATAATGTACTTACATTTTCAAGCCGCCGCCTCGAACTGATCGATCAGCCGCTCCAGCCGCTTGCACCCGATCGTCCAGAAGGCCGGGTCGCGCGGGTTCAGGCCGAACGGCGCGAGGGCCTCGACATAGCCCCGTGATCCGCCGCCCGCGAGCAACTCACGATACAGCGGCGTGAACCCCTCGGGGTCCCTGGCCCGGGTCTCCATCAGCGCCGCCACCAGCAGGTCGCCGAAGGCATAGGCGTAGACGTAGAAGGGCGAGTGGACGAAATGGCTGACATAGCTCCACCAATGCTCGTAACCGGGGTTCAGCGTGATCGCCGGACCCAGCGCGGCGCCCATCTCCTCCATCCAGATCTCGCCGATCCGCTCGACCGGCAGTTCGCCCTTCGCCCGCTCGTCGTGGAACCGGGTTTCGAACCGGTGGAAGGCGATCTGGCGCACCACCGTGTTCAGCCCGTCCTCGATCCGCCCGGCCAGCAGGCCGCGCTGCTCCGCCCTGGGCGCGGTCTTCAATAGCCGGTCGAAGGTCAGGCCCTCGGCGAAGATCGAGGCCGTCTCGGCCAGGGTCAGCGGGGTGTCGGCCAGCAGGGACCCCTGCCCGGCCGCCAGCGTCTGGTGAACCCCGTGGCCCAGCTCATGCGCCAGCGTCAGCACGTCGCGCCGCTCGCCCATCCAGTTCAGGAACACATAGGGGTGCCGGTCCGAGGTCACCGGATGCGCATAGGCGCCCGACTGTTTGCCCGGCCGCGCCTTGCCGTCGATCCACGGCTTGTCGAAGAAGCCGCCGGCCCGGTCCGCGAACTCGGGGCCGAGGTCGGTGAAACTCTCCAGCACCAGCTGCTTGCCCGCCGCCCAGTCATAGCCGCGCGGGGCGCTGGTCTCGATCGGGGCGTTGCGGTCCCACTGGTCCAGCCTGGCCTTGCCCATCGCCCGGGCCTTCAGGGCGTAGTAGCGGTGCGACAGACGGGGATAGGCCGCGGCCACGGCCTCGGCCATCGCATCGACCGCCTCGCCGTCGACCTCGTTGGACAGGTGGCGCGCGTCGGCGGGCCGTTTGAAGCCCCGCCACTTGTCTTCCAGCGCCTTGTCCGCGGCGACGGTGTTCATCACCAAGGCCATGGTCTGGGTCCGCGCCGCCAGCGCCGCGTTCAGCCCCTTGGCCGCCGCCTTGCGCCGCGCCGCCTTGGGGTCCGACAGCCGGTTCAACGCCTCGGACAGGGTCAGTTCGTCCTTGCCCGCGCCGACCTTCATCGCCGCCAGCGTCTCGTCGAACAGACGCGGCCACTGGGCGCTGATAGGGCCGCGTTCGGCCAGGAAGGTCTCCAGCTCCTGCGACAGCTCGTGCGGCTTCATCGCCCGCACCCGCCGCAGCCACGGCCGCCAGCGCGCCGCGCCCGGATGCGCCGCCAGCGCCGCCTCGATCTCGGCCTCCTCAAGCTGGTTGACCTCCAGCGTGACCCAGACCGCCGGCGTGGCGATGGCCGTCAGCTTCTCGCGCACCGTGGCCTCGAACCCCTGCGCGCCGGCGTCGTTGCGGTTGGTCGAGGCGGCCAGGAATGAATAGGCCCCCAAGGCGCCGAGTATGTCCGACGCCTGTTCGTACAGGCTCACCGCCCGGTCCAGCCGCCGACCCAGCACCGCCGGCTCGGCCCGCGTCTCGACCAGCCTGCCCTGCAGGGCGTTCAGTTCGTCGACCATGCCGCGGGCGCGGTCCAGGTCGGCGTCGATGCGGGCGTCCTCGCGCGAGGCGTACAGGTCGGACAGATCCCACAGCGGGGCGTCCAGCGGATCGGTCGGGGTCTTGAAGGGCGCGTTCATGCCTTCCGTTGTGGGGACGGCGGCGGCCCGACGCAACGCCCGAAAACCGCGAGATGCGCGATGCGCGGCGGGTGAAACTCCGCCCATGACCTTCCGCATCTCCGCCCTGCCGCTGGCTCCGTTCCAGCCTCTGTTCACCCTCGACGATGACGCCCTGTCGGCGCTCGGCGCCCGCCGCATGATCGCCGACGCTCCGCACAGCGCGCCCTGCCGGGTCAGCCTGGCCGACGCCGAACCGGGCGAGGCCCTGATCCTGCTCACCCACCGGCATCTGGACGACGCGTCCAGCCCCTACCGGTCGGAAGGACCCGTCTTCGTCCGCGAGACCGCCGTCGAGGCCCGGCCCGCCTCCGGCGACGTTCCGGACATGCTGGCCCGTCGCCTGCTGTCGGTGCGAGCCTATGACGCCGAGTGGATGATGACCGACGCCGATGTGGTCGAGGGCGCTGATCTGGCCGTGCGTCTGGCGCAATGGTTCGTCGATCCCCGGGTCGCCCGCATCCAGATGCACACCGCCCGGCGCGGCTGTTTCATGGCTTCGGCCGAGCGCGCCTAACCCTCGAAAGCCGCGATCAGGGCCTTCAGGTCCGGCTCGTCGACGCGGCGGACGGCCTCCTCACGGCTGACCCAGGCCCGTTCGCGCTCGGCCTGTTCAGGCCAGGCGTCATGCTCGACCCGCACCTCCAGGGCATGGACCGCGACCACGCACCAGCGCGGAGCCCGGCGCTTCAGCACCTTCAGATAGCGGAATGTGCCGATCGGGACTTCGCTGACCGCCCCCTCGATTCCGGCTTCCTCCAGCGCCTCCTGGGCGGCGGACCGGGCGTCGCTCAGGCCGCGCATCCGCCCGCCCTTGGGGGTGACCCAGCGCCGCGTTTCGCGCGAGGTGACCAGCAGAATCTCGATCCCGCCCGCACAGCGCCGCCACGGCAGGGCCGCGACCTGACGCCGCTCGGCCGGTTCTGTGCGGATCATCTGGTGCATCATCGATCTGGAACGGCGTAGTGACCCGTAGCGCGGAGGAAAATCAAACCGTCCGTCAACAGACGATTCCTTGCAAATGAAAAAAGGGCGGCGACCCCGCGGCCGCCGCCCTCTCGTTTTGGTCTTCTGGACCGATCGCTCAGGCCGCGTCGGGTCGGGAGGTCCCGAAGGGCCGACGACCGCGGCCCAGCATCAAGCCAGCGAGGCCGGGTCGATCTTGAAGCCCGGTCCCATGGTCGAGGACAGGGTGATGCGCTTGACATAGGTGCCCTTGGCGCCGGCCGGACGGGCGCGTTGCAGCGCGTCCACATAGGCCTTCACGTTGGCTTCGAGGGCTTCCTGGGTGAAGGAGGCCTTGCCGATGCCGCCGTGGGCGATGCCGGCCTTTTCGACGCGGAACTCGACCGCGCCGCCCTTGGCGTCCTTGACCGCTTGCGCCACGTTCGGGGTCACGGTGCCGACCTTGGGGTTCGGCATCAGGCCGCGCGGGCCCAGCACCTTACCCAGACGGCCGACCAGGGCCATCATGTCCGGGGACGCGATGACGCGGTCGAAGTCCATGAAGCCGCCGTTGATCTTCTCGTACAGATCCTCGGCGCCCACGACGTCGGCGCCGGCGGCCAGGGCCTCGGCGGCCTTGGCGTCCTTGGCGAAGACGGCGACGCGGACATCGCGGCCGGTGCCCGAGGGCAGGTTCACCACGCCGCGGACCTGCTGGTCGGCGTGACGCGGATCGACGCCCAGGTTGACGGCGATCTCGATCGACTCGTCGAACTTGGCGGTGGCGTTGGTCTTGACCGCGGCGATGGCGTCCGTGAACGGCATCAGGGCGACGGTGTCGCCGGTGCGGGCCTTGGTGCGCTTGGTTTGCTTGGCCATGTGCTTAGCCCTCCACGACGTTGAGGCCCATGGCGCGAGCCGAGCCTTCGATGATCCTGGTCGCGGCGTCCAGGTCGTTCGCGTTCAGATCCTTCATCTTCTTCTCGGCGATCTCACGCAGCTGGCTGCGCTTGATCTTGCCGGCCACTTCGCGGCCCGTCATTTTCGAGCCCGAGGTGATGCCGGCGGCCTGTTTGATATAGTGGGTCGCGGGCGGGGTCTTGGTGACGAAGGTGAAGCTCTTGTCCTGATAGACGGTGATCACCGTCGGCAGGGGCGTGCCTTTGACTTCCTTCTCGGTGCGGGCGTTGAACTCCTTGACGAAGCCCATGATGTTGACGCCGCGCTGGCCCAGGGCCGGCCCGATCGGGGGGGACGGCGTGGCGGCGCCGGCCGGCACCTGCAGTTTGATATAGCCCAGAATCTTCTTGGCCATTGGTCTCTCCTTACAATGGTCCCGAACTCAATCGGGACCGGTGAGCCGTGGTCGTGGCATGGCTGCCTCCCACGGATTTATGCGGGCGAACCCGCACCGCCCTTAAGAGCGAGGCGCGCGTGTAGCAGAAGCGGTGGGGTGAGGCAACGCATTCTCCCTCCCCCGAAGTGGGGAGGGACGGCGGAGCGAAGCGGAGCCCGGGTGGGGAAGTGTGAAGCGACCACGGACCGCTGAGGGGCTGGCGTTCCCCACCCGGATCGCTGGCGCGATCGTCCCTCCCCACTTCGGGGGAGGGAGACGCTTACGAGGCGTTCTTCTCGACCTGATTGTATTCCAGATCGACCGGCGTCGGACGGCCGAAGATGGACACCGCCACCCGCAGGCGGGCGTTGTCCTCGTCGACGCTCTCGACCTGGCCCTCGAAGCTGGCGAAGGGGCCGTCGATGACCTTGACGGTCTCGCCGATGTCGAAGCGGATGGTGGGCTTGGGACGTTCGACGCCCTCCTCCACCTGGCCGATGATGTTCTGGACTTCCTTCTCGGACACCGGCAGCGGCTTGGTGCCGCCCGCCGCGCCCAGGAAGCCGGTCACCTTCGGCGTGTTCTTGACCAGGTGATAGGCGTCGTCGGTCATCTCCATCTTCACCAGCACATAGCCGGGGAAGAATTTGCGCTCGGAGTTCACCTTGCGCCCGCGGCGGACCTCGACCACGTCCTCGGTCGGCACCAGGATTTCAGAGAAACAGTCCTCCAGACCCTGCTGGCGCGCCTGATCGGTCAGGTGCTGGGCGACCTTCTTCTCGAAATTCGAATAGGCGTGGACGATGTACCACTTGTGCCGGGGATTGGCGGCGGGCTTGGCGGGGGCTGCATCGGTCATGGGGGTGTTTCCTACTGCCCGATCGCGAGGATGAAGCGCGAGGCCACGGCCAGTCCGGCGTCGACCACCCAGAAGAAGATGGCGGCGATCACCACCATGATCAGCACCATCACCGAGGTGATCCAGGTCTCCTTGCGGCTCGGCCACACGATCTTGCGCCCCTCGGCGCGGACCTGGCTGATGAACTGCGGGATCGAGGTGCGCTTTTTCGGCGCGGCCGCCTCGGCCGCCACGGCGTTTCCGGCGATCGCCGGCTGGACGGGCTGGGTGCGGCGCCCCGAGGGGCTCTTGGCCTTGGCCATGTCTTCTGGTCTCGTTTCAACGGGCTGACGGTGCAGATGGGGACGCGCCCCGTCAGTGAAAAGTGGCAGGAGTGGAGGGACTCGAACCCACGACCCTCGGTTTTGGAGACCGATGCTCTACCAGCTGAGCTACACTCCTGTGTTCCGGACAAAACTATAACGCGCCGGAGGGTCGCCCCCCAGGCGCGCTCGGCTTCGCCAGACCGCGGCGTATGCCCCACCGCGCCGGGGTTTTCAAGCGTATCCTCCCCCTAACTTCGTTTCGGGGAAGGGGAACCGCGCGAAGCCCGGTCGAGGGAGCGGGCCTAATCCTCGTACTGCTTCGCGACCGCCCGCGCCTCGTCGTCGGCCTTGACCACCTGTTTGAACAACAGCTTGTCGATCCGCCGGTCGTCCATGTCGATGATCTCGACCTCGAACCGGCCCAGTTGCAGGATTTCGCCCTCGTGGGGCACCCGCGACAGCTGGTGCAGAACCAGGCCGGCGACGGTGTGGAAACCGTCCGCCTCGCCGAAATCCTCGCCCAGGGCGTCGGCCAGTTCGTCGATGTCGGTCTGGCCGTCGACCAGCCAGCTGCCGTCCTCGCGCTGGCGCACATTGACCTCGGCGTCGTCGTGACCCTCGTCGAAATCGCCGGCGATCATTTCCAGCAGGTCGGTCGCGGTCACCACGCCCTCGAAGGCGCCGAATTCGTCGACCAGGAAGGCCATATGGACCTTGGACGCCTTCAGGATCTCCAGCGCCTTCAGCACCGAGGTCGACTGCGGGATGAACGCCGGCGTCTGCACGTGCTTCTCGATATTGAACTCGCCGTTGTCCAGCAGGCTGTCC
>CALSBO010000046.1:0-24827 GCA_943373195.1 Brevundimonas vancanneytii
GGGGGTGGGGGACCGCGACGCGGGGGTGGGGCGCCCCTCCGTCTCGCCGCTCCGCGACGATCCACCTCCCCATGCTTCGCACGGGGAGGAGACGCTAGATCACGAAGTCGTAGACGATGTCGGCCAGCGTATGGTCCATCGTCCGGGCCGGCGTCGCCTCGGTCGGGCAGTTGACCAGCCGCGCGGGCACCCCCGCGACGGTGCAGCCCGCGGGCACGGCCTTCAGCACCACCGAGCCAGAGGCCACCTTGGCGTAGTCGCCGACGGTGATGTTGCCCAGCACCTTGGCCCCCGCGCCCAGCAGCACCCCCTTGCCGATCTTGGGGTGGCGGTCGCCGCGGTCGGCGCCGGTGCCGCCCAGGGTGACGGCGTGCAGCATCGACACCTCGTCGCCGACCACCGCCGTCTCGCCGATGACGATGCCGGTGCCGTGGTCGAGGAACAGGCCCGAGCCCAGCCGCGCCGCCGGGTGGATATCGACCTGGAACAGTTCGGAGATGCGGCTCTGGAAATGGAAGGCCAGGGTCTCGCGGCCCTCGGTCCACAGCCAGTGCGACACGCGCCACGCCTGCAACGCCTGGAATCCCTTGAAGTAGAGGAAGGGCTGCAACATCGTCTTGATCGCCGGGTCGCGCTCGGACACGGCCCGCAGGTCGGCCTCGGCGGCGGCGACGATGGACGGGTCGGCGGCGAAGGCCTCGCGGCAGACCTCGCGCACCGACATCGGCCCCAGTTCGCTGTCGCCCAGCTTGCGCCCGATCTGGAAGCTCAGGGCGCTGGCCAGGTCCTCATGCGACAGGATCACCGCGCTCATCTGCGAGGCCAGATGCGGCTCGTCCCGCGTCGCCGCCTCGGCGGAGGCGCGCAGGTCGGACCAGCAGCCCGACCGCTGCGCGACGATTTCGAGCTTGGGCATCGGTCTCTCCTTCGCGACGATCATACGCCCGCCAGGATGGCCCTGGCCAGTTCGGGCGGCAGTTCGCCTTCCCGCGCCATATGGTGGGCGCGCAACGCCGTCGCCAGTGTGAACATGTCCCGGATCGCGCCCGTGCCGATCTCGCGCAGCAGATCGCCGAACGGCACGCGGACAACACGGATGATCTCGGTCGGATCGGGCGCGATCGGCACGGGCGTCAGCCCCCATGCGATCCAGGCCATGGCCCGCTCGTCGGTGACGGAATTGCTCATCTCGGCCTTGTAGGCCTGGCGCCAGTGGGCGGCCTCCAGCCCCGCCTCCTCCATCAGTTCGCGCCGCGCGCCCTCGATCGGCGCCTCGTCGAACGGCGCGCCGCCCTCGGGCATCTCCCACGACCAGTTCATCAGGGCGAAGCGTTGCTGACCGACCAGGGTCACAGTGCCGTCGTCATGCACCGGCAGCACGCCGACCGACAGATTGCGCGGCCGCATGACCACATAGTCGGCCTTCATCCCGGTCGGCGCGGTGGCATCGTGGCGCGTCATCCGCAGCCACGGGTTCTCGAACGTCGTGGTCGAACCGGCGTCACGCCACGGCGGCGGCCGGTCGGTTCCGTCGTCCCAGGCCGGAAGCGGGCGGTCAGCGTCGAAACTGGAATGGGAGTCGGCCATGGGCGCGATATGGCCCGCCCGACCACGCGCCCGCAACGGGCCTTGTCCTCCACCCGTGCTCCGCCTCATATGCAGAAGGGGGCCGGTGAATGCGTCAGATCAGTATCCGCGCGAACGGCGTCGACTTCGCCTGCCTGGAGGCCGGCCGGGGTCCGCTGGTGCTGATGCTGCACGGCTATCCCGACAACGCCTGGACCTGGGAGCATCAGATCCCCGCGCTGGCTCAGGCCGGCTATCGCGTCGTTGCTCCCTTTCTGCGCGGCTATCCGCCGAGCCAGGTGGTCGCGGGGGGCTTCCATGACCGCGCCACCCTGGCCCGCGACGTCGCCGGCCTGATCGAAGCCCTGAACGGCGACGGGCCCTGCATTCTGGTCGGACAGGACTGGGGCGCGGCCCTGTCTTACGGGGTTCTGGCGGCCTTCCCGGAGAAGGTCCGCCGCGCCGTGCTGATGGCCATCCCCCACCCGGCCAGCATCGCCGCCAGCCTGACCTCGCCGGTCCAGATTCACCGCGCGTTTCACTGGTGGTTCTTCCAGTTGCCGGCCCTGCCCGAACAGGTCGTTCCCGCCGACGACTTCGCCTTCATCGACTATCTGTGGCGCGACTGGTCGCCCGGCCATGACGACAGCGCCCACATTGCCCGGGTCAAGGCCATGCTGGCGGAGCCCGGGGCCGTCGCCGCCACCCTCGACTACTACCGCGCCGCCTTCAATCCGGCGCGTCAGGACCCGGCGCTGGCCGGGCTGCGCGCGCGGCTGGACGGCCCGATCACCGTCCCGACCCTGGCCCTGTGCGGCGGCGAGGATGTCCGCGCCGAGCCGATGGCGGCGCAGGCGCACCGCTTCTCCGGCCCCTATCGGTTTGACGTGGTGCCCGACTGTGGCCATTTCCTGCATCGCGAGCGTCCGGACGAGATCACCCGGCGCATCCTCGACTGGTTGAAGGACGCCTGACCCCCCGCATGACCCGTTCTCCCCTGCCGGCCTTCGCCCTCGGCGATCCTGTCCCCGGCCCCGCCCCCTCGGACGAGATGCGCCTGAAGCTGGCCGCCCGCCGCTCGGCGTCAGCCCAGAGCCTGACCGGACCCGGACCCACGCGGGATGAGATCGAGGAAATCCTGACGCTCGGCGCGCGCTCGCCGGACCACGGCAAGCTCTTCCCGTGGCGATTCGTGGTCATGGACCCGCAGAGCCGCGCCGAACTGGCCCGCGCCCTGACGCCGCTGGCCGAGCGTCAGCCCGACCCCGCCAAGGCCGCCAAGGTCCTGTCCAAACTGACCGCGCCGCCGCTGACTCTTCTGGTGATCTCCGCCCCCTTGGCCGGGCACAAGGTGCCGGTGTGGGAGCAGCAGCTGTCCGCCGGGGCTGTCTGCATGAACCTGTCGCACGCGGCCAACGCCCTGGGCTTTTCCGCCAGTTGGATCACCGACTGGTACAGCTATGATCCCGAAGCACTGGGTCTCCTCGGCGTCGGCGCAGGCGAGCAGGTGGCGGGCTTCGTCCACATCGGGACCCTCGCCGAGCCGCCGCTGGAGCGGCCGCGACCGGACCTTTCGGCGCTGACCACCTGGCGCGGCTGACGCTTCAGGCGCCGAACAGGCCCAGGCTCGCCAGCGTCGCCACCGCCATCAGGGCGGTGACGAGGACCAGCAGGGCGGTCAGGACGTTCTCGGTGCGGTCGGGCCGGTTGAGCATGGCGACGGTCTCCGCCCCCAGTCTCTCGCGATTCGGCCGCTTCAGCCGTCCCAGTTCCCGCCGACCATCCGTCGCGCCAGCAGCGGCTTGCCCAGCCAATAGGCCAGCTCGGCGGGCCGCTCGATATCCCACACCGCCAGATCGGCGGCCTTGCCGACCTCCAGCGTGCCGATCTCCGCCTCCAGCCCCAGCGCCCGCGCCGCGATCCGCGTCGCCCCGGCCAGCGCCTCTTCCGGCGTCAGGCGGAACTGGACGCAGGCCAGGTTGATCGCCGCCGTCATCGAGGCGACCGGCGAAGTGCCCGGATTGCAGTCCGTCGCCACCGCCATGGCCACGCCGCGCCGCCGCAGCAGGGCGATCGGCGGCGGCGTGGTTTCGCGCAGCATCAGATAGGCCCCGGGCAGCAGGACGGCGACCACCCCCGCCTCGGCCATCGCCTTCACCCCGGCCTCGCCCGTGTGTTCGATGTGATCGGCCGACAGCGCGCGGTACTTCGCCGCCAGCGCCGCCCCGCCGCCGTCCGACAACTGGTCCGCGTGCAGTTTCACCGGCAGGCCCAGCGCCTTCGCCTTGTCGAACAGCCGCCCAACCTCGTCGGTCGAAAAGGCGATCGGCTCGCAATAGGCGTCGACCGCATCGACCAGCCCCTCGGCGTGGGCGGCGGGCAGGATCTCGTCCACCGCCAGGTCGACATAGCGGCTCCGGTCCGCCTTCCACTCGGGCGGCACCGCGTGCAGGCCCAGATAGCTGGTGCGCACCCGCACCCCCGCCTCGCGTCCGATCCGCCGCGCCACCCGCAGCATCTTCAGCTCGCTTTCGCGGTCGAGGCCGTAGCCCGACTTGATCTCGACCGTGGTGACGCCCGTCGCCTTCAGCCCCGCCAGCCGCCCCAGCGCGCTCGCATACAGCTGGTCCTCGGACGCCGCACGCGTCGCCGCCACGGATGAAACGATGCCCCCCCCGGCCCGCGCGATCTCCTCGTATGTCGCTCCGCCCAGACGCTGTTCGAACTCGCCCGACCGGTCGCCCCCGAACACCAGATGGGTGTGGCAGTCGACCAGCCCCGGCGTGACCCAGCGCCGGTCCAGGCGGTCGGTCTCGGTCGCCGTGTGCGCGGGCAGATCGGCGCGAGAACCCGCCCAGACGATGCGGCCGTCGGCGATCAGGATCGCGCCGTCGTCGACCGCGCCATAAGCCTTTCCGCCCTCGACCAGGGTGGCCAGACGGCAGTCCGCGATGAGCCTGTCCGCGCGCATCATCGCGCCTCAAACCCCGCCAGCAGTTCGCAGAACCATCGGCCCGCCGTCAGCGAGCCGAGGTCGCCGATCTCCAGCGACGGATCGTATTCGGTCAGGTCGACCGCCTTCACCTTCGGATGCGCCCCGACTGCCCGCGTCGCGTCGAAGAAGTCCTGCACGGACACGCCGCCCGGTCGCGCGCCGGGCGAGGCGGGCCATTGGCCGCGGTCGATGACGTCGATGTCGAAATCGACGTAGATGAGGTCGCACAACCCCGACAGCCGCTCCAGTTCCTCGGCCACGACCGTCGCCATCCCAAGATCGCGGCACGCCCGCGCCGTCCGCATCGATATCCCCGCCGCCCGGGCCTTTTCATGGGCCCGCTTCGTATTGGCGAAGGGCGCCAGACCGATCTGGCTGATGCGCCGCCCGTCCAGCCCGTCTTCCAGAAGCGCCTGCACCGGATTGCCGTTGGTCAGCCCCTGATCGGTGTCCCTGAGGTCGAAATGGGCGTCCAGCGTCAGCAACCCGGCCTTGTCGAGCCCCAACGCATGCACGCCGGGACGGGTGATCGCATTGTTGCCGCCGATCAGCACGGTCAGCGCCCGGGACGCCTGCGCCGCCGCCGCGTCTCGCACGGGAACGAAGCCGTCCGCCGGCGACACGCCCTTCAGCGCCACATCGCCCGCGTCATGGATCCGTGTCGACAGCTCGGCGCCGGTCTCCACATCATAGGTCGAGAACCGCGGCAGCACGCCCCGGAACGCCTTCGGCCCCAGGTCGCACCGCCCCGGCGTCAGCGACCGTTCGTTCAACCCGGCGCCGATCAGGGCGACGGGGGCGTCGGGGTGGTCGCCGATCAGGTCGGCGACGCTGCGCCAGCCCAGCGCGTCTGAGTCTGTCATCCGCCCACATAACCCCCTTCTCCCTCGCGGGAGAAGGACTTCGCTGACCAGACGGCGTCACGTCCGGGCGCGCGGCTTGTCCTCGGTCTGGTACATGGACAGGACATGGCCGTCGGGGTCGGCGAACTCGGCGGACCAGCCGCCCGGCGCCTCGCTGACCGGCGTGACGATCGTCGCCCCCTTCGCCGCCAGGGCGGAGACGATATCGTCGATGCCGCCGTCCGCGATGTCGAAGACGACGATCGGCGTATTGCCCGGCCGCGAGTCCTGTTTGAAGAAGATGAGGTCGACGCCGCCGGCCGTGCCGGCCATCAGCCAGTCGCTCCCCGAGCCGTCGTCGCCCATGTTGACGACCTCCAGCCCGAGCACATCCCGGTAGAAGGCTTCGGTGCGGCGAGGGTCTTTCACATAGTAGCAGATGGTGCCGATCCGCGTTTTCCCGAACATGGCAATCTCCTTTTCAGCTGTCGGACGATCCTTGTTGCCGCCGTATGGCGATCTGTGATGACGCGACGAAAAGATTTCCGTCGGGGTCATGCGAGCCCAGGGCCGGGCGGTGATCGCGAACGCGGCCCAGCAGCGCGCGCCGCATCAGTCCGAACGGCAGGTCGCCGCGCAAATCCATGTCCGGAACGGCGTCGCCGTCCCCGTCCAGGCGACGACGGATTTCGCTGATCCGCTTGCGCAAGGCGGCGTCGGAGAGCCGCAGCAGCCAGGCGATCTCGGCGCGCGTATGGCCGGTGAGCGCCAACAGCGCGGTGGTCCTGAGCGCGGGCGAGAGCGCGAGAATCGAGGGAGCCGGCGGGGCCGCCGGCAGGGCGGCCTCAGGGGCGGCGGTCTGGAATTCGGCCTCACGCCGCCGTCGCCGCGCCGCGCTCCGCGCCTCAAGCAGTGCGCGGTTTCTCATCACCCCGGCCAGCCAGCGGCGGTTTTCGGTCCGATTCAGATCTCCCCGCCGGGCCTCCAGAGCGATCAGCAGCGCGTCCTGCAACAGGTCCTCGGCCTCCGGCAGGCGCCGGGCGCGCCTTCGGGCCTGACGCAACAGCATCAGATAGGTCGTCCGATCCATCCGCGCGCCCTCCCGACCCCGGAGCCTATAGAGCGCCCCCGGGGCGCCGCAACGTCCCGTTTGTGAGCGGGCGTCGCGCCTTCTCGCCAGCCGAGAGACGGGTTAGAGACACCGCCATGACGACTCAACAGACCCCCAACACCCGCGTCATCCGCAGCCCACGCGGCCTGGAAATGACGGCCAAGACCTGGGCCGCCGAGGCGGCCCTGCGCATGCTGATGAACAACCTCGATCCCGAGGTGGCCGAGCGGCCCGAGGACCTCGTCGTCTACGGCGGCATCGGCAAGGCCGCGCGCGACTGGCCCTCGTTCGACCGCATCGTCGCCGAGCTGCGGAGCCTTGAGGCCGACCAGACCCTGCTGGTCCAGTCGGGCAAGCCCGTCGGGGTGTTCCGCACCCATGCCGACGCCCCGCGCGTGCTGATCGCCAACTCCAATCTGGTGCCCAAATGGGCGACCTGGGAGCATTTCAACGAGCTCGATCGCAAGGGGCTCATGATGTACGGCCAGATGACGGCCGGCTCGTGGATCTACATCGGCACCCAGGGCATCGTTCAGGGCACCTACGAGACCTTCATGGAGGCCGGACGCCAGCACTATGGCGGCGACTGGTCGGGCAAATGGATCCTGACCGCCGGCTTGGGCGGCATGGGCGGGGCGCAGCCCCTGGCCGCGACCATGGCGGGGGCGTCGTGCATCACCATCGAATGCCAGCGGAGCCGCATCGAGTTTCGGCTGCGCACCCGCTACGTCGACGTCATGGCCGAAACCCTGGACGAGGCGCTGGCGCTGCTGGAACAGTCGTTCAAAGACAAGAAAGCCTTGTCGATCGGTCTATTGGGCAATGCAGCTGATGTTCTGCCCGAGATGGTAAGGCGCGGGGTCAGGCCCGATCTCGTCACGGATCAGACCAGCGCCCATGACCCGGTGAACGGTTATCTGCCGTCCGGCTGGACCGTGGCCGAGTGGGAAAACAAGCGCGTCAGCGATCCCGCCGCCGTCGAAACCGCCGCCCGCGCCTCGATGGCGACGCACGTCAGGGCGATGCTCGATTTCCACGCCCTGGGCGTCCCGACCACCGACTACGGCAACAACATCCGTCAGGTCGCCTTCGACGAGGGTGTGGAGAACGCCTTCGCCTTCCCCGGCTTCGTCCCCGCCTACATCCGCCCGCTGTTCTGCCGAGGCGTCGGCCCGTTCCGCTGGGCCGCCCTGACCGGCGATCCGGATGACATCCGCAAGACCGACGCGGCCATGAAAAAGCTGTTCCCCGACAATGCGGGCCTGCACCGGTGGCTGGACATGGCCGGCGAACGGATCGCCTTCCAGGGCCTGCCCGCCCGCATCTGCTGGATCGGCCTCGGCGACCGCCACCGCGCCGGCCTGATGTTCAACGACATGGTCGCCTCGGGCGAGCTCAGCGGCCCCATCGTCATCGGCCGCGACCACCTCGATTCCGGCTCGGTCGCCAGCCCCAACCGCGAGACGGAATCAATGGTTGATGGATCGGACGCCGTGTCCGACTGGCCCCTGCTGAACGCCCTGCTGAACACCGCCTCGGGCGCCAGCTGGGTGTCGCTGCACCACGGCGGCGGCGTCGGCATGGGTTATTCCCAGCATTCGGGCGTGGTCATCGTCGCCGACGGTACGCCGGAGGCCGCGAAACGGCTGGAGCGGGTGCTGTGGAACGACCCCGCCACCGGCGTCATGCGCCATGCGGATGCGGGCTATGACATCGCGAAGGAAGCGGCGCGTGAGAACGGGCTCAACCTGCCGAGCCTGAAAGCCTGACCATGACCAAACTCACCATCGGCCAATCCCCTCTCACCCTCGCCCAGCTGCGCGCGGTTCTCGACGCCCCCTGCGCGGTCGAACTGGCCCCGTCCGCCTGGTCCGCCGTCGACAAGGGCGCGGCCACGGTCGCCGCCATCCTCGCCGAGGGCCGGACCGTCTACGGGATCAACACCGGCTTCGGTCTGCTGGCCAATACCTCGATCGCGGCCGAGGATCTGGAGACCCTGCAGAAAAATCTGGTCCTCAGCCACGCCTGCGGCGTCGGCGCCCTGCTGGACGAACGGGTCACCCGCCTGCTGATGGTGCTGAAGATCGCCAGCCTGTCCAAGGGCGCCTCGGGCATCCGCCGCGAGACGCTCCAGGCCCTCATCTCACTGGTGAACGCCGGCGTACTGCCCTGCATCCCGTCCAAGGGCTCCGTCGGCGCCTCGGGCGACCTGGCCCCGCTGGCGCATATGAGCTGCGTCCTGATCGGCGTCGGCGAGGCGCGCGTGAACGGCGAGGTCCTGTCCGCCGAGACCGCGCTGGCCCGCGTCGGCCTCAAGCCGCTTGTGCTCGGCCCCAAGGAAGGCCTGGCCCTGCTCAACGGCACCCAGTGTTCGACCGCTCTCGCGCTCGCCGGCCTGTTCGCCGCCGAGGCCTGTTTCGCCGCAGGCATCGCCGCCGGCGCCCTGTCGGTCGATGCGCTCAAGGGCTCGGACGCGCCGTTCGACCCCCGCATCCACGCCCTGCGCGGCCAGCCCGGCCAGATTGCCGTCGCCGCCGCCCTGCGCGGCCTGATGGCCGGTTCGGCCATTCGCGACAGCCACCGCGAGGGCTGCCAGAAGGTCCAGGACCCCTACTCCCTGCGCTGCCAGCCCCAGGTCATGGGCGCGACCCTCGACGTGCTCGGAAGCGCCGCCGCCATGCTGGAGCGCGAAGCGAACGCCGTCACCGACAACCCGTTGGTCTTCATCGAGGATGGCGATGTGATTTCCGGCGGCAACTTTCACGCCGAACCGGTTGCTTATGCTGCGGATATGATCGCCATGGTCCTGTGCGAGATCGGCAATATCTCCGAGCGCCGCACCTCCATCCTCGTTGATCCCAAGATGAGCGAACTGCCCGCCTTTCTGGTCAAGGAGAGCGGCCTGAACTCCGGCTTCATGATCGCCCAGGTGACCGCCGCCGCCCTGGTGGCCGAGAACCGGATGGTGGCCCACCCCTGCGTCATCGACACCGTGCCGACCAGCGCCAATCAGGAGGATCACGTCTCCATGGCCACCCACGGCGCCCGCCGCCTGCTGGACATGGCCGAGAACACCGCCGCCGTGGTCGGAATCGAACTGCTGGCGGCTGCGCAGGGCCTCGAATTCCACCGCCCGCTCAAGTCCTCGGCCGGCCTGGAAAAGGTCTGGGCGATCGTGCGCGAGGCGGCCGTCGCCTACGGATCCGACCACTATTTCGCCCCGGACATCGCCCGGGCGACGGACGGGGTGCGGACCGGCCGCTACAGGGTGTTCGCGGGGGACCTGCTGCCGTCGGCGTAATCTCCGCTTCGTCATCCCCCGGTCCCGCTGCGCTCCCCGGAGGATGTCGATAGCGGTGTGGGAGGGGTGTCTTCTCGCCCCGGATCTTCTCGCCCCTTTGAACCCCGAAACCGCCCTTTCGACCCCTCGGGGGCGGGTGAGTCCGCGCTTTCTCCTCACCCACGACCGAAATCGACGCAGCCGCGTGCATCAATGCCTGATCGCCCGCGGGCGCGGTCTTTGACACGCTGAATTCCCCTGACCTGCCCGATTCAGGGCCTGTCGCCCCGCGTCCGGACCCGGCCCCGGCCGTCGTCTGAAAAGACGACGACATTTTTCGGCTGAAACCGCGCCTTCTCGCCCCTCGCCGAGTGCCGCGTCAGCCCTGGAGCGGCGCCTTGCGCAAGGCGGTCAGATTGGCCGAACCGGTGCAGAAGCAGACGGTCCGCATCTGGCGGAGCACGGTCTGGAAATGCTCGACCACCGCCTCGGTCGAGACCGTGGCGGCAGTCAGAACGCCCGCCGCCTGGCCCACCATGTCGGCGCCCAGCCGGATGGCCTTGGCCGCTTCGACCCCGTCGCGGATACCGCCCGAGCCGATGATCACGGCCTTGGGGCAGGCCGCCCGGACCTCCGCGATGGCCCGCGCCGTGGGGATGCCCCAGTCGGCGAAGGCGGCGGCATGGGCCTTGTCGCCCTCGCCCTCGGCCCGCTCGCCCTCGACCGTGGCCCAGTTCGAGCCGCCCGCTCCCGCCACGTCGACCGCGGCTGCGCCCATGGCCAGCAGCCGTTTGGCCGTCGCCGCCGACATCCCGGCCCCGGTCTCCTTGACCACCACCGGGGCGTCCAGCGCCTTGACGAGGGCCTCCAACGCCGCGCCCACGCTCCACCAGTCGCGGTCGCCCTCGGGCTGGCAGGCCTCCTGCAGAGGGTTCAGGTGCACGATCAGGGCGTCGGCGGCGATCATGTCCAGCACCCGCCGCGCCTCGTCGACGCCGAAGCCACGCGTCAGCTGGGCCGCGCCGATATTGGCCAGGATCGGCGTGTCGGGCGCGCGGCGCCGCAGCGCAATGTCCAGCCCGGCCTGTCCGCCGTCCTCCAGCGCCGCGCGCTGGGAACCGACCGCAAGGGCGATGCCCAGATGCTGGGCCGCCTCAGCCAGCCGGGCGTTGATCGCCTCGGCCCGCGCCGGGCCGCCCGTCATCGAACTGATCAACAGAGGCGCCTTGAGCCGTCGCCCGAGGAAGTCGGCCCCAAGGTCGATCTTCGCGTGATCCAGGTCCGGCAGGGCTTCGTGCACGAAGCGGACCCCGGCGAAGCCGTTGTCCAGCCCGTGCCGCGCCCGTCCTGAAAGGATGACGTCGAGGTGCTCATCCTTGCGGTTCACGATCCGGGACACGCCATGCCTTTCGCGAGCCGCCTGTGCGAAGCCCTCAGGGCTGTTTCTCGACGTTCAGGGCATAAGCGCCCGTCTGGCCCTGCTGGAACGTGCCGGCGCGGACCTCGTAGACGCCGTCCGACGGGGCGGTCCATTCCAGCTTGGCGTGGGTGTCCGACAGGCCGTCGTCGTCCGAGCCCAGCACCTCGAACCCGCCGTCCGCCTGAGGCCGGCCGATGACCAGCAAACTGTCGACCTCGTTGGAGACCATGGTGACCCGCAGTTTCTCGTCTTCCTTCAGGGTCACCCGATAGGCGTCGTAGAAGCTGTTGTCCTCGGCGGTGGCGTCGGCCTCGGTCAGTACGCCGCGGGCGGTGGCGCCGACCAGAACGCTGCCGGGCTGCGGCTGCGGTCCGCGGTCGATCAGTTCCAGGGCATAGAGCCCCTCGCCGTCCGATCCCAGCGGCAGGGCCCGCAGCACATAGGCGCCGTCGTCCGGCAGGGTGAAGCTGAGGCGGGAATCGGTGCCTTCGCCCAGCCCGTCGTCGTCGGAGGCGAGGGCCGAGAACTCGCCCTCCGCGCGGCTGATCTGCAGATAGGTGTCGAAATCGCCCGAGCGCATGATGGCCTGAACCCGCTGGCCCGCCACGCCCTGGAACGCAAAGGCGTCAAAGCCGCGGTCATCGCTGTCGGTCGAATCGGCCTCGCTGATCTCGCCCTGGGTCGGCGAACCGAAGGCCAGGGCTTGCGGGGCCTTCTCCGGCTCGACCTCGGCGATCGAGATTTCATAGCCGCCGGTCGCCTCGGTGAAGGCGCGGGCCTCGATGAAATAAACGCCGTTGCTCGGCAGGACGAAGGTCAGGCGGGAATCGGTGCCCTCGGCGCCGTCGTCGTCCTCGGCCAGGCTGGTGTGGTTGGCGTCGAACAGTTCGACATAGGTGTCGAAATCGTCCGAGCTCATGTCGATACGGATGCGCTGACCCTCGCGTCCTGAGAAACGGTAGACGTCGGCGGTGGCCCCGTCGGCGCCCTTGCCGTCGCCCTCGGCGAGCGAACCGCTGGCCGAACCGCCGACCGCGATCTCCTGCGCGGAGGCGACTTCCTGACCGCGCGCCAGGGTCAGGCTGTAGGCGCCCTCTCCGCCGGGGCTCAGAGGCGTGGCGCGAATGACGTAGTCGCCGCCCTCCGCCGCGGTGAAGGTCAGATGCGAGTTCAGGCCGGTGTCGATGGTGTCGTCATTCATGGCCAGTTCGTCGAACTCGCCTGCCCGCATCCGCCCGATCCGGACCACGGGATCGAAGTCGTCCGAGACCAGATCGATGACGAACCGTTCTCCGGCGCGGGCGCGGAAGGCGTAGGCGTCATAGGCCTGGCCGGCGCCGCTCTCCGGATCATTGGGGGTCAGTTGTCCTCGAAGGGTCTGGCCGACGCGGATGCCGGACGGCCGGGGCGGACGACCCGCCGCCGGACGCTCGGTCAGACGCAGATTGTAGCTCCCGCCCTCGATGCCACCGAGGGGACGCGCCCGGAGCACATAGGTTCCGCTCTGTTCGGCGATGAAGCGCAACCGCGAATTGGTGCCCTCGCCCAGCCCGTCGTCGTCGCTGGCCAGACGTTCGGTCTCGCCCTGACGAAACACCTCGAGGAAGGCGTCGAACGCCTCGGCGCGCATGACGGCTTCGAGCCTCTGACCCGCGCGGGCGCGGATCAGATAGTCGTCGTAGCGATATCCGTCATCCGCCGCCGTGGCGTCCCCCTCGGCGATCTGACCCTCGACCGACTGGCCCGGCGTCAGGACATCGGCCCGCTGGGCCAACGCCGGGGTCGCGACCGGGATCGCCAAGAGACTGACGGCGGCGAGAATGGTCGTGCGGCGCATGGAGGTTCCCCTGAAACTGACTCCGATCATAGACGCCGAACCGCGCCCTCTGTAAATCGCGGCGACCGCACGATTCCTGACGACCGGAGCCGAAATCCATGACGGCCGACCCCGCCCACGCGACCCTGATCGACGGCAAGGCCTTCGCCGCCGGCCTGGTCGACCGCGTGGCCGCCGCTGCGGCGCGGCTGGAGGCGGCCCACGGCGTCAAGCCCGGCCTGGCCGTGGTGATCGTCGGCGAGGACCCGGCCAGCCAGGTCTATGTCCGCAACAAGGGCGAGACGACCCAGCGCGCCGGCATGCGCTCGGACACCCACCGTCTCGCCGACTCGACGTCCCAGACGGAACTGTTGGCCCTGATCGCCGACCTGAACGGCGACGCCGGCCTTCATGGGATTCTGGTCCAGCTGCCCCTGCCCGGCCACATCGACGCCCCCGCCGTGCTGGGCGCGATCGACCCGGACAAGGACGTGGACGGCTTTCACGTGGTCAACGTCGGGCGGCTGGCGGTCGGCCTGCCGGGGCTGGTCCCCTGCACGCCGCTGGGTTGTCTGATGCTGCTGAAGGCCGAACTGGGCGACCTGTCCGGGCTGAACGCCGTCATAGTCGGGCGCTCCAACATCGTCGGCAAGCCGATGGCGCAGTTGCTGCTGGGCGAGAGCTGTACGGTGACGGTGGCCCATTCGCGGACCCGCGATCTGCCCGCTCTGTGCCGCACCGCCGATATCCTGGTGGCCGCCGTCGGCCGGGCCGAAATGATCCGCGGCGACTGGATCAAGCCGGGTGCGACCGTGATCGACGTCGGCATCAACCGCGTCCCGTCGCGCGATCCGGTCAAGGCGGCCGAAGGCAAGACCCGTCTGGTCGGCGACGTCGCCTTCGCAGAGGCCGCCGAGGTCGCGGCGCGGGTCACGCCGGTGCCCGGCGGCGTCGGGCCGATGACCATCGCCTGCCTGCTGGCCAACACCTATTCGGCCGCCTGCCGGTCCGTCGGCGTCGCGGCCGAGCCTCTGGACGCTTGAACCATCGCCGTTGAACCCCGATAGTCAGGCTCCGGCCTGTCAGGAGACCTCGATGATCCGCTTCTCGCCCCGTGTTTCGGCCCTCGCGGCCGTCGTCGTCCTCGCACCTGCCGCGGCGGGCTGCGGGATCAACGCCATTCCGACCAAGGAGGAGGCGGCCAAGGCCAAATGGGCCGACGTGCAGTCGCAGTATCAGCGCCGCGCCGATCTGGTGCCCAACCTTGTGGCGACCGTGCAGGGCGCGGCCATCGCCGAACGCACCACCCTGACCCAGGTGATCGAGGCCCGAGCCCAGGCGACCGGCGTGACCGTCACGCCCGAAACCCTGAACGACCCGGCGGCCTTCCAGCGCTATCAGGCCGCCCAGGGCCAGCTGTCGCAGGCGCTGTCGCGACTGCTGTTAGTCGTGGAACGCTATCCCGACATCAAGTCGAACCAGAATTTCATCGCCCTGCAGTCGCAGCTGGAAGGCACCGAGAACCGCATCGCGGTGGCGCGGCGCGACTACAATGAGGCCGTGCGCGACTACAACACCTCCTTGCGCACCTTCCCGACGGTGATCTGGGCCAACACCATCCACGGCGGGTCCGAGCCCATGCAGCTGTTCACGGCGACCGAAGCCGCCCAGACCGCGCCTGGGGTCAATTTCGACGCCCTGAACCCGGCCCTGCCCGGCGGCGCGGCCCCGGCCGTCGCGCCCGGCGCGGCTCCCACCCCGGCCGCGGCGCCGGCGGCGCAGTGATCCGCACCCTCTCGGGTTCTCTCGTGCTTCGGGCCGCCGGCCTGATGACGGCCTTGCTGGCCGTCGTCTGGATGGCGGCCGCCCTTCCGGCGCTGGCCCAGACCGGACCGACCTTTCCGCCCCTGAACGGCAGGGTGATCGACCACGGCGATCTGGTCTCGGACGCCAAGGAACTTGAGCTGGCCGCCAGGCTGGAGGCGCTCGAGCGCGACACCACCGATCAGGTCGTGGTCGTCACCGTGCCCGACCTGCAAGGCTATGAGATCGAGGAATACGGCTATCAGCTGGGGCGCGCCTGGGGCATCGGCCAGGCCGGGAAGAACAACGGCGTACTGCTGATCGTCGCGCCGCGCGAGCGCAAGGTCCGGATCGAGGTCGGCTACGGCCTGGAGCCCGTCCTGACCGACGCGCTGTCCGCCCTGATCATCCAGAACGAAATCCTGCCCTCCTTCCGCGAGGGCTATTTCGAACGCGGCATCGAACGGGGCGTCGACGCCATCGACCGGCAGCTGAGGCTGGACCCCGCCGAGGCCCAGGCCCGCGCGGCGGCGGCCGAACGGCCCCGGTCCAGCCCCCCGATCGGGGTCGGCGTGGTGATCGCCATCATCTTCGTCCTGATGATCCTGTCCATGATCGGCGGCGCGGGCGGCCGTGGACGGCGACGTCCGGGCAGCGGCATCGGCCCCATCCTGATCTGGGCGGCGGCCGAGGCCCTGCGCGGCGGCGGAGGAGGCGGTGGCGGCGGTGGCGGCTTCGGCGGAGGCGGCGGCGGCTTCGGCGGCGGGGGAGCGTCAGGCGGATGGTGATCAAGCTGACACCCGAGGTTCAGACCCGCATCGGCGCCGCCATCGCGGCCGCCGAGAGCCGGACATCGGGCGAAATCTTCTGCGTCCTGGCGCGGCGGGTCTCGGCCTATCGCGACATCTCGCTCGGCTGGGCGGCGGCGGGGGCCCTGCTCTTGCCGCTGGGCCTGATCCCGTTCGGTTTCGATCCGGCGTGGATTCCCGGACTCGGAGACGGCTGGCAGGCCGCGCACCTGGCCTCCGGCGACGTGGTCGTGGGCCAGTCGCTGGCCGCCTATGCGTTGATCCAGTCGGCGGTTTTCGTGACCGTCCTGCTCGTGACCTCGATCCCCGGCGTGCGCCGCCTCGTGACGCCGCGCAGCATCCGCCGGGCGCGCGTCCGGCAGGCGGCGATGCAGCAGTTCCTCGCCCACGGCCTGCATGTCACCGAGGGGCGCACCGGCGTGCTGATCTTCGCCGCCCTGTCGGATCATCAGGTCGAGGTCGTCGCCGACGCGGGAATCCACGGCAAGGTCGATCAGGACGTCTGGGCCGACGCGGTCCAGGCGCTGGCCAAGGGAATGAAGCGCGGCGACCCCGCCGCCGGCTTCGAGGCCGCGATCGGCCTGTGCGGCGGCGTCCTGGCCGAGCATTTCCCGCCCCGGTCGGCCAATCCCAACGAGATCGAAGACCGGTTGGTCCTGATCTGAACCAAGCGCGTCCGTCGCCGCTTTGGTGTCGTATTCCTCGTGGTCGTCGGCCTGACCGCCGCCGCCCGGCCCGTTCCCAGGACGTCATGCCCCGCCTGCTGACCTACAATGTCCACCGTTGCGTCGGCGTCGATCGCAAACTCGATGTGGCCCGCATCGTGGGCGTCATCGCCGAGCACGAGCCCGACATCGTCTGCCTGCAGGAACTGGACGTCGGCCGGGCCCGCACCGGCTATGTCGACCAGGCCCAGTCGATCGCCGACGGCCTGGCCATGACCTTCCATTTCCACGCCGCCATGCGGGTCGAGGCCGAACAGTATGGCGACGCCATCCTGACCCTGCGACCCGAGCGGCTGGTCAAGTCCGGCGCCCTGCCCTCCATCCGCGGCGTGCCGGGGCTGGAGCCGCGCGGCGCGCTGTGGGCCGTGATCGATTTCGACGGCGCCGGGCTGAACGTCATCAACACCCATCTGGGTCTGGTGCCGCGCGAGCAGAGGCTTCAGGCCGCGGCTCTTGTCGGGCCGGACTGGCTGGGCCATCCGGATTGCACCGGTCCCACCCTGCTGACCGGCGACTTCAACGCCACCTCGGTGACCCGGCCTTACCAGACCCTGTCCCGGCGGCTGGCCGACTGTCAGCGCAGCCTGGGGCTCAGACCTACCGTCAAGACCTTTCCATCGAGCTTTCCCGCCATCCGGATCGACCACTGTTTCATCAGCCCCGAACTGCGCGTCACCGGCGTCCATGCGCCGTTTTCTCCCCTGGCCCGAATGGCCTCCGACCACCTTCCGCTGATCATCGATTTCGAGATCAGACCCTAGACCGAAATCGGCCTTGTTGGACGCAGTCCAACAAGGCTCAGATTTCGGTCGAGGATCGTGCTGGAGCCTGATTCACGGCATCGGCGGAATCGCGAAGCGATTCCTCCTCAACCGATCAGGCTCCAGGCGCCGGCAGGGTGCGGTGCGACCGTGTGCGACGCTTCCACGGCTGGAACGCGTCGCGGGTCGAGGTCGGGTCGCCCAGCTGGAACTCGGCGATGATCCGCTCCAGCCGTGACGGCGGCTCCGCCCCGAGGACGTGCATCCGTCCGGTGTCGAAGCGCTGGATCGCCTCTCCCACCTGGCCGATCAGGGCCTCGACCGCGCCGAAGGCCTCGCCGTCGACGCCGATCCAGTGACCGATGGTGCGCCGGCGGAAGCGGCGGATGGCGTTCTGACCGTCCGCGTCGGTCGGTTCGGCGGCGATGTCGCATTCGGTGTCGAAGCCGAACGACCGGTTGTTCAGATTGGTCGAACCGATGCGCAGCACCGCATCGTCATAGATCGACATCTTGGCGTGAACGATAATCCGCTCGCCCTCTCGCGTGTGAGGGGTGAAGGCGAAGAAGCGGTTGTGACGGTCGGCCTGCTCGAGCCGGAATAGGACCTCCGACCGGGCCGTATCCATGGTGAAGTGGTCGAACCAGCTGGGGCTGGTTCCCGTCGAGACCAGCACGATCTCGGGCCCGTCCGCCTCGCTGAGCCGCGCCGCCAGGGCTTCGGCGATCACCGGCGAGGTGAAATACTGGTTCTCCAGATAGATCAGCCGTTTGGCCCTGCGGATGGCGTCCAGATGCAGCGCCTCGTTCTCGCGCACCTCGGCCCGACCGCCGGTCGCCGGTTCAGTGCGCGCGATGGCCACCGGCGTGCCGCGCAGATCGGGCTCCACCCCTTCGGGCCAGGGGTCGGTTTCGGCCTGGTCGGCGATGGTCCGCTCGCCGGTCGATCGGAACCACCGCTCCCGCGCCAGATCGCCCAAAGCCCTTGCGGCGGCCCCGTCCATGACCGCCATCACCTCGTGGCGCGGCGGAGGGATCAGGCCGGACGGCTGGCACCGGCGCGGATCGCCGTCCAGATGCTCATCCGTGTCCCATCGGTCCGTCGAAATGTCCCCGCCGCCGCAGAAGGCCACCGCGTCGTCGATGATCACGACCTTCTGGTGGTGGCAGGCTCCGAAGGCGCCGGGCTTGTCGAGCCGGAACTCCACCATCCGCTTGCGGAACCAGCCCTGGGCCCGGTGCGGATAGAATCCCTGCGAGGCCGCGATCAGCAGGGGCGACTTCCAGATCAGCAGACGCACGTCCAGTTCCGGATGAGCCTTCACCAGCATCCGCAGCTGGTGGCCTACCTGGGCCTGGTGATCATGGTGCGGGCTCTGCGGGTCGAGACGCGTGCGGGGATCGAACTGCCAGCCCAGGATGACGATCGACCGGCGCGCCTTGCCCAGGGCCGAGCGCAGGGCGTCGAAATAGGCGGCGTTCTCCATCAGCACGGCGAACCGGTCGGCCGTTTCGACCCGCCAGCAGTTGCGGCCCGGCGTCAGCAGGCTGTGGCCCTGATCGTCCCCGAGGTCATTCATGGCGCAAGTCTGGCCGATTCGCGTGACGGCGATGTGCGCCCAAGCTTTACAGGACGCGCGCCGACGACTTCCGTTCCATGAGCGAACGCATCCGGTCAATGGTGACGCTTTGTTCATGTCGGCCCCGATTGTCCGAACGCGGTTTTCAGGGCATAAAGACCGCCGTCAGTCGGACAGGGGAGATCGGCGATGCAGGCGCTGATCGAGTTCATCGCGGGGTTTGTCGCCATGCTGGCCGCTGCGGCCCTGTCGCAGTTCGGCGTGGACCTGGATCCGCGCCAGACGCCTCAGCGCGAGATTCATCGCGTCCGCGACTGTCCGGACGGTCCGGCCGCGACGGTGCTGGTCACCGCACCCGAGCGCAAGCAGGACTGCTGATCGTTCGCCGACTGTCTGTCCCCGGAATCATACGCCCTCGCCTTTGCGCGCCGCGTTTGACTCGTTAGGGTCGAAACGTCCTACCGCGCGTCGGCCGCCGACGCGCTCCGTGACGAGAACGCCGCTTCATGAAACCACCCCGTCAACGGCCCCCGATGAACCTGACCGACCCGGACTCCGAGACGGCAGTGGTCGAGCCGTTCCTGGACACCGCCCATCTCTCGACATCCGAACCCGGGCCGGCGCCGGGTCCCGCGGAACGCCCCATGTCCGAGCGGCGCCGCCGACGGCTGGCTGAGGAACAGCGCCGCACCGAGGAACGCGCCGCGGTCCCGCCGCCGGTCGTCACGCCCGAGATCGCGGTTTCCGCCGAGGCGCCGCCCGTCGCCTACGAGCCGCCGCCTGTCCCCGCTTCGACCCCCTCCCGGCGGACGGAGCCGGCCGTCCCGTCCGGCCGTCACGCCTATCTGATCGCCGGGGTCGCCTCGGCCCTGTGGATCGGCGGCGTGGCCGCCTGGCTGGCCTATGAGGTCGGCTCGGGTGCAGCGCAGCTGGAGCCCTTGCGGCTTGCCGTCTATGCGTTGATCGCCCTGGCCCCGGCCGGGATGGCGATCATGCTGGCCCACGCCGTGCGTCAGGGCGCCGGGCTCGCCGCCGAGACCCGCCGCGCCCGCGACCTGTCCGAGGCATTGATCGCCCCGACGGCACTGGCCGCGCAGCAGACCGGCGAGGTCCTGCATTCACTTCGCAACGATATCGATCAGGCGTCGCTGGCGGCCGAGCGCGCCCGCAACGACATGGCCCTGCTGCGCGAAGCCTTGGCGCATGAAACCACCCGCCTGAACGAAGCCGCCGAGACGGCGGGCCGCACCGCGCGCCGTCTGGCCGAACAGCTCGGCGGCGAACGCACCCAGATGCTGGCCCTCGGCTCGCAGCTGGACGGACAGGCGACCGGCGTGATCGAGGCCGTCGAACGGCAGTCGCGCATGGTGGTGGACGCCTCCGACCTGGCCCAGACCCAGCTCCGCGAGGCCGAGGCCGCCCTGGCGGCCCGCGCCGCCGACCTCGCCGCCGCCGCCAGCGAGGCCCAGGACGCCGCCCGCGTGGCCGCCGACGACCTCGCGCGCCAGACCCTGCGGCTGGAGAACGCCGGCTCAGGCGTCGCCGAACAGATTCAGTCGGTCGAGGAAGGCCTTGGCCAGCAGCGCGCGGCTCTGGTCACCGCCGCCTACGCCCTGCGCACCGACCAGGAGGATTTCTCGGCCCAGGTCGAGAGCCAGCGCGCCCAGTTGAGCGAACAGCTGTCCGCCACCCGCACCGCCGCCGGAGAGTTGGACGACACCTCGACCCGCACCACCGAGACGATCAAGGACCTGGTGGAGGCCGCGACCGACCAGTTTCGCGCCCTCGTCGAAATGTCCCAGCGCGAGGCTGACGGCTTCGACGCGGCGACCAAGCTGGCGCTGGACCGGTTCGAGGCCCTGGCCGCCGACGCCCGCGACGCCCTGGTCGAAGAAACCCGGCTCGCCTTGTCGGCCCTGCAGGCTACGGCCGAGGAATCCCGCGCCGCCGCGACCGACGCGGCGGAACAGGCCCAGGTTCGCGCCGACCGTCTGGGCGAAGCGCTGTTCGATGCGGCGCAAAAGGCCGATCAGGCGGCGGACGCCCGCGTCGACAGCGCGCGCAAGGTCGTCATCGAGACCAGCGGACTGGTCGACGAGGCGGGAGCTCGCGTTCTGGAGCGGCTGGAATCGACCGTCGAGCGCATGAACGCCGCCCTGGCCCAGATTGACGAGTCGCTCGGCGACCTGGACGAACGCGCCGCGCGGCTGCCTGAAGAAGCCCAGAAGCGGGTCGAGGCGGTGCGGGCCTCTGTCGAGGGCGGTCTGGCCGCCCTGTCCGCCGCCTCGCAGAAGGCCGCCGCCGACACCGAGGCGCTGGACGCCGGCTTCCAGGACCGTGTGCGGCGCAACTACGACATGCTGACCGAGGCCGTTCGGCTGATGGGGGTGGTGTCGGGCGATACGCCCGCCCTGCGCCGTCGCGAGCCGACCCCGGCGGTCGCCACCGGCTCCGCGCCGGCCGAAACCGACAGCGGACGCTCGCGCCCGCCCAAGGCCGAGGAGCCGCGCGGCTTCGGGCTGCGCGGCCGGCTCAAGCTGGAGCCCATGCCGGGGTCGGGCGCGCCGGCCGGACCCGCCGTGGAGCGGCTGGGCTGGAACGATCTGGTCGATGACGGCCCTGGCGAGGCCCCGCTGGACCTCGACACACCCGTCATGCCCGCCCAGGCCGCCGAGGCGCTGGAGGAGCGGATCACCGCCGCCATCCGGCGCATGGGCGTCGATCCCAACGCCCTGTTGCCCCGCTCGCGGGTCGAGGAGGCGGCGCTGGCCGTGGCCGAACGCGAACCCGACCGGGCGCGCCAGATCGTGCGGCGCGTGGCCCCGGCGGCGGTGCGCAGCGTCTCGCGCCGGGTTCTGACCGATCCGGACCTGCGGGCCGACGCCGAAGCCTATGTCCGCGCCTTCGCGCGCGATCTGGCGGCGCGCGCCGCGGCCAGTGACGGTCCGGGCATACTGGGGCGGCTGACCTCGGACGGCGGGCGCGCCTTCATGCTTCTGGACGCGGCCGTCGGGGACCTCGCCTGAGGCGGGAAATTCACCGCAGGTGACGCTCATCAGGCGATTGCGCCTTGACGTGTGGTGCTCGGTCGCGACACCGTGGCGGGTGATGTCACAGTTCTGTCATGTACGGTTCGCTCATGCCTGATCCCAGGGACGATGCGGCCCCGGACTACCGGCCGGCGCTGGTCATCTGCGCCTATGACGCCGAGGAGTCGGGGTGGGACCCGGTCGAAGACCTGTCCGGAGAGCCCTGGAGTCCGACCGGCGCCCGCACCCTGGCGGTGGCGGGGGGCGATCCCGAAGCCCTGGCCGCGGTACTTTCCGCCCACCTCGACGACGGCGGCTGCCGGGGATTGCTTCTGGTCGGCCGCACACGCCGCAGCGACCTCTTCCGGTTGCAGCTTCGGGCTGAGAACCGCTCGCTAGACGGTGGACGGCGGCTGGACACCGTCGGACCGGGAACGGCGCGGGCGACGGCGCCCGTCGCGGACATGGTCCGGGCGTTGAACGAAGCGGGTCTGTCCGCCGACGCCAGTTCGGACTCCGAAGACGACGCCGGCAGCTACCTGCTGTACCGTATCCTGTCAGGTCTGCAGGATGGGACCGACACTCCGGCGGTCGGCCTGTTGCGCGCACCCGAACATGTGCCCGACGCCGCCGTGCGGCGCGCGGTCAAGGCCGCGGCCCAGGCCATGGCGCGTCATCTGCCTCCCCTGCCCCGCTCCCGCGCCAACTGATGTCTCAGAGGAATGGCGGCGAGCAGGCCCGCCGCCGCCAGCGCCGCCATGGCCCAATAGCCGCCGGCGCCGAACCGGTCATAGAGCGGGCCGGAAACGGCGGTCGCCAATCCGATGAGCACGCCGGCGGACAACACCGAGCTGAGCATCTGCGCCGCCGTGTGGGCGGTGGGCGGCGTCAGGCGTTCGACCATCTGCACTCCGGCCAGGAAGGTCGCGGCGAAGGTCAGGGCGTGCAGGGCCTGTAACGGCCACAGCAGCCACAGCGGCGGCGGCATGGCCATAACGCTCCAGCGCAGGACCGCGGCGGCCGAGCCGACCATCAGCAGGCTCCACGGGCCGATGCCCACACGGCGGCGCCAAGGCTCGAACAGCCACATCAGGGCGATCTCGGCGATCACTCCAAAGGCCCAGAGCTGGCCGGTGACCGCCTCGCTGATCCCCTGCGTCTTCCACAGGATGGCCGAAAAACCGTACTGGTAGGCGTGGGCGGCCTGAACCGCGCCGATGGCGAAGATGGCGGTCATGAAGACCGGATCGGCGGCCAGCCGACCCAACTCCCGAAACCGTTCCCGGCCCAGAACCGGCTCGGCGTCCGCGACGGGCTCGGCCGGCAGGACCAGGACGGCCGCGGCGGCGAACGCAAGCGAGGCCGCAACGATCCAGACGATGACGCCGTCGGCGGGAGCGGTCAGGAGCAGCGCTCCCATGCCGATATTGGCGACCACGAAAGCGGCGGAGCCGACGCCGCGCGGGAGGGCGAAGGTGAAGCCGAGGCGCGAGGCGAGACGCAGCGTCATGACGTCGGTCAGCGGGACCAGCACCCCCATGGCCGTGGCGCCGATGAACCAGCCGGCGGCGCGCAGGGCGAAGCTGTCGGTCAGGCCGGCCAGGCCGTAGCCCAGCGTCATCACCAGCCCGAGAACGGCGATGGGCGTCCGGCGCAGGCGAAAACCGTCCGCCCAGACCGCGAGCAGCGGTCCGGTGACGATTCGGGCCAGCATCGGCGCGGCCAGCAGGACTCCGATCTGGGCGCCGCTCAACCCCTGGGCGCTCAGCCACAACCCTGCAAACGGAAGGCTGACCCCGGTGGCGCCGAAGAGCAACACATACTGCAAGGCCATGCGCTGGGCGGCGGTCATGGACGCGAGTTAGCAGACGGAAAGGATTCTGTCGGCTAGCGTGTGTCTGATCGTGGGCGTTCGATTCCCCAAGGCCAAGCCTTGACCCTCGCAGCTTGGCCACTACTGCTCATTGCCGCATTGCGGACACAACCCCAGCCGGCTGACGGCGCGAAACGAGACCGATTGCAGTATGGCCTTCCCCGTGCCCGAAACCCCGCGCCGCGAACTGTTCCCCGAGATCGAGCCCTACGCCACCGGCTTCATGCCGACCGAAGGCGTGCACGAGATCCACTATGAGGAATGCGGCAACCCGCAGGGGACGCCGGTGGTGGTGCTGCATGGCGGCCCCGGCGGCGCGGTCAATCCGGGAATGCGGCGCTATTTCGACCCGGCGAAATACCGGATCGTTCTGTTCGACCAGCGCGGCTGCGGCCAGAGCCGGCCCAACGCCTCGCTGGAGGACAACACCACCTGGAGCCTGATCGAGGACATCGAACGGCTGCGCGAACTGCTCGGCATCGACAGATGGGTGGTGTTCGGCGGCAGCTGGGGCTCGACCCTGTCGATGGCCTACGCCATCACCCATCCCGAACGCGTCGCGGCCCTGCTGCTGCGCGGCATCTTCCTGCTGACCAGGCCGGAACTGCACTGGTTCTACCAGGATGGGGCGTCGAGTATCTTCCCCGACGCCTGGGAGCGGTTCGTCGCCCCCATTCCGGAGGACGAACGCCACGATCTGATGGGCGCCTATTACAAGCGGCTGATCGGCGACGACAGGGCCGAGCGCGAGCGGTGCGCCATTGCCTGGTCCAGCTGGGAGGGCGAGACGGTCAGCGTCGAGGGTCCGGACGCCCGCCCCGATAAATTCGCCGAGCCCGACTTCGCCGTCGCCTTCGCCCGCATCGAGTGCTGGTACTTCATGAACGGCGGCTTCTTCCCCGAGGAAGGCTGGCTGCTCAAGAACATCGGGCGGATCAAACACATCCCCTGCTGGATCGCCCAGGGCCGGTTCGACGTGGTGACGCCGATCGCCAGCGCCTGGGCGCTGCACCGCGCCTGGCCGGAAGCCAAACTGGACATCGTCAAGGACGCCGGCCACGCCTCCACCGAGCCCGGCATCGTCGACAGCCTGGTTCGGGCGACGGCTTGGGCGGCTTCTTTGTAGGGGCGAGGGTCGAGGGGCGAGGGGCGAGAGGCGAGGGATTAGGAACGGCTGCAGTTTGGCCGACGACGAAAACTCTTGTCTTCCTCGACCCT
>CALSBO010000047.1:0-24347 GCA_943373195.1 Brevundimonas vancanneytii
GTCCCCCTCCCCCTGCGGGGGAGGACTCTCAGTCCGGCCAGGCCTCCGCCATTCGCTCGAAATCCAGCCGCCCTATCGGCGCCCCGCCGCCCGGCCGCTCGGTCAGCATCCGCCACTCCCGCAGCGACAGCCGCCAGAACCCCTCCGGCCCCACGCCCCATCTCGCCGCCGCCCGCAGCATCTCGCCCCAAGGGATCATCCCGCCCGTCATCCTCCGGCTTGACCGGAGGACGCCGCGAAGGCCCTCGCCACCGCCTCCGCCGCCTCACGCGGGTCGACACGCCCCAGCTCATCCGCCGCCGCCCGCTCGCCCCCGCCCCTCAGCAAGGCCGCCAGCACCACCGTCAGATCCCGCGCCGACAGGGCCCGCATCCGGTCCGCCAGCCCCGACAGCCCGTCCAGCCCCAGCCCCGTCTCGATCTCCGCCAGCGCCCCCAGCGTCAGGCACAGCCGCCGCTCCGCCCCCGCCAGCACGGCGACCGTCTCGCCGCGGGCACCATTCGCGTGTTTCATCGTCCGCTCCCTTGGGGTGACTGGTGAATAGTGACTTGTGACTCGTGAGGCGGGGCGCTTCGACCGCCGATCTCCCCTTCGACCCGTCCTACTCACGAGTCACCACTCACTCTTCACTCCTCACAGCGCCTCGAAGATGATTTCACCCGCGCTCGCCAGGCTGATCGCGAACGTCGCCTCGCCCTCGTGCTCGCCGGCATATTCCAGCGCCGCGACCAGGAATGGCCCCTCCAGAACGCCGAAATCCGGCACGATCAGCCGCCACACGCGCGTCGCCTGATCGAAGAAGGCCTCCCGGATCAAGGCGTCGGACGCCGCGTCGCGGAAGATGCCCTGCCCGGCCACCGCCGCCGACTTGACCCCCGCCCCGCCCAGCAGTTCGCGCCACCGTCCGGCGCTGTCGCCGTCGGTCGCATCGACCGTCCGCGCGTTCAGCGAAATCGTCCGCGCCCTCAGGCCCGCCACCGTCGTGAAAACGCCCGGCGCGCCCTCGATCTTCAGCAATATGTCCTTGCCGCGTTGTGCGCTCATTCCGAATCTCCTCGTCATCCTCGGCCAACGGAGCGGGCGCAGCCCGCGCAGGCCGAGCCGAGGACCCAGCCGATCCAGTGATGTACCGCTCGCGATCAGACCTCTTCGGTCACCGCGCGCACCCGCAACACCGCGAACGTCCGCGCCCCGTCGGCACTCGGAAACACATCCGCGAACGAGACCCCCAGGCTCACCGTCCGCACCCCGTCGGCCTCCAGCACGACCTCGCCCAGCGACAGCCGCACCGCCGCCAACACCGCCTTGGCCTCCTCGGTCCCGCGGAACCGCGACACGACCGTCAGCGTCAACGCCTGCTCCATTCCGCCCCCGTCCGCCCGCACCGGCCGGCTCTCGCACCGCCCGATCAGCAGATGCGGAAACGCCGGCTCGCCAGAGTTCGGCAGGGCCGCCGCCGCCCAGATCCGCGCCGGATCGCCCAGCAGGGCCTTCACCGCCGCATCCGCCTTCAGTCGGGCGATCAGCGCCTTCTGCAGCGCCAGCTCATGCGCGCTCATCGCATCCGCTCCAGGTTCAGGATCGCCCGTCCGCCGACCGTCTCGCCCGAGACGATCCGCCAGTCGCCGCCGCGAAATCTCAGCATCCGGCCCGGCGCCAGACGCACATCCGACCGCGTCTCGGCCGTCACCGTCTCGACCGCCCGAGCGCCGCCCGGCTCGGTCTTCTCGCGCCGCCGGATCGCCCCCAGCTTCAACCAGGCCGACCCCAGGGGCTCCCAGCTGACCGCACGTCCGCCATACGGCGTCTCGCTCTCGAGGCCGTTGAACAGCTCCGCCAATGTCATGTGTTTCTCGTGTTGAAGAAGGGTCGAGGGGCGAGGGTCGAGGGTCGAAGAGCGGTCCGGGCACGCCAGAGGCTCTGGGGCCGGCTCGCCGCCAGACCTCGGTTCGAAATGTTCTTCCTCGACCCTCGACCCTCGCCCCTCGCCCCTAGACCCGCACCACCCGATACGGCGCGATCCACCCCTCGACCGGCGCGACCGCCATCTCCGGATCGCCCCGCTCATAGGCGCGCAAGGCCAGCATCAGGATCGCCAGCCGGAGCGGCGCCGGCGAGGTCGAGGTCAGGCCCAGCCCCACCTCCCCCTCCACCCGCGCCCGGGCCGCATCGATCAGCGTCTGGATCAGCCCGTCCTCCACGCCATGTTCGACGCGCAGGAACAGCTTCGCTTCGGTGAGACTCACCGGTGCGGTCATGGGTAACCTCGCTTTGCTCGGTAGCGGCGAGGGTCGAGGGGCGAGGGTCGAAACCCGCGCCTCGCACTTGCGACCGTCGCCAATTTCACCGGGAATGTCGGGGCGAGCGCCAACCTCCTCGACCCTCGCCCCTCATCCCTCGACCCTCAGCGCGACTACGTCGCGCTGAACTTCATCACCTTGATCGCATCAAAGTTCTGCACCCCGCCGCCGACGCGCTTGGTCGTGTAGAACAGCACATAGGGCTTGGCCGAATACGGGTCCCGCAGCACCCGCACCCCCGCGCGATCCACGATCAGATAGCCGCGCTGGAAGTCGCCGAAGGCGATGGCCGCGCTGTTGGCGGCGATGTCCGGCATGGTCTCGATCTCGGTCACCCGATAGCCCAGCAGCGACGCCGTCTCGCCCGCCCGCTGCGCCGGCTGCCAGATGTAGTTGCCGTCGGCGTCCTTGAACTTGCGCACCGCCGACACCGTCTTGCGGTTCATCACGAACCGCCCGTTCGGCCGGTATTGGGCCTTGGGCGCATAGACCAGGTCGATCAGCCGGTCGGTCGGGCTCGACCCCGCGAACGCCCCCGCCGCGCCCGAGGCGACATAGCCGATCTCGCCCCACACCGCGCTGGCGTCCGCCACGATCGGATAGCTGAGGAAACCCTTGGGCTTGTTGACCCCGTCGCCGGTGACGAAGGCCTGGGTCTCCTGCGCCGCGAAGGCGTCCTCGACCTCGGCCGCCAGCCATTCGTCCAGATCGATCAGGGCGTCGTCCAGCAGCGACTGGGTCGCCGCCGGATTGGCGTACAGATCGGCCGACGGGAACTCCAGCAGCGCCAGGGTCGCCGGATCCGTCTCCGGCCGCGCCGCCGTCTCGGCCACCCAGCCCGATGCCACGCCCGCGGTCGAGACCGGCTTCCTGAACACCCCCGCGCCGATGCTGCGCACCGTGGCGATCTCGCGCATCGGCGACCCCGCCATCAGCCGCCGCTCGATCGCCCGCTCCGTCTGTTCCGGCACGACATAGCCAGCCGAGTTCGACGCCGTCGACAAGCCCGCCTTCAACTCCAGCCCGAACGACGCGCCCGTCTTCAGATACCCGTCAAACGCCGCCTTCGTCTCCTCCATTCCTCCCCCATTGGGGGAGGTGGCTCGGCCAACGGCCGAGACGGAGGGGGCCAGCCCCAGCTCCGGTCTGCGGCTTTCCGAAACCACCCGGTCCAGCCGCGCCTGCGCCGCCCCGACCGCCTGGTCGATCCGCGCCACCTTCTCCTCCAGCAGCGTATCGGCCGAAGCCTTCCGCTCGATCTCGTCCAGCCGGGCGTCATTGGCCCCTTTGAACGCCTCGAACGCCGCCATCATCTCGTGCATGGCGGCGCGCGCCTCGGGCGTGCCCGAGGCCTGTTTGGTCTCTTTCATGGTCTCTCCGGTTTGGAAGAACCGCGGGTCGCGGTTAGGGTCCGGGCGTGGGAAATTTCGCCCGAAAAATCATCGACGCCGTCCAGAACCTGATGCTGGATAGGCTGGTCGCACGGCTGGTTCCGCTGCTGTGGATTTCCACCCTGTGGGATCGGCTCGCACCGTCGGAATTCACGACCGGTCCTTTGATCCTGATCCTTTGTATCCTTGGACTCTGGGCGCTCTATTGGGTGTTGGGCGCGATCGCCGACCAGCCGCCGAAACCTCGACGGCGAACACCTTACGACCGACTTCACGAACACTCGTCGAGCGGCTTCGCAGCCTGGGACCAGCCGCCGGAGGATGGCCTTCGCCCACCCGCCGTCATCCGCTGGCTCCTCATGACGCTCGGCGTTCGAGGTCGGAGCTGGGTCTCGGTCATCGAGGGCTTGGCGATTATCGGCGCGTTCACGCTGGCCTGGATGCTTGCCTACAAACCCGGGACGTTCTGGTCCGGTTTGCATCAGGCGCTCGCTCAACAGACCTTGCGTGAACAAATCTTCCTTGCCGCCTCCGTGACTCTGCTCGGCCTTGTCGTCAGGGGATGGGCGGTCGAACAGCGACAGCGGCTTTCCTCATCGCCTCCGCCGGACCTCCCGGTACCCGGTTTAATCCTGCTGGGCGCCGCTTTCGTCGCTTCCTTCGGCATGCTGCTGAGCAACCTGTTCGGCTTCGGTCTGCTCCCCGGCCTGCTCGTCGGGCCAGGCCTTCTAGCCCTCGCGCTCCTGCCGCCGTGGCGCACGAAGGTGGTCGACACGCTGTTCGGCAAACGCGAGCCGGCAGACGCTGGCCCTTGACCGTTCGGCGTTCAAACTGACGCTCCGTCCGTGCCCGTTTCCGGCGATGGCTGTTTCATCACAGCGGGCACAACGAAGACCACAACGAACACAACGAGTTCTGTGAACAGGCCCGAACCGGCTCCGCTCTCAGGGCCGGGAGAAGACGTCCAAGCTCGCGCCGTAGCGCTGGATCAACGCGGCGCACGCCGCAATCCTGAATCCGGCGGGAAACATCCCGACTTCGACACGGCTCCGGTCCCGTCGTGTCCGTTGTGGTCTTCGTTGTGTTCGTTGTGATGAACCCTCCGGCAGCCGCACTTCGCCGAGAAAAGCACCTGCGGGCCATCTCACCCGACGATTACTCTGGTCCGCTTCGCCAGCCTTGGGCTGCTACGAAACCCTTGAAGTTGCATCTGATTGACACTCACCAAACAGCGTGATCTGCGTTAACCATGGTCAAGCTTGGGATTTCGCCGATGTCCAGACGCCTCGCCGCCCCGACCCTTACAGTCATGGCCCTCGCCCTGCTCGCCTCCGCCGGCGCGGTTCAGGCCGCCGACCGCTGCGGGGCCGAAACCCACATGCGCTTCGGTGAGACCCGGGCCTGGTTCGGCGACGCCCTCGCCGCCTGCCGCCCGGGCGGCTACTGCTCCGTCGTCGTCGCCCTGCCCGATCCGTCCGGCCGCGCCGCCTGGCGTCAGCAACTGCGCGTCGCCCGGCCCAGCCCCGGCGCCGACTATCAGATCGAGCTGGCCGCCGCCGACCCCATGCCCGTCGCCGGCGCCATGAATTTCACCACGCCGGGCCAGACCGTCGATCCCGGCCCCTGGCTGGTCCCCACCTCGCCGGGCGCCAACGAGTTCCGCGTCAGCGACCCGATCCTGACCCGCTCCCTGGTCTCCGGTCTGCGCCGGCAGCGTATCGCCCGCTGGAACTACCGCTCCGTCGACGGCCCGGCCGAGGCCTATTTCTCCCTGCGCGGCATGACCGCCGCCCTGAACTGGATCGACTGCCGGGGCGCCGGGGCCGCCTGAGACGGCCGATCTATCCCCGCCGTCGACCGCCGCCTTGACGCGGCGGCTGGCTCGGTCGTGCGGGCCTGGAGCGCGACGGCCCGGCCTTGTCGCCCTGACCTTGCGGAGCCTGACCTTGGGGAGCCTGGCCTCGCGGGATCCGTCCTTGAGGCGCCGGCCCTTGAGGCGGTGTTCCCGCCCCGCCCGGTCCTTGCGCTGCCGGCCCCTGTCCCGGCGGACCCGACCCAGGCGAGCCTTGACCCTGAGGCGGCTGTCCCTGAGGCGCCTGCCCCTGCGGCCCGGCTCCGGGTCCGGCGCCCGGTCCGCCCGGCTCGCGCGGCGGCAGTCGGCCCGCCAGGCGTCGCCCGGCCTCGGGCGACAGGCGGAAGGGTTCGGACACCCGCCGGCCCCGCACGGCCACCGCCTGTCCGGGCTCGCGCACGATACGCCGCACGCCGTCGACCTCGATCTCGATCTCGCCCTCGACCAGCACGATCACCGCCGCCATGTCCGGATCGTCCGCCGCTCCCGGCATTCCCGTCTCGCCGTCCATCAGCTCCAGAGCCTCTGTTCCGACCGCGGCCTCGATGATGGTGCCGCGTATCCCGATCGTCGCCGTCGGCGTCCGGAAGGACACCCGCTCCCGTTCCGCTCCCCGGCTGCCCGAGACGAAGCGGAAGGCCCCGCGCACCATGGAGACCAGCACCCCGGCCGGATCGATTTCGGTGTCGATCACGAACCGGTCCACGTTCAGCGCCGCATTCGCCCCGACCGTCAGCACTGACTGGTCCCTCAGCCGGATCAACAACCGGCTGTCGGCGCCCGTGACGATGGCGTCGGACTGACGCACCGTCCCATCGACGACCGAAGGCCTCCAGGCGTTCTCGCCGAGGCTTCGGGTCTGGACGCTGTTCTCGACCGCGGCGTTGACGCCGACCGGCGTCTGCGCCGCCACCGGTCCCGCCAGCAATGCCAGCAGGCCTACGATGATCAGGAAACAACGCTTCATCCGGTCACCCCGCAGAACCATGGTCACCCGACCCACATAGCATGTGGATACGGGCGGAACGCCCATTTGGACGCCAATGACCCGGATCGGGCCATATGGCGCTGGCGAACGACCGCGACACGGACCATTGCCCCCAACCACCTCGCCCCGCCATGGTCCCCTCATCAATGAGAGGATGATCCATGCGCCTTTCGATACTCGCCGCGGCCCAGACCCCGTCCGCGCCGCCGCCGGTCTCGACCGCCGCCGCCGCGGACGTCGCCTCCGAGGACGCCGTCGTCGCGGCCCTCTATCAGGTCATCTCCGGCGACGCCGGCGTGGCCCGTGACTGGGATCGCTTCCGCTCCCTGTTCCATCCGACCGCCCGGCTCATGCCCTCGGGCGTCAACCGCGAGGGCGTCGGCGTGGTCCGCTCGGTCACCCCCGACGAATACATCACCCGCAGCGAGCCGGCGCTCGTCGGCCAGGGCTTCCACGAGCGCGAGATCGCCCGCCGCTCGGAGCGCTTCGGCCACATCGCCCACGTCTGGACCACCTATGAGGCCCTGCACAGCCTCTCGGACCCCGCACCCTTCCTGCGCGGCATCAACTCGATCCAGCTGTTCCACGACGGAATCCGCTGGTGGATTCTCAGCGTCTACTGGCAGGCCGAAACCCCGGACGCGCCGCTCCCGGCGGCCTACCTCCCGTAACCTCACGCGGGCCTGAACCGCGCGCCCGGCAGCATCGGAAACGTCACCAGCGACACCTCCCACAACGCCACCTCGACCAGCACCCGCAGCCGCCCCTCCCGGCGCGTCCGGCTGCCGCGGAAGCCGATCGACAGACCGTCCAGCGCCCCGGCGCGCGACAGCGCCTGGGCGAACCGTCCCTCCGCCGACCAGTCCATGATCCGGCCTTCGACGAACAGGCCGCGCTCGTCCTCGACCATCCGGTCCCAGACCCCGACGGCCGCCCGGCCCTCGTGCTGATGCAGCATCCGCACGCCGCCCGCGCCCGTCTTCGCCAGACTGTCCGCGAACGCGCCCCGGGCCACCACATCCCCGTTCAGATCCGCCACGCCCCACAGGGAGGCGTAGCCCTGGATCGACAGGGGCGCGGGTCGGGGGCCGAGGGTCGAAACCGCCCGCTCTTCCTCCTCGACCCTCGCCCCTCGACCCTCGCCCCTCACTTCGCCCCCTCCAACCGCCGCTCCACCCTTTCCACCGCCGCCCGGGTCGCCAGGCTCTGTTCCTCCAGCCGCGCCAGCCGCTCGGCCACCAGCCTTTGCTCGCCGACCCGCTCCTCCAGCGTCGCGATCCGCGCCGCCGCCCCCCCGGCCCACACCAGCCCGCCGACGGTCTGCACGGCCAACGCCGCGATCACGGCGACGGGGATTTTCCTCAGCTCGTTCATGCCTGTCTCCTAGGGGCTAGGGGCGAGGGTCGAGGGTCGAGGGTCGAGGGACCAGGGTTGAGGGTCAGGAACGGCTGGTTGGGTTTCACCCCTCACCCCTCACCCCTCACCCCTCACCCCTCGTCCCTCGTCCCTACCCTCCCACTCCCGCCATTCGCCGCCGCTCCTGATCCGTCAGGAACCCCGCCGCCCCCAACCGCGCCCACAGCGCGTCTCGCTCCGGCTGCAAGGCCGGCAACCCATCCAGGTCCGCCTCGATCCGCATGCCCGCGAACCGCCCGCCCAGCCATCCGGTCAGCGCCGCCGCCGTCTTCCTGACCAGCGGAACCACCGTCCCCCGCCAGAACGCCGCATTGGCCTCGCGATAGTTGGCGTAGGTCGCATCCCCCGGAATCCCCAGCAGCTGCGGCGGAACCCCGAACGCCAGCGCGATCTCGCGCGCCGCCGCATGTTTCCCGGCGATGAAATCCATGTCCGCGGGCGTCCAGCTCATCGGCTTCCAGTCCAGCCCGCCCTCCAGGATCATCGGCCGCCCGGCGTTCATTCGCCCGCTGTGGCTCTCCTCGACCTGCGCCCGCAATCCCTCGAACTGCTCCGCCGTCAGCCGCTCCCCGTCCTTCGCCCCATAGACCAGCGCGCCACTGGGCCGCGCCGCATTGTCCAGCAGCGCCTTGTTCCAGGCGCCGGAGGCGTTGTGCACATCGATCGCGAACGCCGCCGCCTCCAGCGGCGAAAACCCGTAGTGATCGTCCGTCGGGTGAAACAGCTTCAGCTGCATCACAGGCATCCAGCCGTCCCCCGCCCGCCCGATCCGCAATGACCGTCCGTCCACGGAATACTCATAGGCCTCGGGCCAGCCCGCCCGTCCCGGAACCACCTTCACCCGGTCGGGCCGCAGCGTCCAAAGCTCCTCGGGCGCCCCGGAATCGTCCCTGCCGCCGACCGCCTCGGCATAGGCGTTGCCCGCCGTCTGCAGCGCGCCGTACAGCGCCTCCAGCCACTCCGCCCCCGACTGCTCCGGATTGGGTCGCGCCAGAAGCTTGGCCAGCGGATGATCGTCCGCCCGCACCCCGCCCTCGAACACCGTCAACGGCGTCGACGCCGCCGCCTCGGCGATCATCCGTACGCAGCGATAGGCCACGGCGTTCTTCGCGAACCCCTCCTGCGCCAGATGGGCATAGTCCCGCGGCGTCCACCGCGCCCGCCCGCCGCTGGTCAGGGCGATCAACGGCCCCGCCCGGCTGTCCTTGATCTCGGGCGCGCCCAGCCCAGGCATGGCGGCGCGCCGCCGGCCCCCGAAGGGCCGTCGCCAGTTCAGCATGGTGAAATACTCGCTCTTGGCCCGGAGACGGGTCGGAACGACCGTGCTATCCATGGCTGTATGATCGTCGTCGATGAAGAAGAAGACGAGCAACTTGTCTGGCTCGTCGACTTGGGGCTCGCGCACGAACAGGTGCTCCTTTGCCGTGACGGCGAACCCATCGTTGAGGTTCGCGCCTGTCCGACGTCTGGCGCGTCCGACGCGACTTCCTCGCCAGAGTCCGCCCCAGAACGGATGGGGCCCGACGATCTTTGACCACCGGGTCCCAAAATGAATGACCCCGAGAGCGTGCAAGCAGAGAGGCTGGCACGGGGTTTAGAACGGCAGATGCGTCAACGACCTTGCCTTGAGCTTAGGCTGCGAGCAACCGGTAGTCGCGCGGGTTGGAGGCATCGATGATGTGCGGCCCAGCCGTCGCCGACGGCACGCTCTTGATCGCCAAGTCGCGCACCGACACCTCCTCACCCAAATCCTCCAGCGCCATCAGCCGAATGAGGGTTTCCGCGCTCCGGTCCACGGGCGTTTCGCCGCGCTCCCAGCGACCCACCGTCTGGGCGTCCTTGTGCACGATCTCGGCCAGTTCAGCCTGGGTCAGGCCGGACTCGGTCCGCAGAAAACGGAGCTCCTTGGGGTCCAGGCCCGTGTCCTTCAGCGCCAAGCCCAGCCGAATGACGCGGTGGAGCTGGTTGATGTACGGAATCGTCACGGTTTCCTCGCCCGCCTTGTCCTTGAACACAGGCAGGTCGCGCAGAAACACGTTGTCGAGTCCGCACTCGGTGTACCGATAGGCGTTCTCGAAAGATTCAGTCACTGTTCGTCTCTCCACATCACCGAGATCAATTTGATCT
Organism: Brevundimonas vancanneytii; assembly: GCA_943373195.1. Lineage (GTDB taxonomy): Bacteria > Pseudomonadota > Alphaproteobacteria > Caulobacterales > Caulobacteraceae > Brevundimonas > Brevundimonas vancanneytii_B. Next base: position 10,075 of record CALSBO010000047.1, read on the forward strand.
CTTTCTCGCCCGGCACGACGATCAATCTGACCACGCGACCGTCGCTGTTGGGCGTTTTGGCTTCGATCGCATATTTGAAATGCCCGAAGTCCGACAACACAGGATCGTCGAAGACGAAGCCGTACTTCAAAACGTGCAACACATCGCCCGTCGTTAAGTCCCGCTCGAGAAGCCGCTCTCGAGCATGAACCTGAAAATGCAGGCTCAGCTCATCGCTTCGCCCACAGGCGTTGATCCGCTTGGTCGCATCTCCTGGTGTCCATTTCTGCGGCGACTTCACCATGAAGATCGCCTATCACGGTGATATATGGTGTTCAATGACGGCGACGTTAAGACGTTGCATGACCGTTCGTTCATATGGCCATTTCACAACACCCTGATCCTCGGCCCCGCCCTCGGCGGCGGCAGCAGGTGCGTCACCGCCCACACCAGGGCGTCGGCGCGGTCCGGGCTCGGTCCGCCCTCCGACCCCAGCGCCATCAGTTCCTCCTCCAGCGCCGGGAAGGCGCCGCAGTGGACGACGCGGCCCTGTTCGTACAGCGCCGCCACGGGCTCGGCCCGCGCCGCCTTGCCCCGGCTGGCGTGGACCAGTTTGATCGCGGTCTCGCAGCCGCCGTGGGCCAGCACCGTCCGCACCATCTCCCCGCCCTGGTTCTTCTCGGCCACGATCTCGGCGGCCCCGAACTCGCGCGCCGTCTCCGCCGCGCGCCCGGCCCAGCCCTGCGGCGACAGCCCGCGCACCGACCGGTCGGCCAGCACATAGGCGCGGCCGTCCTTGCGCCCCACGACCACGATCCCGCAGGCGTCCCCGCCCGCGCTCGCCGGTGGATCCACCGCCACCACGATCCGCTCCAGCGTCGCCGGCCGGCTCCCACGCGCCCGCGCCAGATCCTCGGCCCGGAACAGCGCGCCCTCGGCCTCGACCATCAATCCCTCCAGTTCCTGAGCCTCCAGCCGGGTGCCGGCGTAGATGGTCCGCAACGCCGCGGCGAAGCCGGGCGCCAGATGGTCTGTATTGTCCGACGTCGGCATCCGCGTCACCTTGGCGCCGGGCTCGGCGATCAGTTGCCTCAGCGCCGCGATGGGCCGGGGCGTCGTCGTCACCAGAAGCTGGGGCCAATCCCCCAGCCGCAGTCCCAGCCTGAGGTTGGCCAGCACCCGGTCGGGCGCGCGCCAGGCGCAGAATTCATCGACCCAGCCCGCGTGAAACTGCGGCCCTCTCAGGCCGTCCGCATCCTCGGCCGAAAAGGCCTGGGCCACCGCTCCGGTATGATCCCACACCAGTCGTCGGCGCGAACTTTCCCACCGTGGCCTCAGCAGCGGCGGCGCCAGGGCCCGTATCCCCGACGGCCCCTCCACCATCACCTCGCGGACATCGTGCAGGCTGGATCCCACCAGAGCCAGACGCCGCGCCGACTGCGCCAGATCGTTGATCCAACCGGCTCCCGCGAACGTCTTGCCCGATCCCCGCCCGCCCAGCAGCAGCCTAAGCCTGGGCGGCGACGGCCAGTCCTGAACCTGTCGGTCCCGCGAGGTCAGCCACCAGTGGGTCGCCGCCGTGATCGTCTCGACCGGCGTCAGCTCGGGCTCCAGGCCCGCCGCTCGCGCCGCCAGCAAGCACCGCATCCAGGCGGCTGAACAGCTTGGCGCGGTTGGCGGCCAGCACGGCGGGGTCGAACAGTCCGCCCCCCAGGGTGTCTGCGTCATTCATGCCTTCATCTTCCATTGCGGCGCCTGCGCCGACGCCACGACGGCGGCGCTCAGCGGCCAGCCGCGCCAGTCCGTGCTCGAACCGGTTCAGCGCGCTCTTCGCCGTCATCAGGCTGCGCGCCAACCCGGCCAGTATGTTCAGTTCGCGGATATGCGACTTGCGGTCCTGCCCCGCTGAACTCGCAGTCTCCGCTGCGGTCGCCACGGCGTCCGCCAGAAGTTGCTCCAATACCTCCAGGCACCGCCCGGTCAGCGTTTGTCTGTCCTGATTTCCCGTCATGCCCAAACAATAGCGGACCAGCGTTCCCCGGTTGGAAGATCGCCTTCTCTTTTTTACAAGTCTTTGATCTTGAACGGTTTTGCCGCTCGAACCTTACTATAGGTTCGCGAACTGCTGACACAGCGTCACGCCCAGCGGCGTCCCGCGCGGATCAGATTTCGATACAGTCCAGCCGCGCCGCCGGCCGCCCCGCCAGCGCCCGCGCGACCCGGCCCAGCAGGTCGCCCGGCGCGAACGGCTTGGCCATGTATCCGACGCAGCCCAGCCGCACGGCCTCGGCCACCGTGTCGGCCTGCCGGTTGGCGGTCACCATCAGGACGGGCGGCGTGTTCCGCCCCATCCGCCCCATGGCCATCAGGACGTCCAGCCCGCTCATCCGCGGCATGTGGATATCCAGCAGCACCAGATCGACCCTGATCCGCTTCAGCATCTCCAGCGCCGTTTCGCCGCTGCCGGCCGAGGTCACGGCATAGCCGGCCTGGGACAGGGTGATGTCCATCATCTCGCGGATCATCTCGTCGTCCTCGACGATCATCACGGTGGCGGTCATGTCCCGACGCTCCTCTGCCGCTCGCCTTCGGACGTCTGCTCAAGGGTGCGCGCCGAGGCCGCGGCCAGGACGGCGAGCAGTTCGCTCAGCTGGATCGGCTTGCCGACGTGGCCGTCCATGCCCGCGTCCCGGCATCGCAGGACCTGCTCCGGCTGGACATTGGCGGTCAGGGCGATGATCGGCGTCTGTCCGACCGCTCCGGCCATCGCCCGGATGGTCCGCGTCGCGTCCAGCCCGTCCATGACCGGCATATGCACATCCATCAGGATCAGGTCATAGCGTCCCGCCGCAGCGGCCTCGACCGCCTGGGCGCCGTCGCTGACCGTATCCAGCGCCAGGCCCAGCCCGCCCAGGATCGCGGTCACCAGCTCGCGATTGGGCGCCGCGTCGTCGGCCATCAGTATCTTCAGGTCGCTCCGGATCGCCTGGTCGTCGACCCCGCCGGTATCCCGATCGATGTCCGCCTCACGCACCGGAACCTCGAACCAGAAGGTCGAGCCCTCTCCGGGCCGGCTGTCCGCGCCGATGGTCCCGCCCATCATCTCGATCAGCCGGCGCGAGATCGCCAGACCCAGTCCGGTCCCGCCGTACAGCCGCGTGGTCGAGGTGTCGGCTTGGGTGAAGCGGTCGAACAGGGTGTCGATCTTGTCGGGCGCGATGCCGATGCCGCTGTCCGTCACCTCGACCCGCAACCGGTCGCCGGCCATCGCCACGACCAGCCGCACCGTGCCGTTCGCCGTGAATTTCATGGCGTTGGACAGGAAGTCGAGCGTCACCTGCCGCAGCCGTCCCTCGTCGCCCATCATGGCCGCCGGCAGGTTCGCGGCGACGTCGACTTCCAGCGTCAACCCCTTGTCGACGCACTGGCTTTCGATGATGGCGGTCGCCCCCTCGGCCATGGCGCGCGGGTCGAACGGCTGCGGATCCAGATCGACGGCCTCCACCTCCAGCTTGGAATAGTCCAGAATGTCGTTGATCACGCTCAGCAGCGCCTCGCTCGCCGTGGCGATCCGGTCGGCGTATTTGCGCTCGGCCTCGGGCAGGTTCCCGCTGCCCTGCAACAGGCCCGAGAAACCGATCACGCTGGTCAGCGGCGTTCTCAGTTCGTGGCTCATATTGGCCAGGAATTCGGACTTGGCCAGGGCGTTCTTCTCGGCCCGGTCACGCGCCTCGATCAGTTCGGCCTGTAGTCGCTTGGTTTCGGTCACGTCACGCAACAAATCCTGGATTTCGACCGGTCGCCCGGACGCGTTCCAGACCACCTTCGGATGCCCCTCCAGCCAGGCCACTTCGCCGGACTTCTTGAAGGCCCGCCACAGAACCCGCGGCGGCGGCGCGTCGGGGCCGCCGGCCAGATACTCCGCGAACGCCGTCCGCATCGGCCCTATGTCTTCCGGATGAACGAAGTCGGCGAAGTCACGGCCGACCATTTCGTCCGGACGGTATCCCATGGTCGATTCCATCGCGGGGGAGACATAGGAGAAAATCCCATCGACGCCGCAGACGGTGATGATGTCGGTCCCCCGCTCCGCCAGCAGCCGGTAGCGGCGCTCGCTCTCGGCGATGCGTTCGATCGCCCGCTCCCGGTCGGTCACGTCCTGGACCACGCCGAACAGGGCATGGACACGGCCTTGGCCATCGATCTCGCCCCTGGCCCTGGACTCGACGATCCGTTCGGCGCCGTCGGGGCGGATGAGCCGAAACTGGAATTCATAGCCCTCGCCGGTCGCGAGAGTGTGGTCGATCATCGCCTCCAGCGTCGACCGGTCGTCAGGATGATAGGACTCCAGCACGCTGTTCAGCGACGGATTGAACGTCGCCGCATCCACGCCGTGGATGCGATAGACTTCATCTGACCAGGTCACGACATTGGCCAGAACATCCCAGCGCCACTGTCCGACCCCGGCCATGCTCTCGGCCAGCTTCAGCGTCTCGACCATCTCCGTCTGTTCGCGCTGGGCCGTCTTGTGTTCGGTGATATCGCGCACATGGTCGTGCATCTCGACGATCCGGCCGTCGTCGTCGCGGATCGCACGCGGGGAGGCCTCCAGCCAGACGATCGACCCGTCGGCGTGCAGGGCTCGATATTCGACCAGTGACCTGGCATCCTTCCCCGCCGCGGCGCAGGCCCCGATCTGCGCATAGGTGTCGGCGACATCCTCCGGATGGATGATGTCAGCGGCCTTCCTGCCCAGCAGGCTCTCGGGCGTCCGGCCCAGAACCCTTTCCACCGATGGCGACAGGTACAGGAACTCTCCGTCCGGCTTGTATCGCGCCATGATGTCGGTCGAGGTCTCGCTCATCAAGCGGAACAGGGCTTCGCTCCGGGCCACCTGCTCATGGACGCGCACCTGCTCCGTAACGTCCTGGAACACCCCGAACAGGGCGATCACCGCCCCGCCCTCGTCCCGCTCCGGCCGGCATTGCGAGATGACGGTTCGCTCCTGGCCGTCCGCCCGGACCAACCTCAGCTTGAACTCGCCGCACTCCCCTGTCGCGATGGCGTCGCGGATCCAGGCCCTGACCTTGTCCCGGTCGTCGGGATGATAGAAGTCTACGGCATTGTCATAGCTGGGGTCGAACGTCTGGGGCGTCACGCCATGGATGCGGTATACCTCGTCTGACCATTTGACCGTCTCGGTGACCAGATCCAGCCGCCAGTGGCCGACTCCGGCCATCGCCTCGGCCAGGTTCAGGGTCTCCAGGCTCTCCCGCTGCCGCCGCTCGATGTCCAGCCGATCGCGGATGTCCCCGGCGATTCGCGCCAGCATCCGCAGAGAGTCGAGCGTGTCCTCCGACGGCCGCTCGCGCGGCTCCGTGTCCGCGACGGCGACGGCTCCACGGATCCGGCCGTCGGCCGTGGTGATCACCGCCCCGGCGTAGAAGCGGCCATGCGGCGCGCCCTGCACATAGGGATTGTCCCGCGTGCGCGGGTCTTTCCGCATGTCCTCGATCACCAGGACGGCATGGGGTCCCAGCGCCATCGTGTGCTGGCTGACCGAGTCCTCGCTGGTTCCGTGCGCCAGCGTTGTGCCGCGGGCGGAACTCAGGACGTAACAGTCGCCTTCCACCATGGATACGGCCGCGATCGGGGCCTTGAACAGGGCCGCGGCCAGCGCCGTCACCCGGTCGAACGGGTTCTCGACACCGGCGGACCCTTCGGACGTGAGTTCGGGATCGCGCGCCATTCGCCATCCGTAAGGTCGGAAAACCCAATTAATGGTTAGCGCGGACTAACCGCGTTCCAGGTTCCACTCCGGCGCCTCGAAGTCCAGGGCGTCCTCGGCCTCGGCCAGGGCCAGTTCCGACACCGTCTGGCCGCGCACCGACACCCCGGCCGCATGCACGCTTTCCGGGTCGCCCGAGACCAGCGGATGCCAGTCGGCCAGCCCCCGCCCCTCATGCACCCGGCGATAGCCGCACGACATCGGCATCCACGCCAGCTGCTCGATGTTCCACGGCGTCAGCTTGATGCAGTCCGGCACCTCCTCGCGCCGGTTGGCGTAGTCGGTGCAGGTGCAGCGGTCGCTGTCGAACAGCCTGCAGTGCACCCGCGTGGGCACCACCTGGCCGGTGTTCTCGTCCTCGAACCGGACCAGGCAGCACAGGCCGCAGCCGTCGCAGAGGCTCTCCCACTCCTCGCGGGTCATCTGTTCCAGGCGCTTGGTCTGCCAGAAGGGCTTGTCCATCGGCGGCGTCTTACGCGCATCGGCGCGGGCTGTCGCCGCCCTTGGTCGGCTCAGGCGGGCGGCGCGGCCGAAGGCGGCGGCGTGGCGATGAACAGCGGCGCGGCCGGAGCGCGGGCAGGCTCCACCACCGGCGCCGCCGCGTCCAGCCTCTGCCAGATGTTCAGCCGGTTGGACGCGGGCGCATCGCCGCGGCTCGGCCTCAGCCGCGCCCGCGAGCACTCCGCCTTCACCCGGGTCAGCAGCGGCGCCCAGTATTCCGGCCGCTGGTCCGCCGTCTTCTGCGCCGTCCGCCCCGTCAGCCGGTCGCCCAGCCGCGCCACCGGCCCGTCGTCGCGCCGCCGCCGCATGTGGGCCACCGAGCCCATCATGGCCTTGCGCAGGGCGTAGTTGCAGGCTCCCAGCCGCTGCATCCGCTCGCCGGCCACGAAATATTCGTCGCCGGACAGGCAGCGCAGTTCCTGGTCCTGCGCCCGCGCCGCCTGCTCGTTCAGGGCTTCCGTCTCGTCGATCCCCGTCCGGTTCCGCGCCCGCGCCGCCATCCGGTCCGGCGCCCCGGCGTCATAGCTGCCCAGCGCCGCCTGCAGGCACAGGTCGATCCGGTTCGAGGCGGCCATCGCCCCCTCCATATACCCCACGATGTCCCGCATCTCGGGCGCCGCGGTGTTGTCGCGGGCCAGGATCAGGTCCTTCAGGTCCGAATAGGTGGTCTGATAGTCGCTCCACACCAGGGTGAAGTCGTCATACCGGGCCTGCGCCGCCTCCTGCGATCCGCCGCGCAGCATGGCGTTGGCCACCCGGCGGGTGCTGACGTCGAACAGGTCCGACTGGCGGCGATAGGCGTCGATCTGCGGCCCGGCCTGGGCCAGCATGTCCGCCGCCGCCGCCACCTCGCCCGACGGCCGCGAAAGCGCGTCATAGGCCAGCGTCCCGGCCACCGGCGTCAGGGCGAGCACGATCCCGCCCAGCAGTTCGCCCCAGCCGAAGCCCTTGCGCCGGCCCGTTCGCGGCGTTGACGGATCCTGGTCGCTCATCCTCATCCCCCCGGACGTTCCCCCGAAGGGTTAACACCGTTCCGCGCCGGGCGGGCCGGGAATCCCTCGACAGGAGAAGGCCGGTCCCCGGTCCGGTTGCAAACCCCCTTCCGGCTTCGGCCGGGTCAAGGTAGGGAGAAAATCGAGTGGCGTTCGGGGGATACGGGTGATCATCGGCATTGATCTGGGCACGACCAACAGCGCGGTCGGCATTTGGCGCGACGGCAAGGCGGAGCTGATTCCCAACAGCCTCGGCCATGTCCTGACGCCCTCCGCCGTCAGCTTCGAGGAAAAGACCGGCGAACTGATGGTCGGCCTGGCCGCGCGCGAGCGCCAGTCGACCCATCCGGAGCTGACCGCCACCGCCTTCAAACGCTATATGGGCTCCAGCCGGGTCACCAAACTGGGCGCGAAAAGCTTCCGCGCCGAGGAGCTGTCCGCCCTCGTCATCGCCCGGCTCAAGGCCGACGCCGAGGCCTTCCTGGGCGAGCCGGTGACCGAGGCCGTCATCACCGTCCCGGCCTATTTCAACGACAAGCAGCGCAAGGCGACGCGCAAGGCCGGCGAACTGGCCGGTCTGAAGGTCGAGCGGCTGCTCAACGAGCCGACCGCCGCCGCCCTCGCCTACGGCATCCACGAACTGGCCGCCGAAAGCCGCTTCCTGGTCTTCGATCTGGGCGGCGGCACCTTCGACGTCTCGGTGCTGGAAATCTTCGAGGGGATCATCGAGGTCCGCGCCTCGACCGGCGACAACCGGCTGGGCGGCGAGGATTTCAACGACGTCCTGATCGAGGAATTCAAGCGCACCACCGGCAAGGCGGTGTCCGAAAAGGACCGCGGCGACCCCCTGCTGCGCGAGCGCATCCGCGCCGCCGCCGAACGCGCCCGCCGCGCCCTGACCGACCATCCGTCCGCCACCATGTCGGTGGTCTGGAAGGACAAGGCGCTGGAACACACCGTCACGGCCGAGGATTTCGAGGCCCTGTGCCAGACCCTGCTGAACCGGCTGCGCGACCCCGTCCTGCGCTCGCTGCGCGACGCCAATCTGCGCGCCGAGGACCTTTCCGAGATCATCCTGGTCGGCGGCTCCACCCGGATGCCGATCGTGCGCCGGACCATCACCCGCATGTTCGGCCGCTTCCCGGCCAATGCGGTCAATCCGGACGAGGCGGTGGCCGTCGGCGCCGCGGTCCAGGCGGGGCTGAAGTCGCGGGACGTGGCGCTCAAGGAAGTCGTCATGACCGACGTCTGCCCCTACAGCCTGGGCGTCGGCGCGGGCGACCACGACGCCCAGGGCCGCTATCTCGGCGTCAGCTTCTCGCCGATCATCGAGCGCAACACCGTCATCCCCGCCAGCCGGGTCCAGTATTATTCCAACTCGGCCGCCAATCAGCGGATGGTCGAAATCCCCGTCTACCAGGGCGAATCCCGCAACGTCGAAGACAACATCCTGCTGGGCCGTCTGGACGTGCCGATCCCGGCTGGACCGCTGGGCAGCGTCCAGATCGAAATCCGCTTCACCTACGACATCAACGGCCTGCTGGAAGTGGACGTCCACATCCCCAGGACCGGCGAGAAGCGCGAACTGGTCATCGCCGACGAGACCGTCATGGCCGACGCCGATTTCGACAAGCGCCGCCTGGCCCTGGCCGCCCTGAAACAGCACCCGCGCGACTCGGACGCCAACAAGACCATCCTGGCCCGGGCCAACCGCTGTTTCGAGGAATCCCTCGGCGAACAGCGCGGCTATATCGCCGACCAGATCCGCGCCTTCGAGGGCGTCCTTGCGGGCCAGGACCCCCGCGAGATCGAACACGCCCGCACCCAGCTGACCCAGGTCCTCGACCGCTTCGAGGGCGAGACCTGGCTGTGAGCCGCTCCATCTGGGCCACCCTGGGCATCAAGGCGACCCATGACGCGACCGAGATCCGCCGCGCCTACGCCCGCCGTCTGAAGGAGGTCCATCCCGAGGACGATCCGGAGGGGTTCCAGGCCCTGCGCGCGGCCTATGACCAGGCCTCCAACATGGCCCGCCACGGCTGGGCCGTCCCCAAGCCCCGGCCGCCGAAAGCCGTGGTCAAGGACCCGACGGGGGAGGCCCCGGACGCCGGGGCCGATGACGAAGACGACGACTGGTACGACGAACCGGATTATGACGCGGGCGGCTGGCACGCCCCGACGGGCGACCGCTGGAGCCGGACCGACGACGCCTCGCCGCCCGCCGATCCGGTCCTCGATGCCGAACAGGCGCGCGAGGCCGAACTGGCCAAGGACCACAGGGCGCTGTGCGACCAGCTGGCCGCCATCGGCCGGGACCCCGCCGCGGACCGGCAGGAAGCCCTGACCTTGCTGATCCGCATCTTCCGCTCGCCGGCCATGCACGCGCTGCGGACCCATGACCGCACCGAACGCTGGCTGGCCCAGCTGGTCGGACACGGCGGCCCCTCGACCGAGGAACTCATCGAGCCGGTGATCCAGTTCTTCGGCTGGGATTCCAGCCGCATCGGCGTCGACCTCAGCCATGCCCAGCCGGTGCTGCGCCGCCGCGCCGCCGCCGACGCCGTCCGCCGCCTCGAATGGCGGGGCGAGCCGGAGCACGGCGCCTGGCAGGCGCTGAAGCGGAAACCCACCTGGTCGCGCCGCCTGGTCGAACGGTTCCGGTTCGGCTTTTCGGCCCGGGTCTCGGCCCTGTTGCAGCGCATCGACTACGACCTGCCGGACCTCGAAGCGCGCATGAACCCCGAGGCCGCCGCCCGGTGGCGCGCCCGGCTGGCCCGTCCGGTGCTCGGCCCGTTCTTCCTGTGGACCGTGCTTCTGATCCCGCCGATCGCCGCCGCGATCTGGAACGCCAACGGCGACTTCGGTCCGCCGAACGGCTGGACCTTCGCGGCGCTGTGGACGGTCTTTGCCTCCGCCCTGTTCGGCCTCGGCGTAGCAAACCTGTACTGGGTCGCCCGGCCGCGGCAGGCCTGGCGGATGAACGATCCCTGGGGCCGTCCGCTGTGGCAGCGTTTCGGCTGGGCCCCGGCGGCCCTGGCCGCGCCTTTGCTGGCGGGTCTGATCCCGGGAACGGTCTGGCTCGCGCCGCTCCTGCTGCTCGCGGGCCTGGGCCTGTGGGGCTGGGCGCGGGTGACCAGCGGCCATGTCGCCCCCCCACACACGACCCGGTTCGACTGGAGCCGGTTCGCCGGCATCGCCCCGATCGCGGGATTTCTGCTGCTTCAGACGGACGCGACCGAGGCGCACTGGCTCGCCCTGTCCGCCGGTTTCGCCGCCGCCGTTCTGGCGCTCCAGTCAGGCGCCTGGGCCATCGCCGACGAGCGGATGCACCAGACCGGCGCGGCCCGGCTGATCGCGGGCGGCCAGCTGGCCCTCGCCATCGGCGGCGCCGCGGCCCTTCTGGCCAGCGCCGCCTCGGGCATGGGCGCGGCGCCCACGACCGGCCTGATCGTGACCCTCGCCCTTGCGGATCGGGCCCTGGCCTGGAACCGCGTCGGCCACCTGCTGAACGCCCGCCGCCTGCTGCTGCTGCTCGGCTGGATCGGCGGCTTCCTGGTCGCGGCGGCCCTGCCCTATGAAGGCTTCGGGACTCAGGCCTTCGTCGGTCTCGGCCTGTGGCTGCTGCTCGCCTCGACCCTGACCGCCCTGTCCGGCCTGATCGAGGGGCTGGACCTGTTCTCCCGCTTCCGGTCGAAGACCAAGCCCAAGCCTCGTGGCAAACCTCGCCCCGGCGACCTCGCCTGACGCCCGGAACAACCGCGCCGGTGGCCACGGCGGTCCGCACCGCCTATATGGCCGCCTTCGACCGCGCGGCCTCCCCGCCGCGCCGACCGTCCAGGGTTTCCATGGCTCCCCGTCCTCCTCTCGTCGCCCTCAAGAACGTCCGTCTCCAGGACGGCCAGCGCCCGCTGTTCGACGGGGTCGACATCGCCGTCGAGCCGCGCACCCGCGCCGCCCTGGTCGGCCGCAACGGGGCCGGCAAATCGACCCTGATGAAGATGGTCATGGGCCTGATCGAGCCCGACGCCGGCGACCGCTCGGTCCAGGCCGGCACCCGCTTCGCCTGGGTGCCGCAGGAGCCTGTCATCACCGGCGAGACCCTGGCGGACTACGCCGAGTCCGGCGGCGCCGACCACTGGACCGCCGAGGCCTGGCTGGTCACCTTCGGCCTCGATCCGGAAAAACCTGCGGTGAACCTGTCGGGCGGCGAGATCCGCCGCGCCGCCCTCGCCAAGGCCTTCGCCGAGGAGCCGGACCTGCTGCTGCTCGACGAGCCGACCAACCACCTCGACATCCTGGCCATCGAACTGCTGGAAGAAGAACTGCTCCAGGCCCGGTTCTCGGTCCTGGTGGTCAGTCACGACCGCGCCTTCCTCAACCGCGTCACCCAGTCCTGCCATTGGCTGGAAGGCCGCCGCGTCCGCACCCTCAACAAGGGCTTCGCCGCCTTCGACGAATGGGCGGCCAGGGTCCTGGACGAGGAGGCCGAAAGCCTGCGCCGCCTGAACAAGGCCATCGAGCGCGAGACCTACACCTTCTACCGCTCCATCACCGCCCAGCGCACCCGCAACGAGGGCCGCGCCCGCGCCCTGAACGCCATGCGCGAGGACCGCGCCGAACGGGTCAAGGACATCCCCCGCGAGCTCAACCTCGGCGTCGATTCCGGCGCCCTGTCCGGCAAGCTGGTGGCCGAGCTCAAGGGGGTTTCGAAGAGGTTCGAGGGTCGAGGGGCGAGGGGCGAGGAAGAAGGGTCCGCGACCCGTCAGCAGGCCGGTTCATCTTCCCTCGACCCTCGCCCCTCGACCCTCGAACCTCGCGTCGTCATCAAACCCTTCTCCACCCGCGTCATCCGCGGCGACCGGCTGGCCATCGTCGGCCCCAACGGCGCGGGCAAGACCACCCTGGTCAAGATCCTGCTGGGCGAGCTGAAGCCCGACACGGGCACGGTCCGCCTCGGCGCGAATCTGGAACCTGTCTATCTCGACCAGTCGCGCGAGGGCCTGCGCGGCGACATGACCCTGTGGGACGCCCTGACCCCCGGCGGCGGCGACAGCGTGCTGGTGCGCGGCGTCTCCAAACACGTGGCCGCCTACGCCAAGGACTTCCTGTTCCAGGAGGGCCAGCTGCGCCAGCCGATCTCGACCCTGTCGGGCGGCGAGCGCAACCGCCTGCTGCTGGCCCGGGCCCTGGCCAAGCCGGCCAATATGCTGGTCCTCGACGAACCGACCAACGACCTGGACATGGACACGCTCGACAAGCTGGAGGAGCTGCTCGAGACCTATGACGGCACCCTGATCCTGGTCAGTCACGACCGCGACTTCGTCGACCGTCTGGCCACCTCGACCATCGCCATGAACGGCCGCGGCGACATCGTCGAAACCCCCGGCGGCTGGACCGACTTCATCCGCCAGAACCCGGGGTTCCTGAAGAGGGGCGAGGGTCGAGGGACGAGGGACGAGTGGAAGAAGGCGTCGACCGGCAGTGCGTCAGCGCCCCTCGCCCCTCCGAAGAAGCCCGGAAAACTCACCTTCAAGGACGCCCACCGCCTGAAGGAGCTCGAAGGCCTGCTCGCCACCCTCCCCACCGACATCGCCCGCCACGACGCGACCCTGTCGGACCCCGGCCTCTACGCCCGCGACCGCAAGGCCTTCGACCGCGCCACCGCCAACGCCGACCGCGCCCGCTCGCTGCTGGCGGCGGCCGAGGAGGAGTGGCTGGAGCTGGAGGCGAAGCGGGAGGCGTTGGCGGGGTAGGCAGGCCTCGATCGGTCTTGGGCGATCAAGCGTCTTCGTTCTGAGTGGTCATGACCGATCAGGTTCCGCGGTCGTGAGCGGCGCGCCGGATTGGTGATCAGGCCAGTCGCATCCGGCCATCAGGCCCCTCGCACCAGCGCTGGCGCCCCAGGTCGGCCGCGCCCATGCCTTCGACCGTCAGCGACGAGCGCGAATAGACGCATCGGGGCGTTCCAGCGACCGCCAGCGCGGTTGGCGCGGCCGCCGCAACCGCCACCCCGGCCTGCATCCGGTTCAGGTCCGCCGTGGTGGCGGCCTCGCTGGTCGAGGCCGGAGCACCGGCCGGGGGCCGGGTCATTCCGGCCGTGGTGGTGATCTGGTCCATCTCGGACCCGGCGGTCTCGTCGATGGTGACGTCCATCACCATCAGCTTGCCGGATTCGCCGACCCATTCGTGCCGGCCGCCCAGGCCCAGTTTGGCTTGGTCGCGCTGATAGGCCAGGATCGCGTCCCGCTCCCGCGCCGCCTCCCGGATCACCAGGCAATAGACTCCACCGAGACCCGCCCCGATCACCGCGCCGCGGCGACCATTGCCGTCGCCCACATTATTGCCGATGGCCCCCCCGATCAGGCCACCGATAATGACCGCCGCGCCGCATCTGACGTTGGCCTTGTCCAGCTCGCTCATCGGCTCGCCGGATCCCGATCCGGTCGTCGCGCATCCGGAAAGCGTCAGCGCCGCGGCCGTCGCCAGCGCCGTCACCCGACTCACACCTTTCGCCGCCATTCGAGACCTCCCGTCGCCTGTTTAGACCTCTGGTCGATGAACCCCGATAGGCTAACCACACGTAACCGGAGGTGTCGAGCCTCGTCCTCGAAGAGCCGGCTTGAACCACCGACCCGAGCCTAGTCGGGCGGCACGAATGCGAACGGCAGCCTGATCCGGCGGCCAGCGGTGGGATGGCCATCGTGGTCGACGGCGGCAACCCTGACGTCGCCCAACGACCGGCGCGCGGCGTCGGCAAAGCCCAGGCTCGGCGGCGATTCCTCGACGACACGGCAATCCGTCACGCGGCCGCCGTCCATTACCCGGCAATTCATGGAAACACGCCCACGTTGGCGTTCCCGCAGGGCCCGTTCAGGATAGTAGTCATCCAGGAATGGCGTCTCGAGATAGTCGGCTCGGCGGATGACGGGCGGCGGCGATGGCGCCGGGGGAGGCGGCGGCGCTTCGAGACTGGGCTTCGTCGGCTCAACGCGACCCACGAACCGCGGCGGCCC
>CALSBO010000048.1:0-24334 GCA_943373195.1 Brevundimonas vancanneytii
TCACTCGTCCGGTTCGGCGGTCGCGGTGCGGTTCATGATCGAGGCGACGGCGTTGGCCTGGCCGCCGACGGTCCGGCGGCGCGAGGGCGAGCTGTACAGAGCCGAGAGGTAGGACCGATCCCAGGCGGTCAAGCCCGATACGCCCCGAGGGTTTTCGAACAGGTTCAGCACCGTGTCGAAGGCGGCGGTGTCCGCCTCGGGATCGACCTGGCTCAGCGCGACCAGGGCGAGGTAGTCGCCCAGTTGGGTGGTGTTCAGGCCGGACACCGCGTCGATGTCGACGATGATGATCGACTTGTACAGCTGGTCGACGATCTGGCTGCTGATGCGGGACGCTGTGGTCGAGCGGATCAAGGGAGCAGCGCCGATGGCGCAGTCGTCTCGATTACAGCCCAGAATTCCCGCGGTTTGGGCATCGACGTTGACACCGCTTCTGTCCCCGGGGACACGAACTGCTCGCTGACCAGTCTGACTATCGATCGGCACGCTCAGCGACCACCAACGGACTGGCCGTTCGCTGCCAAGAAAGGCGCGTAGGGCCGCGCCACCGCGATCAATGCCGCCGCCTTGGCCGCGAAAAACTCGCGGATCTGCCGCGACCAAGGCCTGCGTCACGGCGGAGGCATCGGCGGTGAAGACGACGATGATATTGGCTTCGCAGCCAGGCCCTTCGACCTCGATACCGAGTTCGTCGGCGGTCGCGGCGATGCGGTCGACGATCGGCTGGGCGATCGTCCGTTCGAGATTGACCACCCCGGGGCACACCTTCCGCCACCGACCCAGACCCCTTCCCCGCGCGGGCGCCGCGACCCGACCCACGAACCTCCGGGCCATATTGGCTCTCTCGCGCGTCACCTCTACATCCTCAAGTTGAGCCGGGGGAGAAATCGGATCTTGGATGCTGGCGAGCGCCGCGACGGCCGCGACCACAGTGAGAAGACCATTCATGTCGTCACTCCTCGATGCGAGAGCCGAGAAACAGCTCCACCGGCATCCGCCGGTGGAGCTGTGCCTTATACTGTCTCAAACCTTATCAAGGATCCGGCGACAGGCAGAGCGCATAGACGTTGGCATCGTTACAAATCCAACGACTACCGTCCCAGAAGCAGCCATGGTGCAAGTAGCATGGATCGAACGGATCGAACGGATTTGCCGACACCGGAGCCGCCAAGAAGAATGACGCGGATAGAACCGAGGCCGTCACGAACTTACGTACCATTTCAACCCTCCCGTTCGTGGATGAATTCCACGCAGACCCTCGTTAGGCGATCCGGAGGGGGGGGGGCAATCCCTGATTGCCAGGCGGGACGAGAAAGCCGACCGCCAAGCTATCGTGGCGGCGGCGGCGCGAAGGGGTGAATTGGGTCAGGTTTGGCCGCCCTATTGCTTGTGCTAGGCTGACCGCCATGACCCGAGACGACGTTTTGACGGTCCTGAGGCAGCACCGCGCCGAGCTTGAAGCTCAGGGCGTGACTCATGCTGCGCTGTTCGGTTCGCTGGCCCGGGGCGAGGAGAAGGCGGATAGCGATATCGACATCATGGTCGAGATCGATCCTGAGGCTCATATCGGTCTGTGGGGATTCTCAGGCGTCATCCTCTACATTCAGGACCTGTTCGAATACGCCGTGGACGTAAGCGAGCGTCGGGCGCTTCGCGCGCATGTGCGCCCATCGGCCGAACGGGACGCCATCTATGCGTTCTAAGGACGAGGACGCACTCAAGGACATCGCCACCAATATCGGCTTGCTCAGGGGGATGGGCTCGAAACTGTCCATCGCGCATTTCGAGACAGACTGGCTCGCTTTTTATGCGACCACACGGGCTCTCGAAATCATATCGGAAGCCTCGCGGCGACTGAGTCCCGCGCTGACGGCCAGGCACCCCGAGGTGCCGTGGGCACAGATCAGGGCCGCCGGGAACGTCTATCGGCACGAGTATCGGGATGTCCTTGAAGAATATGTCATCGATGTCGCTACGAGACAGTTGGACGCGCTTGAACACGCCGTCGCCCAAGAGATTGATCGAAACAGAACCGCGCCATGATCACCGTCCACCACCTGAACGATTCCCGATCCCAGCGGGTCCTGTGGCTGCTTGAGGAGATGGGGCTGCCGTATGAGGTCAAGCGGTATCAGCGCGACGCGAAGACCAACCTGGCCCCGCCCGCGCTGAAGGCCATTCATCCGCTGGGCAAGTCGCCGGTGCTGGACGACGGCGAGGCGCGGATGGCCGAGACGGGGGCCATCGTCGAATATCTGCTGGAGGCGTATCCGGCCGCCGGCCTGAGACCCGCCGGTACGGCCGAGGGGCGGCGGCTGACCTACTGGCTGCACTATGCCGAGGGCTCGGCCATGACGCCCCTGCTGCTCAAGCTGATCTTCACCGTCCTGCCCAAGCGCGTGCCCTTCCTGGCGCGCGGCGTGGCCAAGGGCATATCGAAGGCGATGAACGCCAATATGATCGACCCCTCGGTCGCCAGCCACATCGGCTATTGGGAGGCCGAGCTGGGCAAGTCCGAATGGTTCGCGGGCGACGCCTTTTCCGCCGCCGACATCATGATGAGCTTTCCGGTTGAGGCGGCGGGCAGCCGGGTCGGCTACGGCGCGGACAAGCCGAAACTGAAGGCCTTCCTGCAACGGATTCACGCCCGGCCGGCCTATCAGCGGGCGCTTGAGCGGGGCGGACCCTACAGCTACGCCTGAGGCCGCGGTCGCAGGCTGGCGCCGGCGCCACAGTCTGGCCGAACCTGTGCCGCGGCCCCGCGCCGCCGCAACCGGGCCATGAATGGGACGTTAATGGCCTCATGCGCCTGAAAACCGTTCAAGTCATCGCCGCCCTGATCGCCGCCGTCGCCTTCGTTCTGGCCTTCATGGCGGCCGGGGTGTTCCTGATCTCCAGCCTGTTCATGGCGCTGGGGCTGGCCGCCGTCGCCTGGCTGGCCTGGAGTCTCGTCAACCGGGTCAAATTGTGGGGCAATATCCAGCAGATTCGGGAGCGTCGCCGAAACCGCGCCGCATAACGGCAGTCTTCCTGATCGCTCTGCCCCTTGAGTCTTGAGGCCGGGCGCCCTACCCTCTTTGGCCGGTCGCAAGCGCCCAGCGACCTCTGGCGTCACCAAACCTTCAGTCGGGCGAAGCAAGAAACTCACGACATATGGAAAAAGTGCCGATGACGGCCGAGGGCTACCGTGTCCTCGACGATCAGCTGAAGCAATTGAAGTCCGTCGAGCGGCCGAGCGTGATCTCGGCCATCTCGGAAGCGCGCGAGCATGGCGATCTGTCTGAAAACGCAGAGTATCATGCCGCGAAAGAGCGTCAGGGCTGGATCGAAGGCCAGATCGCGGAGATCGAGGACAAGATCAGCCGCGCCCAGGTCATCGACGTCTCCAAGCTGAACGGCGACCAGGTGAAATTCGGCGCGACCGTCACGGTCGTCGACGAGGACACCGAGGAAGAGGCGCGCTACCAGATCGTCGGCGAGCACGAGGCCGATGTGAAGGCGGGCCGGATTTCGGTCTCGTCGCCCATCGCCCGCGCCATGATCTCCAAGGCGGTCGGCGACGCGGTCGAGGTCAACACCCCCGGCGGCGTCAAGGCCTATGAAATCCTCAAGGTCGAGTGGAAATAGGGTCCGACCAGACCCCGCTCTCGATCCGGGTCGTCTCCGACGGCCGCGCCGGCATGGAAAATCAGGCGCTGGGCCTGGCGGAAGCCGTCCAGCGCCTTTTTCCGTCGTGCATCGCCGTCAGCCGCATCCGCTGGCGGCCCGCCTTCGACAAACTGCCCTCGGCGCTGAAGGCGTCGTGGATGCTGGACCTGTCGTCGGACCCCACGGAGTCGGCCGCCGGCGAGGTCTGGCCCGATCTGTGGATCGCCACCGGCCGGGCGACCCTGCCCTTGTCGGCGCGGGTCCGCGAACGGTCGGGCGGAAAGACCTTCGTGGTCCAGACCCAGGACCCGCGCTGGCGCAACGACGCCTATGACCTGATCGTCGCCCCGGCCCACGACAGCGTCGCCGGACCCAATGTCCTGTCGATCACCGGCTCCCCACATCGGGTGACCGCCGAGCGGCTGGCCGAGGGCGCGGCGGCCTTCGCCGAACGGCTGTCCGCCCTGCGCGGCCCGCGCGTGGCCGTGCTGATCGGCGGGCGGTCGCGGGCGTTCGACCTGACCGAAGCCCATGCCGCCGAGCTCGCCGACCGGATCGCCGGGGCGGTCGAGGGCGCGGGAGGCGCGCTGATGCTGACCTTCTCGCGCCGCACGCCCGAGGCGGCGAAGGCGGTGATGACGGCGCGGCTGGCGCGTCTGCCCGGCCTGATCTGGGACGGCGAGGGGCCGAACCCCTATTTCGCCTTCCTGAATTTCGCCGACCACATCCTCGTCACCGAGGACAGCGCCAACATGGCCGCCGAGGCCGCCTCGACCGGCGCGCCGGTGCATATCCTGCCGATGGTCCCGCTCAAGCCGGCGGACAAATTCGCCCGGCTGCACGCGGACCTGCGCGAACGCGGCGCGGCGCGGCCGTTCGACGGGTCGCTGGAGGCCTGGACCTATGCGCCGCTGACCGAAACCGACCGCGCCGCCGCCGAGGTTCTGAAACGGATGAAGCGTTAGGGTTCGGACCCGATTTCGGACTGACGCAATAAGGGTTTTGCCTTCTTTCCGCTCATCCCCGCGAACGCGGGGACCCAGTGCTTTCGTGAGGCAGGCTGCGTCGGACCGCCTTTGGAGCCCCATGGCCACGCCGGAGCGCCCAAAGAACTGGGTCCCCGCGTTCGGGGGGATGAGCGGTATTGGGTACGGAATCTAGTTGCCGTCCGAACCGCTGTCGGAGCCGCCATCAACGTCTTTGCCGCGTCCGCCACTATCCGAACTGTCGGCGCCACCGTTCGAGTCCCTGTCGGCTTTTTTCTTTTTCGCCGCGTCCATCGCCACGCCGAAACCAACGCCGATGGCGATGCCCGGGCCGATGCCCAACGCCAGATTGTTCATCGCCAATCCCATGGTCACGCCGATGGCAACGCCCAGGCCGATGCCTATTCCAAGATAGCTGGTCTGCGCCGCCATGTCCGTTCTCCCCAGGAACCCCGTGTCAGTGGCGCAGCCTAGCATCGCGCGAAACGGAATCAGCGCCTAAATAGAGGCCATGAGCACTCTCCGTACCGTCCGCGTCGCCATCATCGGCTCCGGCCCCGCCGGCTGGACCGCCGCCATATACGCCGCGCGCGCCATGCTGAGCCCCGTCGTCATCGCCGGCCTGCAGCCGGGCGGCCAGCTGACCATCACCACCGATGTCGAAAACTATCCGGGCTTCGCCGACGTCATCCAGGGCCCCTGGTTGATGGAGCAGATGCGCGCCCAGGCCGAACATGTCGGGACCGAGGTGATCGAGGACATCGTGGTCAAGGCCGACCTGTCGCAGCGGCCCTTCCGCCTGACGCTGGATTCCGGCTCCGAGATGCTGGCCGAGACGGTGATCATCTCGACCGGCGCCCAGGCCAAATGGCTGGGGATCGAGAGCGAGGCGAAATACCAGGGCTTCGGCGTCTCGGCCTGCGCCACCTGCGACGGCTTCTTCTATCGCGGCAAAGACGTCATCGTCGTCGGCGGCGGCAACACCGCCGTGGAGGAAGCGCTGTTTCTGACCAATTTCGCGGCCAAGGTCACCGTCGTGCACCGCCGCGACGAGTTCCGCGCCGAGCGCATCCTGCAGGACCGGCTGTTCGCCCATCCGAAGATCGAGGTGGTCTGGAACCACGCCGTCGACGAGATCCTGGGCGAAACCAACAGCTTCAGCGGGGTCAACGTCACCGGTGCGCGGCTGAAGAACGTCGAAACCGGCGAGACCCGCGACCTGACCGCCGACGGCGTCTTCATCGCCATCGGCCACGCCCCGTCATCGGAACTGTTCGCCGGCCAGCTGGAAACCAAACAGGGCGGCTATCTGGTGGTCAGGCCGGGCACGGCGGCGACGGCGATCGAGGGCGTCTGGGCCGCCGGCGACGTCACCGACGACATCTACCGTCAGGCCGTCACCGCCGCCGGCATGGGATGCATGGCCGCGCTGGAGGCCGTCCGCTTCCTCGCCGAGGAAGACCACGCCCGGGCGCACCATCCGATCTCGCACAAACAGGCGGAGAAGATCGGGGCCTGGTGACGCCGGGCCTCAGCCGAACATCTGCAGTCCGTGCGGGACCGGCGACGCCGGTTCGCCGCGGCGCAGGTGCAGGGCGTATTCGACCGCCTCGCGGACGCAGCCCTCGTCCGTCGGCTTGGTCAGCACCCCCATGGTGCCGGGGACGCCATGGCTGACCATCCCGGGGTTGGCGGTCATGTACAGGACGGTGACGCCGAACGCCTCGCCCAGCTCCTGGCCGAGGCCGACGCCGGTGGCCCCGTCGCTCAGGTGGATATCGACCAGCGCCAGTTCGACGCCGCCGCGTGACGCCAGCGCCCGTGCCGTACGGGCGTCGGGCGCGGTGCCGACCACCACATAGCCGAGGTCCTCCAGCACGAAGCGCAGCTCCATCGCCACCAGGGCTTCGTCTTCGATGATCAGGATGCGGGCGGTCATTGGTTTCGTTTCAATACAGACTTGCACCCACTGAACGCGGGCGGAGGACGCCGGTTCACGTGAATTGCCTGGCGGCGCGACGCGGCGCCAGGGCCGTGGCCGGAATGTCGGCCCGGACCTCCAGGCCTTCAGGCGCCCAGGTCCGCTCCAGGGCGCCGCCCAACTGCCCCTCGACCGACAGGGCCAGAAGCGACGAGCCGAAGCCGGCCCCGTCCGGCGTCCCGCTCAGCGGCGGACCGCCCCGCTCGCGCCAGCTCATCACATAGCGGTCGCCGCGCCGCAGGGTGGTCAGATCGACCCGGCCCTCGGGCGTCGACAGCGCCCCGTATTTGGCGGCGTTGGTGGCCAGTTCGTGGAACAGCAGGGCGACCGGGGTCGCCGCCTGGTCGTCGAAATCCGCGTCATCGCCGGTGACCACCACCCGCGGCCGGCCCGCGTCGTCGTCATAGGGCAGGAACAGGTCGCGCAGGAAGGCGTGCAGCGTCGTGCCGTCCAGGCTGGGACGGGTGGATTCCGTATGCGGTCGGACGAACTCATGGGCCCGCGCCAGGGCCGCGATTCGCGTCCGGGCGGCCTTGGCGAAGGCCTTGGCCTCGGGATACTGCCGCGCCGAAAGGGCCAGCAGGGCCGAGATCACGGCGAAGATGTTCTTGATCCGGTGACTCAGTTCCTGGCTCAGCAGGGCCTTGGCCTGCTCGAGCCGCTTCATGTCGGCGATGTCGGTGCCCGTCCCGAACCAGCGGGTGACCACGCCCGCCGCATTGCGGATCGGCATGGCCCGGCCAAGGGTCCAGACATAGGCGCCCGTGTGGTGCCGCAGCCGGTACTCCATCTCATAGGGTTCGCCGGTGTTCAGCGAGGCGCGCCAGGTCGCCCGCGCCGGCTCCTGGTCGTCAGGGTGGATCATGTCCCCCCAGGCGTCGCCGAGGGTGGAGCCTTCCGCCGCTCCGGTGAAGGCGTACCAGCGGGCGTTGTAATAGTCATGATGGCCGTCCGGCCGCGACGACCACACCATCTGCGGCATGCTGTCGGCGATGGCCTGGAAGCGGGCGTCGCTCTCGGCCAGTTTCTCGGTCACCAGACGGGCCGCCTCGACGGCGGCGGTGGCCGCCTCGTCGCTGCGGCGGCGTTCGCGCAGGGCGCGGCGGCGCTCCAGCAGGGCCATGACCTGCCGGGCCAGCACGTCCATCGTCATCAGCTGGGTTTCGTCCAGCCCTTGCGGACGCGCACGGGTGTCGATGACGCATAGCGTGCCCAGCGCCAGTCCCTGATCGTCGATCAACGGCGCCCCGGCATAGAAGCGGAAGCCCGATTCCCCGGTCACCAGCGGATGGTCGGCGAACAGCGGATCCAGGCTGGCGTCGCGCACCAGGGTCACGCCCGGCTGCCGCATCGCATACTGGCAGAAGGAAGTGGCCCGGCTGATCTCCGAGACGTCGACGCCGACGCGGGCCTTGAACCACTGCCGGTCGCCCGCGGCCAGACTGACCATGCCGATCGGCGCATCGCAGATTCGCGCCGCCAGCAGCATCACGTCGTCGAACGCCTGTTCGGGGTCGGTGTCGAGGATGTCGTAGGAGCGCAGCACGCGGAGGCGTTCGGCCTCGATCGACTGAGGATCGCTCGCGGTGGAATTGGTCAAACGGCGCCTTCCATTAGCGCCTGTGCGCCGGGGTGTTCGGTCAGGGTCCGGACCGGCGTCGGTCGAAGCCGCTTCAACCCCGTCGAAACGGGTCGGCTGCGCAGTCCTACAGCTCCGCCGATCAATGCCCTAGCGGCAAATCCGTTGCGCGAAATCGCAATCAGGAGCCCGGGCGGCCGACTTCATCGACGTCCATGGACGTCACCCCCGGGGGGGCCGTGCGGACCACCTCGTCCGGCCCCGGCAGGCCCGGCGTCTCGAAGGCGGCCATGCGCTGGTTGATGGCGGCGATCTCGGCGGCGGTGGGCTGGCGCCGGCCGCCCAGGGAGGCGACGCCCACCACGCGCGTCTGGCCGTCGATCTCGACCGTGCGCGGGCCGGCGTCGGCCAACCCGGTTGCGGCCCCGGCGAGCACTGCGGCGTCCGCGGCCAGGGCGATCCGCAGCCGCGGACGCGCGAGCCGCACCTCGTCGATCAGGGGCTCGCGGCCGGAATAGACCTGACGGAAGGCCGCGGGCTCTCCATAGACGCCCTTCCAGCGATAGAAGATGTGCGCCCCGATCTGGGTCAGTTTGTTCAGCGTCGGCGCCCACCAGGGACGGACGTAGTCGGCATGATAGTGTGTCGCGGTGCCCACGCGCGTCGCGACATAGCCGGCCAGGGCCCGCTCGGCCACCGCCCGGGCGCGGTTCCAGGCCCAGGGCGCCGGGGCCCGGGCCAGGGCGCCGTCGCAGGTGAAGCTGAACTGGCAGCCGGTGGTCCGCTCGGCCCCCTCGAACACCACGCCGCAGACGCTGCTGGGGTAGTTGGGATCGCGCACGCGGTTGAGGATGACCTGGGCCACCGCCTCCTGCCCCTCGGTGGGCTCGAGCGCGGCCTCGTAATAGATGCCCTGGGTCAGGCAGCGCAGGGCCCGGCGGCGGTCCTCGGCCGTGGCGGGCTTGAAGGCGAAGGGCTGGGCCACGCGCAGGAAGGCCGAGGCGTTCGGCGTCGCGGCGTTCAGCTTCATGGCGTCCAGGCCGGTGGCGCCGAAATCGAGCGTCGGGCGCCCCGCCAGCGTCAGGCTCTCCCAGCCGGGGGTCAGGCCGTACAGGGCCGCACGGCGTTCGCTGGGATCGTGGCGCCGGGCTATGGCCAGTTGCGACGGATCCATCCGGCCGGTGACAGCCGCCAGGCCCCGCGCGGTCAGGTCGCCGCCGGTCAGGTTGCGCACCGCCTCGGCGCGGCGGTCGCTCTCAGAACGGGGCGTGGAGCTGGCGGCCATGGCGACGCCGAAGGCGGCCACGACCACGGGCGCGGCGGCCAGCAGCCGGCGCATCCCTTTAAGCTTCGCGGTCCAGTCGATCCTGGCCAAATATCAACTCCCAAGCCGGGATATCCTGCCCGACGACCGTGTGGACTAAGCGACAAGCCGGGCGCTTTTCAGGCGGAAAAGCGCGGTGCGGTCAAGTCTCAACGCTTTCGGGGCGTGAAAGACCGATCGGGGCGCCATTTCCCATCGGCCTGGGAGCAACTCCCGACGGTTCGGGCAGGTCGGTTGGAACTGTGACGCTTTATGGAACGGGAGCGTGTGCAATACGTTGCGGCGAGGTTCGCGCCGGGCGCGACGGGGGAAATATGGCCGAGGGCGGACTGTTCAGAAGTATGGCTCTGGCCCCACCCGCAGATGCGTGGCGTCTGCTGACGATCGTCCTGACGTGCTCAGCTGTTGGACTGGCCCTCAGGTGGACCCTCGGGCCGGTCTTCGGTGGTTTTCCCGCCTATGTCATCCTCGTTCCTCCCGTGGCGATCGCCAGCCTCTGGGCCGGTCGTGGGGCCGGCGTCGCGACCGCGATTGTCTGTCTGGCCGGCAATTGGGTCGCGACGATCTCCATCGCCGGACTATTTCCCTACGATCAAACCATGAACATCGCCGGCGCGGCAGCCTATGGCGTCGTCGCGTTCGTCATGACCTTGATGGGGGCGTCGCTGCGGAGCTCAATGCGCGAGGGCCACACGACCCTGGAATTGCTACGAGCGTCGCGCTCGGCCATCGACGAGGGCGAAGCCCGCTTCCGTCTGGTGGCGGACAACATCCCCAACCTGGCCTGGATGGCCGAACCCGACGGCGCCATCTACTGGTACAATCAGCGTTGGCACGACTACACCGGCACGACCCCGGAAGAGATGGCCGGCTGGGGCTGGCAGGCCGTGCACGACCCGGCGATGGTCGATGGCGTCACCGAGCGGTTCAAACAGTCGATCAAGGACGAAACGCCCTGGGAGGACATCTTCCCCCTGCGCAGCGCGGCGGGCGAATGGCGCTGGTTCCTGTCCCGCGCCATGCCGGTGCGGGACGAGGCGGGCAAGCTGGTGCGCTGGTTCGGCACCAACACCGACATCACCGAACAGCGGGCCGCCCAGGCGGCCCTGGCCGAGAGCAACGCCCGCTTCCAGCTGATGGCGGACACGGCTCCCTCGCCGGTCTGGATGACGAACGCCGAGGCAGAGGTGGAGTTCGTCAACGCCTCGCTCGTCGAATACTACGGCCGGCCCGCGAGTGAGCTGATCGGCCACGTCTGGAAACAGGCCATCCATCCCGACGATCAGGCTGGGGTCGAGGCGGCCATGGCGGCGGCGCGCCCGCTGCGCCTGCCTTATGGCTTCGACGCCCGTTTCAAGCACGCTGACGGCAGCTGGCGGTGGATGCGGATTTCGGTCAATCCGCGGTTCGATCGCGACGCCCTGTTCCTGGGCTATGTCGGCATGGCGTTCGACATCTCCGAGACGCGCGAGGCGCTGGACGCCCTGGCCAGCCAGGAGCGGCGCCAGACCTTCCTGCTGTCCTTGAGCGACCGGTTGCGGAACCTGGCCACGCCGGACGCGGTCATGATGGAGGTGGAGCGGGCGCTGGGCGCCGAACTGGGCGCCGGCAGGGTCGGCTATGGCGAGGTCGACCAGGAACGCGGCATCGTCTCGATGACCCGCGACTGGACCGCCGGCCTGGTCAGCGCCGAAGGCCAGTTCCGGCTGGAGGATCTGGGGGCCGACCTGATCGCCGACCTCGCCGAAGGCCGCCTGATCCGCATATCCGACGTCCGGAAAGATCCCCGCACCCGCGAGGCGCTGGAGGTGTTCGAACGGCTGGAGACCCGGGCCCTGATGCGCGCGCCGGTGATCGGCGGCGGGCGCCTTCAGGCCTTCCTGTACGCCCATCATCCCGATGTGCGGGAATGGACCGAGGCCGAAGCCGGATTGTTGCAGGAGGTCGCCGTCCGGACCTGGGCCGAGGTCGAGCGTACGCGAGCCGAGGGCGCCCTGCGCGAGAGCGAGGAACGGTTCCGCGCCATCGCCGACACCGCCCCCGTGCTGATCTGGGTCACCCGGCAGGACCGCACCCGCGCCTTCGTCAACCAGGCCTATGTCGCCTACAACGGCGGAACCTATGAAGAGGCCCGCCTGGCCGACTGGCGCGCCGTCATCCACCCCGACGACCAGGAGCGGATCATCGCGGAATCGCTGGCCGGCGAGGCGACGGGCAAACCCTTCTCGCTCGAGGCCCGCTACCTGCGCCACGACGGCGAGTACCGCTGGCTGAAGTCCTTCTCGCGACCGCGTCTGGGCGCCGACGGCGAGGTGATCGGCTTCGTCGGCGTCGCCTTCGACGTCACCGACATTCGCGAAACCACCGCCCGGCTCAGCGCGGCGGCGGCCGAGCGAGACGCCATCCTCGGCCAGCTGGCCGAAGGCGTCATCGTCACCGACCCCGACGGGAAGATCATCTTCGTCAACGACGCCGCGATCCGCCAGCACGGCGTCAAGCGGCTAGATGTGGCGCCCGAGGATTATTCGGAGACCTATCATCTGTTCCGGGAAACCGGCGAACCCTATCCCTTCGAGGAACTGCCTCTCGCCCGGGCCGTGATGAGGGGCGAGACGGTTCTGGACGCCCGCTGGCGCATCCGGCGGCCGGACGGCACGGAGGTGATCGCCGTCGGCAACGCCCAGCCGGTGCTCAACGCCGACGGCGGCCGGATCGGCGCGGTGCTGACGCTGCGGGACGAGACCGCCCGGGTCGAGGCCGAGAACCGTCTGGCGGAATCCGAATCCCGCTTCCGGACGGTCGCCAACAGCGCACCCGTGCAGGTCTGGATGACCGACGTCCAAGGCGACCTGGTCTTCGCCAACCGCAGCTACAAGGCCTTCTTCGACGTGGCCGAGGACGGGCTGGCATCCAGTTGGCGTGCAACCGTCGACGCCTTCGCGCTGGAGGCGGACCATCAGGCGTTCACCCGGGCCGTGGAGGCGCGCGACCGCTATCAGCGGACGATGCGGCTCGAGCACCCCAAGCTGGGCGCCCGCTGGCTGCGCTGCGAGGGCATTCCGCGTTTCGACGCCGCCGGCGAGTTCCAGGGCTATGTCGGCGCCAACATCGACGTCACCGACGCCAAGCGCGCCGAGGAAGACCTGAAGCGGATCAACGAACTGCTCGAGGAACGCGTCGGCGAGGCGCTGGCGGAAAAGGCCAAGGCCGAGGCCGACCTGATGCACGCCCAGCGGATGGAGGCGGTCGGGCGGCTGACCGGCGGCGTGGCCCATGACTTCAACAACCTGCTGACCGTGGTCATCGGCGCCCTGGACATCATGCTGCGCTCGCCCAACGACGCCGCCAAACGCCAGAAGCTGGGCGAGGCGGCTCTGGCGGCCGCGCGGCGCGGCGAAGGCCTGACCCACCAGCTGCTCGCCTTCTCCCGGCGGCAGGCGCTGCGGCCCGAGGCGATCGATCTGAACCTGCAGATCCGCCAGAGCGAACCCCTGCTGCGCCGCGCCGTGGGCGAGGCCGTCGAATTCAAGCTCAAGCTTCGTCGCGGCGGGGCGCGGGTCAATGTCGATCCATCCCAGTTCGAGGCCGCCCTGCTGAACCTGGTCGTCAACGCCCGCGACGCGGTCGGCGACAAGGGCCGGATCACCATTCAGACGCAGCTGTGCGCGGTCGAGGCCGGCGAGGTCCCTGACCTGAAGGCGGGCCAATATGTCTGCGTCACGGTCGCGGACAACGGGGCCGGCATGCCGCCCGAGGTCATCGCGCGGGTGTTCGAACCGTTCTTCACCACCAAGGCCGTGGGCAAGGGCACGGGACTGGGACTCAGCCAGGTCTATGGCTTCGCGCGCCAGAGCGGCGGCGCCGCTCACATTTCATCGACGCCGGGCCGCGGAACCGAGATCAAACTCTACCTTCCGCCGCAGGATCAGGACGGGATCGCCGCCGCCGAGGTCGGGACGGTCGCCAGACCCATGGCCGCCGGTCGGCGCCTGCTGCTGGTGGAGGATGACTCCAGCGTCGCCGTCGTGGCGCTGGAGCTGCTGGAAGGACTGGGGCTCGAGGTGCGGGCGGTCGAGACCGGTCCTCAGGCGCTGGACCTGCTGAAGCGCGAGCGGTTCGACATGATGCTGAGCGACGTGGTGATGCCGGGCGGCATGACCGGCATCGAACTGGCGCGGATATGCGGCCGCGACTATCCCGAAATGCGGGTGGTGCTGACCTCGGGCTACGCCGGAGAGGATGTGGACGCGGCCCTGGCGGACGCGCCCTGGCCGTTCCTGCGCAAACCCTATTCAGGCGAACAGCTGGCCCACATCCTGGGCGAACTGACCTGAAACAGCCGGACGAAGTTTAGCGCGTGCGGGCCTTGCGGGCGGCATAGCGGGCGTCGCGCGCGGCCTTCTGCTCTTCCTTGGTGAGAGCCTTGCGCTCCTTGCGAGCGGCGCGGCGTTCGGCCTCGACCGCTTCCTGGGCCTCGGCGTCGGCGGCCAGACGCGCGGCCTCCTTGTCGGCCTTCTCGCGACGCGCTTCGGCCTTGGCGAGTTCATGCTGCTGGCGCAGCGCCTCCTTCTCGGCGGCGCGTTTGGCGGCCAGCTTGTCGAACTCGGGGTCGGGGGCGGCCGCCTTGGGCTTGAACCGCGCGAGCAGCGCCTTCTTGGCTTCCTGCTGGGTCGAAAGGCGGTCCGTGAACCCGGTCTGTTTCAGATCTCTCATGCGGAGGGCGTCGATGTCCTTGATCGTTTATGGATGCGCTGAACGCGGCCGGGCGCTTTCGCAGCGCTGCCCGGCGCGTCGCTAACCCTATATGGGCGCGAAAATCAAGATCGCGAGGCGGCGATGGCCGCCGCCCCGCTCACTGAGGCGGCGAACTGTGTCAGTTCGGCTTCTCGGCCTGGCCGACGGCGGCGCCGGCGGCTCCGCCCACGGCGGCGCCCACGGGACCCGCGACGACGGCCCCGGCGATGGCGCCCGTGGCGGCCCTCTGCTCGATGGTCTGGCCGCAGGCGGCGGCGGCCAATGCGATGACGGCGAGGGCAAGGGTGACGGCGGTACGTTTCATGGCGGCGATCCTCTATATGGCGGAGGTTCAACGCTGACCGCTCACCACCGGTTCCGGCACCTGTTGGACAAGTCAACGGCGCCTCTTTTTCCAGGCAGGACACAATAGCGTCGCCTCCCTTCAATCAGCCGGGAACGGACGGACACTCGGACCGTGTTGTGCTTGTGTTGGACAATACAGCAACGGCGTCTTTCACTCAGCGCGACTATCCGTTCGGACCGCTGCGTTAACTCCACGATGCCTGAGAGGATGACCGCGATGTTGCGCCGCACAACAATCTTGCGAATCAACCACATTGGCGCCACAAACGGCTGGCTTAAGGCGCGTCCTCGATACGTCGGCCCATTTCGCTGACCGTCGATTTACCGCAAGCGGATCGCGATTCCGATCTTCAGGGATTGGAGCGGGTCGCCCGGTTGCGAGACTACCCGGGGGCGGCATTGCGCCCTGCCGTACAGGACTGAGCCCTTGCCGAACGCCCCACAGACGCGTGTGACCCCCCCTGTTGATCGTGCGGCGCGTATTCGGCCCGGATCGGCGGCGGCGGCGTTCGGCGCATTGGTGGGACTGGCGATCGGCTGCGCCTATCTTGGGGGTACGGCGGCCAAGGCCACGACCGTGCGGACCCAGGCCGAGCGCATCGAAGGCGCCACGGCGGCCGGTTTCACCGAGGAGGCGCTCGCGGCCGCGGCCGGCGGTCTGGACGAAAGCGCCCTGACCATCGCCCGCCGGCACGATCCCTACACCGTCGCCGGCGGCGCCCAGCGCGACCGCCAGGCTGAATTGCTGACGGCCCGTCTGGAACAGCTGCGCGGCCAGCCCGCCGCCGCCAACCTGCGTCGGGTCAACCTGACCGGCCCGGTCGCGGCCCTGCCCTTCCGCCTCGGCAGCGCGCTGGACGCCTCGCGCGATCTCGATTGCCTGACCCAGGCGGCCTATTACGAAGCCCGCGGCGAGGGCCGCGACGGCATGCGCGCCGTCACCCAGGTGGTGCTGAACCGCGTGCGCCACCCGGCCTTCCCCAAGAGCGTCTGCGGCGTGGTCTTCCAGGGCGCGGCGCGCCGCACCGGCTGCCAGTTCAGCTTCACCTGTGACGGTTCGATGCGCGGCCGGGTCAATCGCGCCGCCTGGAACCGCGCCCGCGAAGTCGCCTCCGCCGCCCTGTCCGGCGCGGTGTACAGCGCCGTCGGCAACGCCACCCATTTCCATACCACCGGTGTCTCGCCCGCCTGGCGCAATTCGCTGGTCCGGGTCGCCCAGGTCGGCGACCACCTGTTCTATCGCTTCGGCGGCCGCTCGGGTTCGCGCGAGGCCTTCTCCTATGCGGCCCGTCCTTCGGGTCCCGCGGACGAACCCCGCCTGATCCAGGCCAGCATGGACCCGACCGGTCCCGTGCGCGAAGCCGGCGCGGTCGCCTACAACATGCTGGTGGCCCAGGAACAGGGCGCCGAGACCCCGGCTACTGCCGCCGCGACGCCCGCGCCGGCGGCCGTGGTTTCCACGCCGGTCTCGACCGGCGACACCGCCGGCCCTTCGTCGGCCGCTCCCACCGCCTGATCAGGCGTCGCGGCGGCCCTTTGACGAGCGATGTTCGTCGTCATGGCTATGCTTGAGATCGCGTTCGCCGCCGCCGCCTGAAACCTTGCTGTTGCGGGGATTGGTCGGCCCGCCTTCGCGCGGGTCCTCGAAGGCCGGGGGCGCCTTCTTCGCATTCTCGTGGCTGGCGCCGGGGCCGCCCCACCGCTTGGCATCCTCGGGCGTCGGCGTGTGCTGGTTGTTGGCCATGATCAGCGGTCCTGAACCTTCCACTGGTTGGTCAGGTTCTGCTTCAGATTGCCGAACCGCCCCTGGGTGTCGAGGTGGACGTCGGAATCGCCGGGATGACCGGTCTGAATCTCGGTCTCGAGGTCCCGACGGTCGCTGTCGGCGGCGTCCGTGGCCGCCATGCCGCCCTTGTCGGCGTAGCTGCGCTGTTCCTTGGGAATGCGGGGGGCGTGGGTCATCGAAGTCTCCTTCCGTCACCCCCATCAACCCGCCAGACGCGCCGCGCGTTCCGGAACGATGTTCGCCGGTCAGGCTGGAACGGCGTCCAACCCGATGTCCAGCGAGGGCGCCGAATGGGTCAGGGCCCCGACGGAGATGACGTCCACGCCCGTCTCGGCGATGCCGCGCACGGTCTCCAGATTGACCCCGCCCGAGGCCTCCAACGTCAACCGCCCCGCCGTGCGGTCCACGGCCTCGCGCAGCATCGGCAGCGTGAAATTGTCCAGCATGATCACGTCCGGTCCGGCGGCCAGCGCCTCGTCCAGCTGGTCCAGCCCATCGACCTCGACCTCGACCTTCATCAGATGGCCGACCGCGGCCCGCGCCCGCCGGATCGCCTCGCCGACGCCGCCGCAGACGGCGACGTGGTTGTCCTTGATCAGGATGGCGTCATCCAGGCCGAAGCGGTGATTGACCCCGCCGCCGCACAGCACCGCATGCTTCTCCAGCGCGCGCAGGCCGGGTGTAGTCTTGCGGGTGTCGGCGATCCGGGCGCGGGTCCCGGCTACCGCCTCGACATAGGCCCGCGTCAGCGTAGCGATCCCGCACAGCCGCCCCAGCAGGTTCAGCGACGCCCGCTCGGCGGCCAGGAACGCCCGCGCGTCGGCCTCGACCTCGGCCAGCACCGCCCCCGCCGCGAAAGCCTCGCCGTCGCGCAGCTTCAGCTCGATCGCCGCCTCCGGGTCCATGGCCAGCACAGCCAGCCGCACGCAGTCGATCCCCGCCA
The DNA here is from genome assembly GCA_943373195.1 of Brevundimonas vancanneytii. Classification (GTDB taxonomy): domain Bacteria; phylum Pseudomonadota; class Alphaproteobacteria; order Caulobacterales; family Caulobacteraceae; genus Brevundimonas; species Brevundimonas vancanneytii_B. The sequence goes on from CALSBO010000048.1 coordinate 17,348, forward strand.
GCACGCCCGGCTTGCGCGCCGCGAATACGGCCCGCATCCGCGCGCCCTCGGGGATGCAGGCGCGGGCGGTCACATCGCCCGCCCGGCCCAGGTCCTCGGCCAGCGCCGCGCGCACCACCGGTTCGATCAGAATGTCAGGGAGCATGAGGTTCAGAACAGTTCCGCCAGATCGACCCGCACCTGATCCGAGAACAGCGGCGTGACCACGCCCTCGGTCACCACCGCCTCATCGCCCCAGCTTCCGTCGGTGCGCGGATCGCGGAAGACACGGATCAGCCGGGCCTCGGGCTCGACCATCCAGAACTCGGGAATGCCGGCGCGGGCGTAGAGTGGCGGCTTGAACCGCAGATCTTCCGCCCGGGTCGAGATCGACACCTCGACGACCAGCACCGCGTCCGAGGCCTGGGCGTATTTGCGGCCGGAAAATTTGCGAATGACGTAAACGTCCGGCTTGGGCGCGTTGTAGTCGCCGATGCGAAGCGTGCCGTCGGTGCGGACGCCGAGGTCTGCGTTCAACCCCGCGCCGCGCAGACCCGCGCCGATGAGGTAGACCAGGTCCGCATTGGTCTTGCTGTGATCGTCGGACCCCGGCGCCATCTCGACGATCCTTCCGTCCAGCAGTTCGATGCTCGGGCCCAGCTGATTGAGGATCCCCTGTTCGAACATCTGTTCGAACCGGTCGAAATCGAACCGGAAGGCGGCGAGGTCTTCCTCCATGCCGGGCGGGGTCGGGGTCATCGCATTGCTCCGACCGTCACTATGCCGCCCTTTCCGCTGTCGCGAAAGACTTTGCTTCCTGAGGTTGTATTCGCAACCTCGTATGCTCCGCCACCCCGACCGTCTCGGGGTAGTCGCTCCGGAAATGCCCGCCGCGGCTCTCGGTCCGCGCCAGCGCGGCCTCGGCGATCAGCCGCGCGGCGGCCAGCGGCAGGGCGCCCGGCACCTCGGCCTCCAGCCGCGCGATCACGGTCAGGGCTTTGCTCAGGCCCGGCGCATCGCGCACCACGCCGACGCAGCGGCTCATGGTTTGGCGCAATGCCTGCAACGCCTCGGGCGACAGGTCCGAAGCGGCGAGAGCCGACCGGACCGCGCCCGCGCCCGGCGCCTCCAGCGCCGCCGCCCGGCCCGTCCGCCGCCCGAAGGCCGCGGCCTCGAGCAGGGAGTTGGAGGCCAGCCGGTTGGCCCCGTGCACGCCCGTCGCGGCGCATTCGCCGACCGCGAACAGGCCCGGCAGGCTGGTCCGCCCGTCCGGTCCAGCGGCGATCCCGCCCATGTGATAGTGGGCCGCCGCCGCCACCGGGATCGGCGTCTCGCGCGGGTCCAGCCCGGCCCGCATACAGGCGCCGAACACGGCCGGAAATTCCTCGGCGAAGGCCGCGCCGATCGCGCGTCGGCAATCCAGATGCGCCCCGCGCCCCTCGGCCCGCGCGGCATGCACCGCCCGGGCGACCACGTCCCGCGGCTGCAGGTCGGCGTCGGCCGCCTCGCCCAGCAGGAACCGGCCGTCGCGGTCGATCAATCGGGCCCCCTCCCCGCGCAACGCCTCGGTGGCCAGCGGCATGGGGTCGAGCCCCACGTCGATGGCGGTCGGATGGAACTGCACGAACTCGGGGTCGAGAACCTCGGCGCCCGCGCGATACGCCAGGGCCAGGCCTTCGCCCAGCAGGGCGGCGGGGGTGGTGGTGTGGGCGAACAGGCCCCCGGCCCCGCCCGTGGCCAGCACCACGGCGGGCGCCGACACCTCGACCATCCGGCCCGAGCCCGGGGCGCCGCGCTCGATCAGGGCGCCGCGCACCCGGCCGCTGTCGTCCTGGATCAGGCCGCGCAGCCGCCCGTCTTCCCAGACCTCGATATGCGGCGCGACGCGCACCGCCGCGATCAGGGCCGACAGGATGGCCCGCCCGGCCCCGTCGCCGCCGACCCGGGCCACCCGGGCGTGGGAGTGGGCGGCTTCCAGGCTGACGGCGAAGTCTCCTGCGGCGTCCCGGTCGAAGGGCGCGCCCAGGGCGGCCAGCCATTCGACGGCCGCCCGACCGTCACCGGTCAGTATTGCGGTCGTCTCCACCTCGACCAGTCCGGCGCCCGCCGCCGCCGTATCGGCCGCGTGCAGGGCCGGGGCGTCTTTCGGCGACAGGGCCGCCGCCACCCCGCCCTGGGCCCAGGCCGAGGAACAGGCCTCCAGCAGCGGCGCCGGCGTCACCACTAGCACCTTGCGCGGCGCGGCCTCCAGCGCGGCCGACAGTCCGGCCAAGCCGCCGCCGACGATCAGCGGCCCGTCGCGATGGACGGTGCGGCTCAACGGCCGAACTCGAAATAGCGGCCCGCGATGATCATGGCGTTCTCCAGCGTGCCGGTCAGGGGCAGGAGCGCCGCCAGCGCCACGCCGCCGCACAGAGCGAGGGCCGCGAGAAACAGGCCGACGCTGTAGCCCGACTCCCGCGCCGTCAGGGGACGACCATCCGGCCGCCAGTCGCCGCGACGCAGATGGGCGTAGAGCGACAGCGCCAGGAATCCGGCGAACAACCAGCTGCCGTTGCTTATGCCCCAGAGCACCACGACCGCGCCGATGAGGAAGATCACAACCCGTTCCAGCATCGGGTGGATGCGCGCCAGCACCGGCCCCAGGGCCTTGGACCCGTCCAGCGGCGGAGCGGGCGCCAGATTGACCAGATTCAGCATGGCGATGGCCAGGACGCCCACCAGCCACTCACCCTGCCCCGTAGCGATATAGAGGCCCAGGAACGGAATGGCCGCCAGCATGCCGAAGGCCGGCCCGGCCAGCGACACCAGCACCCCGTCCCATTCGCTGGTCGGAAGCCGCTGGCTCTTCGCCACGCCGCCGAGGAAGGGGATGATGTAGATGCGGGCCGGTCCCATGCCGAGCCGGTTCATCGCCAGGACATGGCCATACTCATGCACCAGCAGGCCGAACAGGACGGCCACGACCATGATCCAGCTCTGGCTCCACCACCAGATCAGTCCGCCCAGAAGCAGGGTCGAGATCACCGCCCAGACAGGGTTCTGCCCCTTGTCCAGCGGCGGCTCGGCGCTGCGGGGCGGCCCCCGATCGGTCACACCCACGTGTCGTGGGGGAGCGGTCTGTTCGGGCTTTTGATCCCAGGGGCCGGGAGGACGAGGCGCAGGACTGTCTGTCATACCGAGGACGTGGCCTTTTCGGACCGCAGCCACAAGGCCAGCAGGGCGAGAAGCCGCAGGCTGCGCTTGTCGATCGTCCCCACGGCGCGGACGGGAGGCTTGTAGTACATCAGCCACGACCCCGCCCGAGGGAGCCGGGGATCAGTCCAAGTCGATGAACTCGACCGGCGCGGTGCCGTTGGAACTCATGGTCCCGCGCCAGAGCGTCGGAGCCGCCGGATCCTGGGTGAGCCGGAAGTCGTCGGGCGCGTAGTTGGTCCCGGTCGACTGCACGACCTGGCAGGTGATGACCATCTCGGTCCCGGTCGGCTGTCCGGTGCACAGCTCCAGCGCATAGACCCGGCGCGAGCCCTCGGCGTTCTGATAGAAGTCGGTCGCCACCACGCTGACGCGGTACGAGCCGTTGCTCTGCAGTTCGGCCAGGGCGTAGCCGCTGAGAATCTGCACGTCCGCCCCGGCGATCAGGTCGTCCGTCTGGAACGAGAAGCCGCCCGCGAACTGCCCCGGTTCGGCCAGCGCCGCCCCGGCTGTCAGCACCGCGGCCGCGGTCAAGGCCGCTCCTCCGATCAGTCGTAAAACCCCCTTCATGACCATCCCCTCCCCAGAGCCAACCCGTGGGAGTGAACACCGAAAGATCGCCGGTCCGCAACCGGGGGCTGGTCATCAGATCAACTCCACCGCCACATGATGCCGCGCCTTGATCATGTCGTAGCGGGTCGGCACCGCCGGCGGCGGCAGGTCCACCATCCGCTGCACGGCCAGCCGCGCGCGGTCGGCGACAGCCTCGGGCACGGTGACCTCGTACTGCATGTTGAGCAGGCAGTCGCGGATGTTCTCCAGCGTGATCCGCTTCATATGGGGGCACAGGTTGCAGGGGCCGATGAACTGGACGCCGGGCAGGTCGCCGGCGACGTTCGCCGCCATGGAGCATTCGGTGATCATCACCACCTGCTTCGGTTTGCGGGCCGTCACATGGTCGATCATGGCCGCGGTCGAGCCGGCGAAGTCCGCGGCGGCCAGCACGTCCTCGGGGCATTCCGGATGGGCCAGGATTTCCGCGCCGGGGTATGCGGCGCGCATCTCGGCGATGTCGGCGGCGGTGAACCGCTCATGCACCTCGCAGCGGCCCTTCCAGGCGATGATGCCGACAGGGGTCTGGGCCGCGACGTTGCGGGCCAGGAACTCGTCGGGGATCAGGATGACGCGGTCGACGCCCCATTCCCTGGCCGCCCATTCCACCACCTGGACGGCGTTGGCGCTGGTGCAGCAGATGTCGGTCTCGGCCTTCACATCGGCGGTGGTGTTGACATAGGTCACCACCGGCAGGCCCGGATAGCGTTGCTTGATCAGCCGCACATCGGCGCCCGTGATCGAGGCCGCCAGCGAGCAGCCCGCCTTCAGATCGGGGATCAGCACCATCTTTTCGGGGCTCAGAATCTTCGAGGTCTCGGCCATGAAATGCACCCCGGCCTGGACGATCACCTTCGCCCTGGACCGAGCCGCCTCCTTGGCCAGTCCCAGGCTGTCGCCGACATAGTCGCCGACGCCGTGGAAGATCTCGGGCGTCATGTAGTTGTGGGCCAGGATGACGGCGTCGCGCGTCTTTTTCAGCGCATTGATCTCGCTGATCAGCGCGGCCTGGGCCGGCCACTCCATCGGGGTGACATGGTCCTTGACCTTGGCCCACACCGGGGCGGTCTCCCGCGCCAGTTCCGCCGACAATCCGAACGCGCCGTCCGCCATTTCGCATCCATTATGCTCTATTTGAGCAAATCAGAGGCCCGAAGAACGGCGACCGATCCCTCTGACCGTCGCCGACTTATGCTCACTTTCAGCATAAGCAGGAACAATCTAGGCGGATGGGGGCGAAATGCAAGCCCAAGGCGCCGATTCAGCGGGCGGGCACGGTCGCGATGTAGTCGACCACCGTGATGCGTCCGCCAGACAGGCTGACGCGCTTGCCCTCGCTGGCGGAAGCGTCCGCTCCCTCCACAGCATACATCTGTCGGCCTTCATTGGTCGTGATGGTCAGTCGTACGTCGCGATCATCGGCACTGGGCGGGTGGTCGGCGCGACAGTCCCGCAGGTGCATGTCACGGACGATGCAGGTGACAGTCCGCTCGGGCGGCGGCGGCCCCGGCGGCGGCGGCATCTCTACGGGTTGGCGCGGTGCGCGGGTGGTGGCCCCACGTCGGGTCGGCAGCCGCTGCCGCCCAACCTCCCGCGGGTTTACGGCCGTGACTTCAACGGCATCCGGCAGCAGGTCGCGATCGTCCACTGTCGCCCAGCCGCAAGCCGTGAGCACGCGATCGAGATTGGCGGACTCGCCGGGCAGATCGAAGGCGCCCCGGAACGCGGTCGCCTCGCCTTCCACCGTTCGCACCGAATAGAGGCCGCCTCCGCGCATGAAGCGGACGTCCCGCCCCGGCGATGCGCTTCGATAGGCCCCCGGGGCTCCTGCCGGGAGCCAGGCCTGAACAATCCGACGCCCATCCGTCCGGGCGGCGTTCAGCGTCAACGCTTCAGCCGATTGCGGCAAGCCGGTGAGAACCGCCGTCAGCGCACCCTCCCGGCATTGGACCACGATCATCTGGCCGGCGTCATATCGAGCCGCCGCGACGGTGATGCGCCGCGCTGCATCCTCCTGGAACTCCCAGTCGTCGTCCTGCGCCGCGGCGGCTCCGCCCGCGCACAGCATCACGCCCAACGCCCCGATCAGCGTTCGTCCCATGGCCCAACTCCCAACATCCCGTCGCCAATGACGCCGTCCGCCGGGGTCACGTCAAGCGTCCGGCAATCGCGACGCCCTCGTGCTTCAGCAGCCAGCGCTTGCGCTCAAGCCCTCCGGCGTAGCCCGTCAGGCTCCCGTTCGCGCCGATCACACGGTGACAGGGCACGATCACGGCGATCGGGTTCTGGCCGTTGGCCAGACCCGCGGCGCGCACGGCCCGCGGCGAGCCGATCGCCGCCGCCAGTTGGCCGTAGCTGCGCGTCTCGCCCGCCGGAATGGTCCGCAGCGCCTTCCAGACCGTGCGCTGGAAGTCCGTGCCGCCGGTCTTCACCGTCAGGCCGTCGAGCGCGCTCAGGTCGCCGCCGAACCAGGCTTCGACCGCTCGCCGCACCACCGCCGGCGCCCGCCCGGCCGTCACCACCGCGCCCGGCGCATGGCGAGCCAGCAGCCGCGTCATCCGCACCTCATAGTCGGCGAAGTCCAGCGCCCGCACGGCGCCCTCGCCATCGGTGACCAGCAGCACCTCGCCCACCGGCGTGGCCACCCGGTCGAGGGTCAGGATCTCAGGCCGCGCGTTTCGCATCGTCGCTCTCCATCAGTTCGGCGCCGCTGATCCCCGCCAATGCGAGATGCAGCGCCCCATAGGCCCGCCACGGACGCCAGGTTTCGGCGCGGGCGGCCAGGGTTTCATCGTTCAACCGGTCATTGGGCGCCTCGGCGCCGTCGTCGATCCAGTCGCCCGGCAGCCGCAGGCCGGGCCGCGCCGCGACCAGCGCCCTGAGCACAGGATCGACCGACAGGTCGCGGCCGATGGCGTCCGGGTCCGCCGACAGGTCGAACACCCGCCGCACCCGCGCCAGCACCCCCGGCAGGGCCTTGAGGTCGTCCGCCTCGACGCAGACCGAGACCCGCCCGGCCGCCCCCGGCTCGACCGAAACCGAACCCTCGGCCCCGTCCACATCCTTCGTCAGCGCCCGGGACCACCGCCGGCCTTCGACCGTATCGCCGCGCGCCGTCAGGGCCTTGAACATCGCCTCCCAATCATAGGGCGGGCGATACGACAGGCTGAGCTTCACCCCGCCTTCGTGAGCCCGTTCGCC
>CALSBO010000049.1:0-23724 GCA_943373195.1 Brevundimonas vancanneytii
CCGGCGGCGACCACGATGGCGGCGAAGGGGGGAAGGGCGGTGGTCATCCCCGGCCTTCTAATCGCCACGGTCGCGCTTGACGAGGGGCGGGTCAAGCGGCGCTAAGGGAGCGATGAGCGCAGGGATACAGATCGGCGACGTGTGGGTGCCCGGCCGGGTGCTGACCGCGCCCATGACCGGCATCACCGACCTGCCGTTCCGCCGGCTCGCCTCGCGCCTCGGCGCGACCTATGTGGCCACCGAGATGGTCGCCGCCGCCGAGCTGGCGCGAGCCCGGCCCGATGTGGTGCGGCGCGCGGCGGTGGGCGAGGGCCTGCCCCTGACCGTGATCCAACTGGTCGGCCGCGATCCGGCGGCGATGGCCGAGGGTGCGCGCATGGCCGAACAGGCCGGCGCCGACATCGTCGATCTCAATTTCGGCTGTCCGGCCAAGGAGGTCACCGGCTCGGCCTGCGGCTCGGCCCTGATGCGTACGCCCGATCTGGCCTGCCGGCTGATGCAGGCGGCGGTCGAGGCGACCCGCCGGCCGGTCACCGTCAAGATGCGGCTGGGCTGGGATGACACCCATCGGAACGCGCCCCTGCTGGCGAAGCGGGCCGAGGAGATCGGCGTGCGGGCCGTCACCGTGCACGGGCGGACCCGGCAGCAGTTCTACACCGGCGTCGCCGACTGGACGGCGGTCGGCGAGGTCAAGGCGGCAGTGGGCATTCCCGTCATCGTCAACGGCGACATCGTCACGGCCGAGGACGCGCGAGCGGCCTTGAAGCAGTCGGGCGCCGACGCCCTGATGCTGGGACGGGGCGTCTATGGGCGGCCGTGGCTGGCGGCGCATATGGAGCGCGCCCTGGCCGACGGAACGGTGCTGCAGGAGCCGGACCGGGACGAGCGGCTGGCCATCGTCATCGAGCATCTGCACGCCTCGGCGGCCTTCTACGGCCTGCCGCTGGGATTGAAGATGTTCCGCAAACACCTCGGCTGGTACGTCGAACAGGCGCCCTGGCCCGCCGATCCGCTGGAGCGGCGGGCGGCCAAGTCGCGGCTGTGCCGGCTGGAGTCTCCCGAGGCGGTCGAACAGGCGCTCAGGGCCTTGTGGCTGGAAGTGACACATTCCGGCAACCCGGGTGTTGATATTCCGCCACAGCTAGTCGAAGCTGCCGTGGCATGACGGATACACCGGTCGCCGACGCAGAACCCGCTCCCCCCGCCGACCGACGCGCGGCGGCGCGCTGGTTCGACGGCTGGTCCGAGGATCGACGCCGCAACGCCTTCCTGATCGCCTATGCCGTCGCCTTCCTCGTCACCGCCGCCGCCATCTGGCTGGTGGCCGTCGCGCCGGGCTCGACCGGCGAGGGCGCGCGCGCCGCCGCCAGCCAGGCCGTCCTGGTCATTCTGGGGGGCAATCTGCTGCTGATCGGAGGCCTGGCCGCCGTGGTGGGCCGGCGCGCCCTGATGCTGTTCCGGCGGCGCACCGACGCGGGCGCGCGCCTGCACCTGCGCTTCGTGACGCTTTTCTCCATGGTCGCCCTGGTTCCGGCGGTGCTGGTGGCTCTGGTGTTCGGCGTGTTGGTCAATCGCGGCGTGGACCAGTGGTTCAGTGACAACGTGGAGTCGGCGGTCGAGAACAGCGCCGAAATCGGCCAGGCCTATGTCCGGGACGTCAATCTTCAGGTTCAAGCCGATCTGGAGACCATTGCGGTCGAACTGGCCGCTCCGGAAGCGCGAGTCCGCTTCGGCTATCCGATCCAGTTCTCGGAACTCCTCGCCCAGGTCGCGGACCTGTTCGGCTATCCGGCGCTCTACATCGTCGATGGCCAGGGACAGGTGCTTGCGCGGGGCGAAATGCCGGACGCGCCACCCTATTTCGCCCCTTCGCGTCAGGCCCTTGAAACGGTCGCCCTGGGCGAGACCGCGCCCATTCAGGTGACGGAGAACCCCGACGCCATTCGCACCCTCTATCCCCTGTCGGGCTACGGCGACGCCTACCTGTATCTGGTCCGGCCGATGCAGCCCGGCCTGATGGCCCAGATGCGGACCGGCGAGGAGTCCATCGTGGCCTTCCGCGAGGCCAAGGAAAGCCGCGCCCGCATTCAGGCCGCCTTCGCCCTGGGCTATGTCGAGACCGCCCTGCTGGTGCTGGTCGGAGCCATCTGGCTGGGCATGGGGGCGGCCAGCGCCATCTCGGCCCCCATCGGACGGCTGGTCGAGGCGGCGGACCGCGTCGCCTCGGGCGACCTGACCGCCCGCGTGGACGGCGAGGACGGTCCGGGCGAGATCAAGACCCTGTCGGCGGCCTTCAACCGCATGACCGGCGACCTCGAGGCCCAGCAGGCCGCGCTGAGGGCGGCCAGCGAAGAGGCCACGGGCCGCAGCCGGTTCATCGAAACGGTGCTGTCGGGCGTCTCGGCCGGTGTCATAGGGCTGGACCGCCAACGCCGGGTGTCGGCCATCAACGACAGCGCGGTCGAGCTTCTGGCCATTCGCGACCCGGCGATCATCGGCCGACCGCTGGGCGAGGTTTCGCCCGAGCTCAGCGAGCTGGCGGCCCGCGCCGAAGCCCATATCGAGGAAGAGATCGACGTCAGCCTCGAGGGCGAGACGCGGCGGTTGCGGGTCCGGATCGAGGGCGGCGTCGGCGGCGAGATGGTGCTGACCTTCGACGACATCACCCGTCTGGTCACGGCCCAACGCAACGCTGCCTGGCGCGACGTGGCCCGCCGCATCGCCCATGAGATCAAGAATCCCCTCACTCCGATCCAGCTGTCCGCCGAGCGACTGCGCCGGCGCTACCGCAACCAGGTCGGCGATGATGTCGAGGTGTTCGACCGCTGCACCGAGACCATCATCCGCCAGGTCGGCGACATCGGCCGGATGGTCGACGAATTCTCGGCCTTCGCCCGGATGCCGGCGCCCAGGTTCACCGCCGTCGATCCGGCCGAATTGCTGCGCGAGGCGGTGTTCGCCCAGCGGGTGGCGGCGGCGGATATCGGCGTCGAACTGATCGAGCCTGTGCCCGCGGTGGTGCTGCACGCCGACCGGCCGATGGTCGGCCAGGCCCTGACGAACATCCTCAAGAACGCCGGCGAGGCCGTGGCCGCCCGGCGCGCCATCGCCCCGCGCGACGGGGACGGCGACCGGCCCGGCATCTCCACCCGGCTGACGGTCGAGGACGAGGGCGTGGTCTTCGTCATCGAGGACGACGGCCTGGGCCTGCCCGCCAAGGACCGCGACCGGCTGACCGAACCCTATGTGACCACGCGCGAGAAGGGCACGGGCCTGGGCCTGGCCATCGTCAAACGCATCTGCGAGGAACACGGCGGCGAGCTCAGGCTGGCCGACGCCGAGACCCTGGCCGGCGCCCGCGTCTGCCTGATCTTCCCCCTGAAATCCCAACCGAAACCGACCGGCGCCACCGGGACGAAGGATGCGAAAGCGCCCCGGTCCCGTTCGGTTCCGGCCGTCGAATAGCGAGGCGACATGCGATCCACGGGAGCCGACATTCTGGTCGTCGACGACGAGTCCGACATCCGCGAGCTGGTCTCGGGCCTGCTCGAGGACGAGGGCCACGCCGTCCGCGTCGCCTCCAACTCCGACGAGGCCCTGGCCGCGATCCGGGCCCGGCGGCCGTCCCTGGCCTTGCTGGACATATGGATGCAGGGCGGGGGGCTGGACGGGCTGGAGCTGCTGGACGTCATCAAGGAGCTGGATCCCGACCTGCCGGTGGTGATGATCTCGGGCCACGGCAACATCGAAACGGCCGTCATGGCGCTTCAGCGGGGGGCCTACGACTTCATAGAAAAGCCGTTCAAGTCCGACCGGTTGGTGGTGGTTGTTCAGCGTGCGATCGAAGCGTCGTCGCTGAAGCGCGAGAACAGGCGGCTGCGCGCCCAGGTGGCGGCGCCGACGGGCTTCATCGGCCGTTCGGCCGCGGCCCAGACCCTGCGCAGCACGGTCGCCAAGGTCGCTCCCGCCAACAGCCGCGTGCTGATCTCGGGTCCGCCCGGCTCGGGCAAGGAGCTGGTGGCGCGTCAGATTCACGAGGCCAGCGCCCGGTCCAAGGGCGAGTTCGTGGCCATCGCCGCCGCCGGCATGACGCCGGAACGGCTGGACCTGGAACTGTTCGGCGAGGAAGGCCACGACGGCCGTCCACGCAAGATCGGCGTGTTCGAGCGCGCCCACAACGGCACCCTGTATCTCGACGACGTCGGCGACATGCCGCGCGAGAGCCAGAGCCGGGTGCTGCGCGTCCTGGTCGAACAGCGCTTCCGCCGCGTCGGCGGCGAACAGGACGTGCAGGTCGACATCCGCGTGGTCACCTCGACCTCGCGTGACCTGAAGGTCGAGATCGCCGAGGGCCGGTTCCGCGAGGACCTGTTCCACCGCCTGAACGTCGTGCCGATCCGGGTTCCGGCCCTGTCCGAGCGTCGCGAGGACATCCAGGAACTGATCGACTATTTCATCGACACCCTGTCCGCGTCCCAGGGCTTGCCCAGGCGACGGCTGGGCGACGACGCCATCGCCGTGATGCAGGTCCATCCCTGGCCGGGCAACGTCCGTCAGCTGCGCAACAACGTCGAACGGCTGCTGATCCTGGCCACGGGCGATCCGGACCAACCGATCAGCGCCGACATGCTGCCGTCCGAGGCGACCAACGCCAACTCGACCGGCACCTTGGGCGGCGAGCGCATCATCGCCCTGCCGCTGCGCGAGGCCCGCGAGGTATTCGAGCGTGAGTATCTGGCGGCCCAGATCATGCGCTTCGGGGGCAATATCAGCCGCACCGCGGCCTTCATCGGCATGGAGCGGTCCGCCCTGCACCGCAAACTCAAGTCACTGGGCGTATCCCCGTCGCGCGGCGGCGAGGACGACATCGAGGAGACCGTCGAGGAATGAGCCGGATCGCCTATGTCAACGGCCAGTACCAGCCGCACGGCCAGGCCACGGTCCACGTCGAGGACCGCGGCTTCCAGTTCGCCGACGGCGTCTATGAGGTCTGGTCGGTGTTCGGCGGCCGGCTGGCGGATTTCGACGGCCATATGACCCGGCTGCACCGCAGTCTGAACGAACTGCGTATCCCCATTCCGATGACGCGCGAGGCCCTGACGCGGGTGTTGAACGAGACCGTGCGCCGCAACCGGGTGCGCGAGGGGCTGGTCTATATCCAGGTAACCCGCGGCACGGCCCGCCGCGACCATCCGTTCCCGCCCGACGGCACGCCGCCCAGCGTCATCGTCACCGCCCGGTCCTTGTCGCTGTCCAGGGGCAATGCGGCAGCGAAGAAGGGGGTGGCCGTGGTCACCCATCCCGACATCCGCTGGGGCCGCTGCGACATCAAGACCGTCGGCCTTCTGGCCAATGTGCTGGCCAAACAGGCGGCCAAGGAGCGCGGCGCGGCCGAGGCCTGGATGGTCGACGAGATGGGGCTGGTCACCGAGGGCTCGTCCACCAACGCCTGGATCGTCGACGAGACCGGCAAGCTGCGGACGCGGGACACGCAGGCCAATATCCTGCAGGGCATCACCCGCGCCGCCGTCATGGCCCTGATCGCCGACGAGGGGCTGGAGCTGGAGGAGCGGGCCTTTTCGGTGGACGAGGCCAAGCGCGCGCGCGAGGCCTTCTACACCTCGGCCAGCGGCTTCGTGATGCCGGCGACCTCGATCGACGGGGTCAGGATCGGCAACGGCAGGCCGGGCCCGATCGCGACGCGGTTGCGGGAACTGTACCTTGATCAGGCGCGTCGCGACGCGTTCTGACGGTCAGGGCCGCTGCTGCAATACGCCGGTCATCGGATGCGAGGGCGCAGTGCAGACGTCGTCGGTCGCCACGGCGACCGGCGGCTTGCCCACATCGTATTCCACAAAGGCCATCACGTCGTGAAGCGGCGCGGCCGCGAACACGGTGCAGTAATCAGCCTGATCCCTGCAACCGCGGGTCAACACTTCCCATGTCCGAGGGCGTCCACCGGCGTAGGTGCATACCAACAGATGTTTGCCGTCGCCGAGAAGGTCTTTGGGCACCACCACTGGAATGGCAGCGGTGCCCTCCGGTGGTGGCACATTCGGCCAGCGAAACTGCTCTGCCGCCCTCGTTCGCTCGGCGCCATCGCCAGATCCCTGGGTGACCGCGCCCGTGGTTGCCACGACGGCTAGAATGCTGATGGCAAGGGCTCTTGCGAGTGGAGGGATCGGCAGTGTCATGGAAACCATCCGTCATCGATTGTCACAATGGTGGGCTCAACAGGACTGCTGTCAATCGGGTAGGGTGGAGCGTCGCTGGGGAAAAGTTCATCGGCAGGAGAAAAATCTTCGGCGGCATCAATTAGCTTGCTTGGTCCCGCGATGAAGTTCTCGGGACTGACTTCATCCATGTCTTCCCCGCGAGGGTCGCGGGGCGGAGGATTGAAGTCACTTTCCCAGCCATTTCCGCGAAAGGTGCTCCAAACGCCACTGCCTTCATCACGCCGTCCGTAGTCGAAGTACCCGTCATTGTCGGTGTCGATCCATCTCTCATAAAGGGCATTGCCGAATGTGTAGACGGTCCCGCCATTCCACGAGTAGGAACTGTAGCTTGTACCGCCGAACCTGCCATAGACATATGACGTGACGACAACTTCAGTGTCCGTTGGATCTGGCATGCTGGCCCCCTGCCTGTTTTTCGAGTCGGAGCAGCTTGCCCCCCCCTCAAGCCAAAATTGTCAATAAGCGCAATCCAGAGTCTTTCCCGAGCCCGCGCCTGGTTGGCTGGATGCTCGATTAGAGATTGGGTTGCCGCTCCACGCGCGGCCCGTCTAAACTGCCGGGCCGGACATCCGATCCAGCCCCGCGCCGCTCCTCACGGCCGGGGAACAAGCAAGAACAGGCTGAACCTGCCATGTCGCAAGACAAGTCCAAGAACCTTCAGGACACCTTCCTCAACAGCGTCCGCAAGACCAAGACGCCGCTGACCATCTTCCTGGTCAACGGCGTCAAGCTGCAGGGCATCGTGACCTGGTTCGACAACTTCTGTGTGCTGCTGCGTCGCGACGGCCAGTCGCAGCTGGTCTACAAGCACGCCATCTCGACCATCATGCCGTCCGCGCCCGTGCAGCTGTACGAGCCGGAAGCGGACGAGGATTGAGACCGCCTCGCTGGGTGAAGAGTGCTAGTGAGCAGTGAGTGATCGGGGCGCGGCAGGTCGCATCGAATTTCCGACTCACCAGTCACCACTCACTTTTCACTCACGACGCACACACATAGAGCGACCCCTGACCAACAAACATATCGACCATGCCGTCCCGCTGATCCGGGCCGTCGTCATCCATCCCGACGGCCGCAGCGAGAGCTCGCGGCTGGCGGCCGAGCGTCTGGAGGAGGCCGTGGGCCTGGCCCGGGCGCTCGATCTGGACGTGCGCGCCGAAGAGATCGTGCGCATCCGCAAACCCGTGCCCGCCACCCTGTTCGGGACGGGCAAGGTCGAGGAACTGGCCGCCCTGGTGCGCGCCGCCGAGGCCGAGGCCGTGGTCGTCGACGACGACCTGTCGCCGGTGCAGCAGCGCAATCTGGAAAAGGCCTGGGACTGCAAGGTCATCGACCGCACCGGCCTGATCCTCGAGATCTTCGGTCGACGCGCGCGGACCAGGGAAGGCCGGTTGCAGGTCGAACTGGCGCGGCTGGACTATGAGAAGTCGCGACTGGTCCGGACCTGGACCCACCTGGAGCGCCAGCGCGGCGGCTCGGGGACCATGGGCGGTCCCGGCGAGACCCAGATCGAACTGGACCGGCGGATGATCGCCGACCGGATCGTCAAGCTGAAGTCCGAGCTGGAGGAGGTGCGCCGGACGCGCGGCCTGCACCGCAAACAACGCCAGAAGGTCCCGTTCCCGACCATCGCCCTGGTCGGCTACACCAACGCCGGCAAGTCGACCCTGTTCAACCGGCTGACCGGCTCGGACGTGGTGGCCAAGGATCTGCTGTTCGCCACCCTGGACACCACCCAGCGCACCATCCGCCTGCCGCAGGGCCGCCCGGCCATCGTCGCCGACACCGTCGGCTTCATCTCCGACCTGCCGCACGAACTGGTCGAGAGCTTCCGCGCCACGCTGGAGGAGGTGGGCGAGGCCGACCTGATCCTGCACGTCCGCGACATCGCCAGCCCGGACAGCGACGCCCAGTCCAAGGACGTCGAGGCGGTGCTGAAACAAATCCCCATGGTCGAGGGCAAGGCCCGGCGGGTGCTGGAGGTCTGGAACAAGACCGACCTGCTGGCCGAGGACGTGCGCGAGGCCGTGCTGGGCCAGGCCGAACGCCTGTCCCGCGACGGCAAGGCGGTCGCGGTCTCGGCCTGGACCGGGGAGGGGGTCGAGGCCCTGCGCGAAACCATCGCCGGCCTGATCGACGACGACCCGGAGACGGAACTGGTGCTGCTGCCCTCACAGGGCGAGGCTCTGGCCTGGCTGTATGAGAACGGCCGCGTCACCGGCCGCGAGACGGACGACGAGGGCCGGACGCATGTGCTGGTGCGGCTGCACCCGGCAGCGCTGGGACGGTTCGAGCGGCAGTTCGGCTGACGCCTTTGCGACGATGTACGGAGTATCATCAATGAATGGGCAGTCTGAAAACAAGAAGTTCTACGTGAACTTGGCCGATTTGACGCCCGGCTTCCCTACACATCATCACTCGGATGAGTTTTGGGCGGCGCTGGGTCGCGCCATTGCAACCTTCGGCTTTCTTGAAGAAATTCTTGGGAAGGCCATTTTCAGTTTTACGGGTACGCGCCGGTTTCCAGTCGACGAAGTAGACGCGGAGTACCAAAAGTGGCTCCCGGTTCTGGAAAGAGCTTTGTCAGACCAACTCGGCAAGCTGATTGGCTCTTACGAGACAGCCGTACGATCCCATAACACTGCGGATGTGCCGAACCTCGCAGCGCTTGTTGTGGACCTCCGGAACGCAGCTGTAATTCGAAATGCTCTTTGTCATGGGTCATGGCGTCCGCCCGACGCTGAAGGGCGATCGGTCCCTCTGTTCGTGAACAACAAGAAGGAAATCTTCGAGACGGCCGTCGACGTCGCTTTCCTAAACCAGGCGCAACGACACGTCGCCGAGCTTTCATGCGACGTGATCAACAGCGTGACACAGCAGGGGTGGCAGTTCCCAGGCTCTAACGGCCCCGGCATGCGGATCTATCCGACTAGCTAGGTCGCTCCGCCGCCTTCGCCGCGTCCCACAGGCCGTCCATTTCGATCAGATCGGACTGCTCCGGCCCCCGCCCGTCCTTCGCCAGTTCCGCCTCGATAAACCCGAACCGCCGCACGAATTTCGCATTGGCCCCGCGCAGGGCGTCCTCCGGCTCGACCCCCAGTTTGCGCGCCAGATTGGCGACGACGAACAGCAGGTCGCCGACCTCCTCGCGGGCCTTGTCGAGGTCCCCGGCGGCGATCTCGACCCGCAGCTCCGCCACCTCCTCGTCAAGCTTGTCGAACACCTCGTCCGTCGAGGGCCAGTCGAAGCCGACCCTGGCGGCGCGCTTCGTCAGCTTGGCGGCGCGGGCCAGCGCCGGCAGCCCCACCGGCACGTCGTCCAGCACGCCGTGCTGCGCCTTCGCCACGCGTTCGGCGGCCTTGATGTCCTCCCAGCGCGCCTTCTGGGCCGCGCCGTCGGGCCGGGCCGCCTCGTCGCCGAACACGTGCGGGTGACGGCGTTCCAGCTTGTCGGCCATGGCGGCGGCGACGTCATCGAAGGCGAACAGGCCGGCCTCCTCGGCCATGCGGGCGTGGAAGACGGTCTGGAACAGCAGGTCGCCCAGTTCGGACTTCAGCTCGTCCATGTCGCCGCGCTCGATCGCGTCGGCGACCTCATAGGCCTCCTCCAGCGTATAGGGGGCGATGGTGGCGAAGGTCTGTTCCACGTCCCACGGACAGCCGCCGACCGGGTCGCGCAGCCTGGCCATGATGCCGATCAGGCGGTCGATGGGCCTCATGTGGCGAAGCATCCCGGCAAATCACCCCATATAAAATCCGTCATCCTCGGGCTTGTCCCGAGGACCCATTCGTCTGCGGCGGGGCTGTCGGCCGGCCGGACACTGCCACCGAAACAATCCGGGGGGTGCCCGTGTTTGCTGACCGATGGGTCCTCGGGACAAGCCCGAGGATGACGGGAGATGAAGACGCAGCCGGGACTCACGCGGCCGCGCCTTCGCGCTCTTCCAGCGCCTTGCGGATTTCGTCATGCCGGGCGGGCGTCAGCGGATAGCCCTTGAGCACCAGGGCCGCGGCGGCCAGCAACAGTCCGGGCACGAGGATGAAGAGGATCTGCAGCGTCATCAGCGAGCCCTCGCTGTTGCCGTCAGGCCCGGGGATGGCGCGGAACCCGACCCACTGCAGGATCAGATAGGGGATCAGGGCCACGACATGGCCGATCTTGGTCGTGGCCGACAGGATGGAGAACATCAGGCCGGTGCGGTCCACGCCCGTGTCCAGCCGGACCTCGTCGCCGGCGTCGGCCATCATGGCCCGCAGCAGGAACAGGCCGGCGGCATAGGGCAGGCCGGCGATGAACATGGCCGTCGCGGTCAGGGCGAAATTGCCGCCGGGAACGAGGGTGGCGACGATGTAGAAGACCGCGAAGACCAGGCTGGCCGTGGCCAGCGCCCTGTCCTTGCCGATCCGCGTCGCCAGCCAGGCCCAGAACGGCGCCCCGACCAGTCCGGCGACGAAATAGAACAGCATGAACAGCGAGGCCTGGGTGTGATCGTAGCCCTTGATCTGGCCGAAGAAGAAGAACAGCAGCGAGCCGGTGATCCCCGGCGCCACGCCCAGCAACAGGTCGGCGAACAGCAGCTTGCGCACCGTCTTCTTGCCGAACAGGCCGAGGTAGGCCTTCGGGCCGCCGTGCGGGGCGGCGCCGGCGTTGACCGGCTCGGGCACGACGAACAGGGCCAGGCCGATGGTGACGGGCAGGGCGATCATGATGGCCCAGCCCATGATGCGCACGCCGGCGGCGTAGTCGCCGAGGCCGGTCTTCACCACCACCGTGGGCAGGATCAGGATCAGGATCACGCCGATGATGTTGAACACCTGCCACCAGCCATAGACGCGGCTGCGCTGGTCGTATTGCGGCGCGAGCACCGAGGCCCAGCCGAGCTGGCCCAGGGTCCCGATCGAGAAGCCGAGATAGAGCACCAGCAGCCAGCCGAAGAGATAGGCGGCGCCCGCGCCCGGCTGGACCAGCACGAACATCATCAGGGCCGACAGCATCAGGATCGGCGTCGAGATCGCCATCCACGGGCGGTAGCGGCCCCATACCGTCCTGGTCTTGTCCATGCCCCAGCCGATGAAGGGGTCGAAGACGATGTCGATCAGCCTGACCGCCATGAAGACGGCGGCGACCACGCCCAGTTCCAGCCCGACATAGGTGGCGTAGAACTCCGGCAGGGTCACCGGCAGGGCGACCCCGAAGGCGGCCAGCGGCAAACAGGGGCCGGAGAAGGCGGCCAGCACCGCATTGGAGCGGCGGGGCGTGGACGGCTGGGCGGGGGCGGCGTCGGTCGGGGCGGCGTCGGTCATGGGTGCGTCCGGCGATCCGGCCCTGAGTCGGCCGTCGCCCGACCATGCCAGTTTTTCAGACATCCGGGCATGGCTGGTGCGATAGCTTCAAGGCGATGCGCCTTCCGCTCCTATGCCCGGCCAAGAGGGTTCATCACAACGAGCACAACAGATTCACAGCGAACACGACGGGTGCTGTTGTGAAGTCAGCACCGAGTCCGCCGTCGATCGGAACACGGCGGCGGAACGCCGCGATCACGCCCGCGAAGCAAGACACCGACCTTGCCGCGTCTCCCGTCCCGTCGTGTCCGTCGAGAATTCGTTGTGCTCGTTGTGATGAAACATGCCGTCGCCCGCGCCATCGCATGTCGCGGTTGTCGCGCATATCGTCGTTCCGATGTCGCGGATGACTCGCCCGAATTGTCGAGGGTCGGTTTCGCCTCGCGCGCGGATGCCCTTGCCCTGAGCGGCCGGGTCAGGCTTGCTCCCGGGATGGCGTTTCGTGTCGCATCGCTGAGTCTGCTCGCCCTGATCAGCGCCGGTCTGTGCGGGTCCGCCGCCGCGCAGACGCCCTATCCGTCGACCCCCTACGAGCCGGCGCGCTACAGCCAGACGCGCTACCCGGGGACCGACGCCTGCGACGCCGACCCCGTCGAATGGGGCGGCCCGGCCTTCGCCAACGGCATCTCGGTCCATGCCATGGAGTGGACGCCCTATGGCGCGACCGAATGGGGGTGGGAGACCTATGTGCCGCTGATCCAGCAGGAGCTGGGCGCCGACTGCGCGCCCAATTCGCCCGGCTTCGCGCGCCGGCTGGCGGCGTTCCAGGCCGGGCACCACCTGCCGGTCACCGGCTGGTTCGACGCGGCGACGTTCCAGACCTTCCGCGGCGTCTGGCAGGAGCGGCGGCCCTTCATCATGGCCCGGGTGCGCGAGGAGCCGTGTCCCGAACCGCCGCCGCTGTATCAGCTCGGCTATCTGGTCGCCGAGGAGGAGCACGCCGACCGGCTGACCCGCCTGTTGCGCCGCGACGTGCTGGACGCCTACCGCCGGCTGGTCGCGGCCGCCCGGGCCGAGGTGCCAGAGGTCGCCGCCGACCGCGAGCTGCTGCAGATCTTCTCCGGGTTCCGCGACCCGGAGACCGATGCGGCGCGGTGCGCGGCCTCGGGGAATTGCGACGGCCTGCGCCGCGCGGTGTGTTCGCCGCACCGCACCGGCACGGCGGTGGACGTTTATGTCGGCCAGATCGTCGGCCTGGGCGTCGACAATACCTCGCCGGCCAGCCGTCTGCACATGAGCCGGAGCGCGACCTATCGCTGGCTGGTCAGGAACGCCGGGCGGTTCGGCTTCGTCCCCTATGCCTATGAGCCGTGGCATTGGGAGTGGGTGGCCCCGGCCGGCGGCTATGCCGGACCCCCGCCGCCGTCGTGATCCGGGCGCTGACCGGGGGCGAACGGGCGCTGGCCGACGAAGCCTTTGGCGACGCCTTGAAGCTCGACTCCATCCGCTTCCTGCCCGCGCTCCGGCCGTTCGACCGCGCCTTCGTGCCGGGCCGCTGGTTCGGCCGGGACTGGATCGTCTGGCCGCGGTCGACCCTGCCGCCGGATCTCGCCGAGGCGCCGCTGCGGCTCCAGGCCATGCTGATCCATGAGCTGACCCACGTCTGGCAGGCACAGCAGGGGGTCAATCTGCTGACCGGCAAGCTCCGGGCGGGCGACCGGCCCGCCTCCTATGAATATCCCGTCGGCATGAACTGCGACTGGGGCGGGCTGAACATCGAACAGCAGGCCATGGTGGTCGAGCACCGCTTCCGCCTGTCGCGCGGCCAGCGGACGCCGGGCGATCGGGCCTTCTATGACCGGGTCTGCCCGATCGGGCGCCGGGGCGTCTGACCGCGCAAGGGTGGACCTGTGCCTAAGGGTCCGTAGTCAACACCGCTCATCCCCGCGAACGCGGGGACCCAGTTCTTTGGGCGCTCAGGCGTGGCCATGGGGCGTCAAAGGCGATCCGACGCAGTCTGCCTCACGAAAGCACTTGGTCCCCGCGTTCGCGGGGATGAGCGGAAAAAAGGTAAGCCCTTGACCGCATTGACCCGCGATTGAGTTCGGACCTTAAGCCTTCTTGCGCATCATGGCGTCCAGGCTCCACGGTCCCGGTCCGGCGGCCATGAGGTACAGGAAGACGAAGCAGTAGAGGGCGATCGTCTCGCCGCCGTTCAGGATCGGGAAGAAACTCTGCGTCCCGTGCACCATCCAGTAGGCCACGGCGCAAAAGCCCGCGGCCACGAAGGCGACGGGGCGGGTGAAGAGCCCGAGCACGATCAGGGCGCCGAGCACCAGCTCCAGCGGTCCGGACAGGCCGGGCAGGCTCAGGCCCGGCGGCGGCACGCCCTCGACGACGGGGAAGCCCAGCACCTTGGCCGTGCCGTGCTGGAGCAGCAGCAGACCGGACATGATGCGCAGAACGCTGAGCAGCTGCGGCTGGTACGCCGAGACCTTGTCGAACATGGAACCCTCCCGTTGGCTGGAAGGGCAGTCTGGGGAGAGTCCCGGTCAGGTCAACAGGGTTCTCAGGCCGCCCTGTCCAGCTCCGCCATCTGCTGGATGCGGACATAGTCGGTCTTGCCCGTGCCCAGCACCGGCACCTCGACCACGCGCAGGATCTTCTTGGGGACGGCCAGTTCGGGCGCGCCGTGACTGCGGGCCCATTCGGCCAGGCGGGCGACGTCGGCGTCGCGCCGGTCGGTGACCAACACCAGCTTCTCGCCCTTGCGAGCGTCGGGGATGGAGACGACGGCGTGGCGCGCCTCGGGCCAGACCGCGCTGGCCAGGCCCTCGACCGCGGTCAGGGACACCATCTCGCCGCCGATCTTGGCGAACCGCTTCACCCGGCCCAGGATCGAGACATAGCCGTCCTTGTCGATATCGACGATATCGCCCGTGTCGTGCCAGCCGCCGGCCAAGGGCTCGATGCTCCGGGGGTCGTCCGCCGCCAGATAGCCGCGCATGACATTGGGACCGCGCAGGAACAGACGTCCGCCGTCGGGAATGCCGTCGACCGGGTCGATGCGCCATTCCAGCCCCGGCATCATCTGGCCGACCGTTCCGGGCCGGTTGCGGTCGGGGTGGTTCACCGCCACCACCGGCGCCGCCTCGGTCGCGCCGTAGCCTTCCAGCAGCTTCAGGCCGTGGAAGCGGGTGTTGAACAGGTGGTGAGTCTCGGGCCGCACGCGCTCGGCCCCGGCGACCACGAACTGCAGGGTGGCGAAGTCGTCGGGCGCGGCGACGCGGGCGTACTGGTTCAGGAAGGTGTCGGTGGCGAACAGGATCGACGCCTTCACGTCGGGCAGCAGTTCGACGATCTGTTTGGCGTGCAGCGGCGAAGGATACTGGAACGCCTTCATCCCGTGCAGGATGGGCAACAGCACCCCGCCGGTCAGGCCGAAACAGTGGAAGGTCGGCAGGGGGTTGAACATCACCCATTCGGGCTTCAGGTCGATGTGCTGGGCCACCTGCCGGCAGTTGGCGACCAGGTTCCACTGGCTGAGCACCACCCCCTTGGGCGCGCCGAAACTGCCCGAGGTGAACAGGACCACGCCCGGCGAGGTCGGATCGGTCTTCACCCGGAACTGTTTCGGCATCATACCGGCCATCAGGCCGTACAGCTTGTCCGGCAGGCCGATGGTCTTGCGTACGTCGTCCAGCCAGACGATCTCGGCGACCGTGGCCAGGTCGTCCATCAGATCCTCGATCTTGGCCTGGGTCACGAACCGTTTGGCGCTGAGGATTTTCTTGACCCCGGCGGCCTGGATCGCCGCCTTGATGTTGGCCTGGCCCGAGGTGAAGTTCAGCATCACCGGCACCCGGCCGTGGGCGTGCAGGCCGTAATAGGTGACCACGACGCCCGAACTGGACGGCAGCAGGATGCCGACCCGTTCGGCCGGCTCCGTCATCGCCGCGATCTTGCGGCCGAGCACGAAGGCGGCGCGGATCAGGCCGGTGTAGGTCAACGGCTTGCGGTCGATGTCCTCAAGGATTTCCTTGTCGCCGTACTTCTCGCGAGCGGCGATCAGACCGTCGAAGACGGTTTCGCCTTCCTTGGAGTCCAGGGGTACGCGCAAGTCCATCCTCCGTGCGGATGCGGTTGTCCCGCGCCCTTTGTCTTCAACGCGCAAACTAGGCCGGGAGCGCCGCATTGAAAAGATACGTTACGTTGCGTGAGCCCGGGGTCCGGCGTGGGGTCCGCCTTGCCTTCGCCGCGCGGAAGGACGACATAGCGGCTTCGCACAGCCCGGAGCCCGCGTCGCCTTGGTCACGCTGATCGACACCCTGACGAAGACGCCGGCCGAACTGCGTCACCCTGAAAAGCAGAACCGTCCCGAGACGGCGGTGCTGAAGAAGCCCGACTGGCTGCGCGTCAAGGCGCCCGGCTCGGGCCAGTACAACGCCACCAAAGCCATCGTGAAGGACAAGGGCCTCGTCACCGTCTGCGAGGAGGCGGCCTGCCCGAACATCGGCGAGTGCTGGAGCCAGAAGCACGCCACCCTGATGATCATGGGCGACACCTGCACCCGGGCTTGCGCCTTCTGCAACGTCAAGACGGGCCTGCCCCAGCCGCTCGATCCGGAGGAACCCGCCAAGGTCGGTCTGGCCGTGGCGCAACTGGGTCTGAACCAT
Organism: Brevundimonas vancanneytii; assembly: GCA_943373195.1. Classification (GTDB taxonomy): domain Bacteria; phylum Pseudomonadota; class Alphaproteobacteria; order Caulobacterales; family Caulobacteraceae; genus Brevundimonas; species Brevundimonas vancanneytii_B. The sequence continues at coordinate 16,192 of CALSBO010000049.1, forward strand.
GTGGTCATCACCAGCGTGGACCGCGACGACGTCTCCGACGGCGGCGCCGCCCATTTCGCCGAGGTGGTGCGCCAGATCCGCCTGCAGGCGCCGAACACCACCATCGAGATCCTGACGCCGGACTTCCTGCGCAAGGACGGCGCGGCCGAGGTGATGATCGACGCCACGCCGGATGTGTTCAACCACAACCTGGAGACCGTGCCGCGGCTGTATCTGAAGATCCGGCCCGGGGCCCGCTATTTCCACTCCCTGCGCCTGCTGCAGATGGTCAAGGAGCGCGATCCCAACCAGTTCACCAAGTCCGGCATCATGGTCGGCCTGGGCGAGACCCGCGAAGAGGTCATGCAGGTGATGGACGACATGCGGTCGGCCGGCGTCGATTTCATCACCATCGGCCAGTATCTCCAGCCGACCCGCAAACACGCCGCCATCGACCGGTTCGTCACCCCGGAAGAGTTCAAGGCCTATGAGGCCATCGCCCGCGCCAAGGGCTTTCTGATGGTCTCGTCCTCGCCCCTGACCCGCAGCTCGCACCACGCCGGCGACGACTTCGCCCGGCTGAGGGCGGCGCGTCTGGCGCAGACGGGACGTTGATCTTTAAACTCCCGTCATCCTCGGGCTCGTCCCGAGGACCCATTTGTCCGTTCGCACGAACGCCCGCGGCTGGGCTGTGTCTTCAACCTCGCAAGAGCAATCACGACCTTTGCCAGACCCCGCCATGGGTCCTCGGGACAAGCCCGAGGATGACGGAGGTGGGGTAGTGGCCGTCCACCGCGTCACCAGAATCCTGCCCTACACCCCCGCCCAGCTGGCCGCCCTGGTCGCCGACGTGCGCGCCTATCCCGAGTTCGTGCCGTGGGTCACCGCCATGCGGACCTGGAGCCCGCGCGAAGAGGCGCCCGGCGTCAGCCTGATCGACGCCGAGGCGGCCGTCGGGTTCTCCCTCCTCAAGGAGCGGTTCTCGACCTGGGTCCGGCATGACCGGAACCGCGACATGGTCGAGGTCGGCCTGATCCGCGGGCCGTTCAAACACCTGAAGAACCGCTGGGAATTCTTTCCCGACCCGGCGGGGACCCGCGTCGAGTTCTTCATCGACTTCGCCTTCAAGTCCCGCATCCTCGACGCCATGCTGCACGCCAATTTCGATCGGGCGGTCGGCAAGCTGATGCACTGTTTTGAGGCGCGGGCGGCGAAGCTGTACGGTCCGAAGGCGTGAGCTTCGATTTCGACGCGACGGTGGTGGGCGCCGGCGCGGTCGGCCTGGCCTGCGGCCGGGCGCTGGCGACACGGGGCCTGTCGGTGCTGGTGCTCGAGTCCGAACCCCACATCGGCCAGGGCGTGTCCTCGCGCAATTCCGAGGTCATCCACGGCGGCCTCTACTATCCGACCGGCTCGATGAAGGCGCGGTTCTGCGTCGAGGGACGGCGGGCGCTCTACGCCTTCCTCGACAGCCACAAGGTCGACCATCGCAAATGCGGCAAACTGGTCGTGGCCACGGACGAGGTCGAGGTCGAGCGGATCGAGGCCATCTTCGTTCAGGCGACGGCCAATGGCGTCGAGGGGCTCGAACACCTGACCGGCGCCCAGGCGCGAGCGCTGGAGCCGGGCCTCAACGCCCACGCCGCCATCCTGTCGCCCGAGAGCGGGGTGTTCGACAGCCACGGCTATATGCTGGCCCTGCAGGGCGAGATCGAGGACGCGGGCGGGTCGGTGGTCGTCTCCACCCCGTTCGAGCGGGCCGCATCGCTGGCCGGCGGCGGCTTCACGATCACGGCGGGCGGGGAGGGCGGGGCGACCCTGACCACCCGGCTGCTTGTCACCGCGCCGGGCCTCGCCGCCCAGGTCGTCGCGGCGCGGATCGAGGGCTATCCCGCCGACCGCATCCCCGCCGGCCATTTCGGCAAGGGCGTCTATTTCCGCCTGACCGGCCGGGCGCCTTTCGAGCGGCTGATCTATCCGCCGCCGATTCCGGGGGCGCTGGGCACCCACTACCGCAAGGACCTGGGCGGCCAGGCGGTGTTCGGGCCCGACCTCGTCTATGTCGAGAGCGAGGACTATTCGGTAGACGCCGCGAAGGCCGCCGAGTTCGAGGGCTATGTCCGCCGCTTCTGGCCCGGCCTGCCCGACGGCGCCCTGACCCCCGACTACGCCGGCATCCGGCCCAAGCTGCACGGGCCGGGCGAGCCGCAGCCGGATTTTCAGCTGCACGGCCGCGAGGTGCAGGGGCTCAACGGTCTGGTCGCCCTGTTCGGCATCGAGAGCCCCGGCCTGACCAGCTCCCTTGCGATCGGCGAGGCGGTCGCCGACATGCTGGCCCATGACTGAGATCACGATCCGCGACGCCGTCCCGGCCGACATCCCCGCCCTGCATCGCCTGATCGAGAGCGCCTATCGCGGCGAGGCGTCGCGGGCGGGCTGGACCACCGAGGCTGATCTGCTGGACGGCCAGCGCACCGATCCAGACGATCTCGCCGGCATCCTCGCCGATCCGAAACAGGCCCTGCTGACCGCCTGGCGCGGCGAGGAGCTGGTCGGCTGCGTTCGGATCGCCGATCGGGGCGAGGGGACCGGCGATTTCGGCATGCTGTCGGTCAGCCCGACCTTGCAGGGCGGCGGCTTGGGCCGTCGGCTGGTCTCGGCGGCCAATACGACTCTGGCGGACCGGTTCGGCGCCCGTCGGGTGCGCATCTCCGTCTTCCCGCAGCGCGACACCCTGATCGCCTGGTACGAGCGGCTCGGCTACCGGATGACGGCGGACACTCTGCCGTTCCCCTACGGCGATCCCCGCCTGGGCCTGCCCAAACGTGACGACCTGTATTTCGTCGTCATGGAATACGAACTGGCCTGAGCCGGTGGAGATTCGCACCCCCCGCCTGATCCTGCGCTCCGCCCGGCCGGACGACCTGGATGGAATGCACGCCGTCCTGTCGGACCCGCGCGCGACCCGCTGGTGGTCGACGCCGCCGCACGAGACGCTGGAGCAGACCCGGGTCTGGCTGGACGGAATGATCGCCAACGGGCCCGACCATCCAGACTTCGTCGTCGAGCTGGACAACCGGGTCATCGGCAAGGCCGGCTTCTATGAGATGCCGGACGTCGGCTACATCCTGCATCCCGACGTCTGGGGGCAGGGGCTGGCGAGTGAGGCCGTCGGCGCGGCCGTGGATCATGCCTTCGCGACCCGCGACGTCGGGACCCTGACCGCCGACGTCGATCCGGAGAACGCCGCCTCGATTCGGCTTCTGGAGCGGCTGGGTTTCGTGCGGACCGGGTCCGCGACGCGCACCTGGAACGTCGGCGGGGTCTGGAAGGACAGCCTCTACTATGCCCTGTCGCGTACGGATCGGGCCGTGATCGTCGCGGGACAAGCTCGCGCTTGAACTTCGGGGCGGGTTGAGGCATAAGCCCGCCCTCGCTGGCGGCTCTTTGGGGCCGCCGCTGTTGTTTTCGCGCCCCGACCTCCGGCGCACTCCAGGAAGATTGAGACGGACATGGCCGTTCCGAAGCGCAAAGTATCGCCCTCGCGTCGCAACATGCGCCGCTCGCACGACTCGCTGGGCTCCAACCCGCACGTCGAGGACAAGGACACGGGCGAGCTGCGCCGCTCGCACCACATCGACCTGAAGACCGGCACCTATCGCGGCCGCCAGGTCCTGACGCCGAAGGAAGACTAGGTTTTCCACTCCGGTGGTTGGCTGAATGACGGCGCGCGGTTCGACCGCGCGCCGTTTTCGTGCAGAACCCGGCGGCGCGCGGGATCAGCTATCACATCGGCCACGACGGCCGGGTCCGGCACGTGGCCGCGGGCGGACCCAGCATCCAGTATATCGAGGGCTGCGCCTGACGCTTGGCGCTGGACCCTGGCTACCCTGCGCGGCCGTTCGGCAGGCGCAAGCAGCGCGGCAGCAGCCGCTCGCGCACGATGTGGCGAACCACCGGCCGCAGATTGGCGGTTTCGCGCAGGACCGCGGCGACGCACTGCTGGCGGGTTTCCGGCGGCGGCGGCGGGGCGGCGGTGGCCGGAACAGCCAGCGAAAGCAGAAGTGCCGATGTCAGCAGAAGGCGTTTCATGGCGGGTTTCCCGGGTGAGGCCGCGGCGGCATGACGTCGCCGCATACTCCAGCAAACGACGGTGTCCCAAATCTCGAGAGACGGCAATGCCCAACTTCGCCGGACCCCCGGTTGGCGTTTGCCGGTGTGCGGGCTAAACGGGCGGCATCGCCCCTGAATCCGGACTTACGCCGCCATGACCGACATCGCCGACATCGTCGCCCGCCAGATTCTCGACAGCCGCGGCCATCCGACGGTCGAGGTCGATGTGATCCTGGACGACGGCAGCTTCGGCCGCGCCGCCGTGCCCTCGGGCGCCTCGACCGGCGCCCATGAGGCGGTCGAACTGCGCGACGGCGACAAGGACCTGTGGGGCGGCAAGGGAGTCGGCAAGGCGGTCGACAACGTCAACGGCGAGATCTTCGACGCCCTCAGCGGCATGGACGCCGAGGACCAGCGGCGCATCGACGAGGCCCTGATCGCCCTGGACGGCACCGAGAACAAGGGCCGGCTGGGCGCCAACGCCATCCTGGGCGTGTCCCTGGCCTGCGCCAAGGCCAGCGCCATCTCCTCGGGCCTGCCGCTGCACCGCTATCTGGGCGGCGTCTCGGCCCGCATCCTGCCCACCCCGATGATGAACATCATCAACGGCGGGGCTCATGCCGACAATCCGATCGACATCCAGGAGTTCATGATCCTGCCGACCGGCGCCGACAGCTTCTCCGAAGCCCTGCGCATGGGCGCCGAAATCTTCCACGCCCTTCGCAAACAGCTCAAGGACGCCGGCCACAACACCAATGTCGGCGACGAGGGCGGCTTCGCCCCCAACCTGGCCTCGGCCGAGGAGGCGCTGAGCTTCATCACCCGCGCCGGCCAGGCCGCCGGCTATCTGGCGGGCGAGGACTTCCACCTCGGCCTCGACGTCGCGGCGACGGAGTTCTTCAAGGAGGGCAAATACGTCATGGCCGGGGAGGGCAAGACCCTCGATGCCGAGGCCATGGTCAACTATCTGGCCGACCTGTGCGAACGCTTCCCTATCGTCTCGATCGAGGACGGTTGCGCCGAGGACGATTTCGACGGCTGGCGGATGCTGACCGAGCGTCTGGGCGACCGCTGCCAGATCGTCGGCGACGACCTGTTCGTCACCAACCCCGCCCGCCTGGCCGCCGGCATCGGCGAGGGCCTGGCCAACTCCATCCTGATCAAGGTCAATCAGATCGGGACCTTGTCGGAAACTCTTGACGCCGTGGATATGGCCCACCGCGCCGGCTACACCGCCGTGATGAGCCACCGTTCGGGCGAAACCGAGGATTCGACCATCGCCGATCTGGCCGTGGCCACCAACTGCGGACAGATCAAGACCGGCTCGCTGGCCCGCTCGGACCGCACGGCCAAATACAACCAGCTGCTCCGCATCGAGGAGATGCTGGGCGATCAGGGCGCCTATTTCGGCGACGGCATGCTGCTGAACCGGTAGGCGTTTTCCTTCTCCCGCTTGCGGGAGAAGTGGCCTGTCTTCGCGCGTCAGCGCGAACAGGGTCGATGAGAGAATTCTTCCTTCCTCTTTCGCCGGACACGACCCCCATCGTCGCTGGATCGCTGCGCGATCGACGCGACACTTCCCCCGCAAGCGGGGGAAGGAAGATGTATGCTCAAGCTACGGTTCGTTAGGCATTTTCGGTCAGGATTCATTGATTGTGAGTCCACGCTCAGAAGGAGCGTCCGCCAGTGCCCGAAAGCATGAAGCCGTATTTCCCCTCCGCCATCCTGCTGTTGTTGATCGTCTATCTCGGCGTTCAGGCCCTGACGGGGCCGCGCGGCCTGCTGAGCGGGCATGAGCGCGACAGCCTGATGACGCGGCGCGAGGCGCAACTGACCGGCATCATGGAACAGCGGCGCGATCTGGAGGTCCGGGTCCGTTATCTGCGCACCGACAGCCTGTCGCGCGACCTGCTGGAAGAACGCGCCCGCGCCGTGCTGGGCTTCGCCGACCCGCGCGACTATGTGATCCGCGTCTCCACGCCCGCCGCGACACCGGGCTTGACGCCGAAGGCGTGAACTTTCGTTACATGGTCTGAGCCGGCTTTGCCTTTCGGGAACGAAGGCTGCTAAAGCCCCTTTCCGTAACGACAAGAGGCCCTCAACGGTGGGCCCAGCCGGGAGATGACGGATGGCGAAAGCCCCCGCCGCGAAGACTGCGTCCAAAAAGATTCCCAACACGCCGGCGGCCTCGAAAGAGGACCTGCTGCGCTTCTATCGCGAAATGGTGCTGATCCGCCGTTTCGAGGAGCGCGCGGGCCAGCTGTACGGCATGGGCCTGATCGGCGGCTTCTGCCACCTGTACATCGGCCAGGAAGCCGTGGCCGTGGGCGTTCAGGAGAGCGTCAAACAGGGCCACGACAAGATCATCACCGGCTATCGCGACCACGGCCATATGCTGTGCGCCGGCATGGACCCGAAAGAGGTCATGGCCGAGCTGACCGGCCGCATCGGCGGTTCGTCCAAGGGCAAGGGCGGGTCGATGCATATGTTCGACACCGCCACCGGCTTCTACGGCGGCCACGGGATCGTGGGGGCGCAGGTCGCGCTGGGCACCGGTCTGGCCTTCGCCGGCCGCTATCGTGGCGATGACTCGGTCGCCTTCATCTATTTCGGCGACGGCGCGGCCAACCAGGGCCAGGTCTATGAGAGCTTCAACATGGCCCAGCTGTGGAAGCTGCCGGCCATCTACATCATCGAGAACAACCAGTACGCCATGGGCACGAGCATCGAACGCTCGTCGTCCACGACCCAGCTCAGCGAGCGCGGCGCCAGCTTCGGCATCCCGGGCGAACAGGTCGACGGCATGGATGTGCTGGCCGTCCGCGACGCCGTGGCGCGGGCGGTCAAGCGCGCGCGCGAGGGCGGCGGCCCCTTCATCCTCGAAATGAAGACCTATCGCTATCGTGGTCATTCGATGAGCGATCCGGCCAAATACCGCGCCAAGGAAGAGGTCGACGAGGTCAAGAAGACCCGCGACCCCATCGACCACGTCAAGATGCTGCTGGATCAGGCCGGGGCCACCGAGGACGACCTCAAGGCCATCGACGCCGAGATCAAGACCATCGTCGCCGAGGCGGTCCAGTTCGCCCAGGAAAGCCCGGAGCCGGACCCGTCCGAGCTCTATACCGACGTCTACGTGGAGGCCTGATCGTGACCGACATTCTCATGCCGGCGCTGTCCCCCACGATGGAAGAAGGCACGCTGACCAAATGGCACATCAAGGCGGGCGACACGGTCAAGGCCGGTGACGTCATCGCCGAGATCGAGACCGACAAGGCCACCATGGAGGTCGAGGCCGTCGACGAGGGCGAGGTGCTGGAAATTCTCGTGGTCGAGGGATCGGAGAATGTGAAGGTCAACACGCCGATCGCGCGGTTGGCGGGCGAGGACGGCGCTGCGGCCAGGCCCCCCTCGAACCCTGCTGCGCAGGCTTCGGTCCCC
>CALSBO010000050.1:0-23435 GCA_943373195.1 Brevundimonas vancanneytii
ACATACTCACCTGAAGGCCGCTGAATGGCGGGCCGAGTCGAAACGGCGGGGCAGGGCGCTCCGCACGCCGGCGCGGCGGGTCCGAGATCAACGAGGACCCTGTGAGAGTCGCATCATGCCCGAGATCAAAGTCCTCCCCGTCCTGCCGCTGAGAGACATCGTCGTCTTTCCGCACATGGTCGTGCCCCTGTTCGTGGGCCGCGAGAAGTCGGTCAAGGCGCTCGACGAGATCATGAAGGGCGAAAAGCAGATCCTGCTGGCCACCCAGAAGAACAGCGTCGACGACGACCCCCAGGCCGACGCCATCTATCCGATCGGCGTCCTGGCCACCGTGCTCCAGCTGCTCAAACTGCCCGACGGCACCGTCAAGGTTCTGGTCGAGGGCAAGAGCCGCGCGCGCCTGACCAAATTCACCGACCGCACCGAGTATTTCGAGGCCGAGGCCGTCGAGATCGCCGACGATCCGGGCGAACCGGCCCAGTCCGAAGCCCTGCTGCGGGCCGTGATCGAGCAGTTCGAAAACTATGTGAAGCTGAACAAGAAGGTGCCGCCCGAGGCGCTCAGCTCCATCCCCCAGATCACCGACCCGTCCAAGCTGGCCGACAGCGTGGCCGCCCATCTGTCGGTCAAGATCGCCGACAAACAGGGCCTGCTGGAAACCATCGCCGTGCCGGCCCGGCTGGAGAAGGTCTACGGCCTGATGGAGGGCGAGATCTCCGTCCTGCAGGTCGAGAAGAAGATCCGCTCGCGCGTGAAGCGCCAGATGGAGAAGACCCAGCGCGAATACTATCTGAACGAGCAGATGAAGGCGATCCAGCGCGAGCTGGGCGAGACCGACGACGCGCGCGACGAGGTGATGGAGCTGGAAAAGCGCATCCGCAAGACGCGCCTGTCCAAGGAGGCCCGCACCAAGGCCGAGGCCGAGGTCAAGAAGCTGCGCAACATGAGCCCGATGTCGGCGGAATCGACGGTGGTGCGCAACTACCTCGACTGGCTGCTGTCGATCCCGTGGGGCAAGGCCAAGGCCAAGCCCATCGATCTGGCCAAGGCCGAGGAAATCCTCGAGGAGGATCACTACGGCCTGGAGAAGGTCAAGGAACGGATCATCGAATATCTGGCGGTCCAGGCGCGCACCAACGCGCTGAAGGGCCCGATCCTGTGCCTGGTCGGCCCTCCGGGCGTCGGCAAGACCTCGCTGGCCAGGTCGATCGCCAAGGCCACCGGCCGGGAATACATCCGCATGTCGCTGGGCGGCGTGCGCGACGAGGCCGAGATTCGCGGCCACCGCCGCACCTACATCGGCTCGATGCCGGGCAAGATCATCCAGTCGATGAAGAAGGTGAAGACCACCAACGCCTTCATCCTGCTGGACGAGATCGACAAGCTGGGCGCCGACTGGCGCGGCGATCCGACCTCGGCCCTGCTTGAGGTTCTGGACCCCGCCCAGAACAACGCCTTCGGCGACCACTATCTGGAGGTCGACTACGATCTGTCGAACGTCATGTTCGTGACCACGGCCAATACGCTGAACATGCCCCAGCCGCTGCTGGACCGGATGGAGATCATCCGGGTCTCCGGCTACACCGAGGACGAGAAGGTCGAGATCGCCCGCCGGCACGTCCTGCCCAAGGTGACAGAGGAGAACGGCCTGAAGCCGGCGGAATTCGTCGTGCCGGACGACCAGATCCGCAATCTGATCCGCTACTACACCCGCGAAGCCGGGGTGCGGTCGCTGGAACGCGCGCTGGGCGGCCTGGCCCGCAAGTCGGTGCGCGAAATGGCCCGCGAGAAGACGCTGACGGTCACCATCGACGACGGGAAGCTGGCCAAGTTCGCGGGCGTGCGGAAATTCCGCTACGGCGAGACCGACGAGGAGGATCAGGTCGGCATCGTCACCGGCCTGGCCTGGACCGAGTTCGGCGGCGAGATCCTGACCATCGAGGCGATCAAGATGCCGGGCCGCGGCCGCATGACCGTGACCGGCAACCTCAAGGAGGTGATGAAGGAGTCCATCTCCGCCGCCGCCTCCTACGTCCGGGCGCGTTCGCTCAGCATCGGGGTCAAGCCGCCGATGTTCGAAAAGACCGACATCCACGTCCACGTGCCCGACGGCGCCACGCCCAAGGACGGTCCCTCGGCCGGTGTGGCCATGACGGTCGCCATGGTCTCGGTCCTGACCGGCATCCCGATCCGCAAGGACATCGCCATGACCGGCGAGATCACCCTGCGCGGCCGGGTCACCGCCATCGGCGGCCTGAAGGAGAAGCTGCTGGCCGCCCTCCGCTCGGGCGTCAAGACGGTGCTGATCCCGGAAGAGAACGAGAAGGACCTCGCCGAGGTGCCCGACAATGTGAAGGGCGCGCTGGAGATCGTCCCGATCAAGACGGCGGACGAGGCCCTGAAATGGGCCCTGACCGGCGGCCTGACCCCCGTCGAATGGGACGAGGCGACCGACCCCCTCCCGGCCGCCCCGCCGGCCCAGGACCCGGGCGCGGCGGTGGCGACGCACTGACGGCTTGAAGCAGCCAGAAAGAACCCCGCCCGGAGCGATCCGGGCGGGGTTTTCGTTTTGGGCGGCGCGCGCCTCCGCGGCGGATTGACAAGCCTCTCGCCGTATCACAACTTCAAATAGTCAGACGCCGCGGCGTCGTGGAGACCGGGTTCATGCTCTGGATCGTCCCCTTGTTGCTGGTGACCGTCGCCATTGGTCCCCAGACGGCCGCGCCGGACATTGAGGTGGTGGTCTATTTCGACCGTGACGCCGCCCGGATGAACAGCACAGCGCTGGATAACATCGACTCCATGGCCTTCATGCTGCGCTCGTCGAGCGGGCCGCTCCGGGTCGAGGGTCACACTTCGACGCTGGGAGATGCCGCCGCCAATGTGGCTTTGGCGCAAAGGCGGGCCACCGTCGTCCGGGACGCTCTCATCGCCCGCGGCGTCGCCAGCCGACAGATCAGGACAGAAGCCCTCGGCGAGGCCGTGCCGGCCCGACCGACCGCGGATGGCGTCTATGAGCCCTTGAATGACCGCGTCGTCATCCGCATGCCGCGCCCGCCGGCCGGCGGGAGCGGCGCCCCCTAGTCGGTCCTGACTGTCCCGGGCGTCGAGCGCCCGGCGTCAGCGGCTGTCCACCATCACCAGTTCCGCCTCGTCCCTGGCCGTGATCGTAATCTCCGCCTCGTCCTTGATCGCCGCGCCGTCGCGGGCGTTCAGGGCCACGCCGTTGACATCGACCGCTCCGACCGCCGGCACCAGATAGGCGCGGCGGCCCTCGGCCAACGAATAGGTCAGGCTCTCGCCGGCCTTCAGGGTCGCGCCCAGCACCCGGGCGTCGGCGTTGATGTTGAGGGCCTCGTCGGACGGATCGCCCGAGGCCAGGACCGCGAACTTGCCGGTCCGGTCCGATTTCGGGAACGGCTTCATGCCCCAGTCGGGTTTCGCGCCCGGCCGGTCGGTCTCGATCCAGATCTGGAACAGGGTCGTCGTCTCGTTTTCGAGGTTGAACTCGGCGTGGCGCACGCCCGTGCCCGCGCTCATCACCTGAACGTCGCCGGCGCCGGTGCGGCCGCGGTTGCCCATGGAGTCCTCATGGGTGATGGCTCCGGTGCGGACATAGGTGACGATCTCCATGTCCGAGTGCGGGTGGGGTGGAAAGCCCGACTGGGCGGCGATCTCATCGTCGTTCCAGACCCGCAGCCGACCCCAGCTCATGCGAGACGGGTCATGGTAGCCGGCGAAGGAGAAATGGTGTTTCGCGTTCAGCCAGCCGTGGTTCGCGCCGCCGAGGCTGGAGAAGGGGCGGACGTGGATCATGAGGGTGCTCCCAACAGAGGCGCGCATCGTATGGCGCGCGGTTCAGAGTCCATATGGGCAACAGTGTCAGTGGCCGAAAGGGGGAGTCAACGGCCGGGCATGGCCTTGCGCAGCGCGTCGTTCATCCGGCCTTGCCAGCCGGGGCCGGCAGCGCGGTAGGACTCGAGGATGTCGGCATCGACGCGGAGGGATATGGGGCGTTTGGTGGCGGCTTTTTGCGGGCCGCGAGACGCCGGACGAGGTGTGTTGGGAAACGCCTCGAAAACCCATTCCGGAAATTCCTCGGGACGAAGGGCGTCGGCGAAGAATTCTTCCGTCAGTTCGGGATTGTCGGGATCGGTCAGGTCCGGTTCGAAATCGTCGTCGAAGACACCGGGTTTTCGGGCGATGTCAGACATGACGCAAATACTCCTTGGCGTGCACCCGCCTCAGGCTGATGGCGCGGCGGCGGTCATCTCTTCGCGTGAAGACGAGACAGAAAGGTTTGCCGTCAATCCTGCCGAACGCGCGCCATCTTCGTTCGTTCGGATAGGGGTCGGGCCAGATCGCATCGATCACCATGTCGTCCGCGCGCACGAATGATATGCCGTGTTTGATCAGATTCGCTTCGTCCTTCTTCGGGTCGAACTCGATCATTTCGTATATACGATCCGCTGCCCGATATCAACCCACCTGCGCCCTGTGCCTCAGCATCGCATCGGCCAGCACACAGGCCGCCATCGCCTCGACCACCGGCACGCCGCGCAGGGCGACACAGGGGTCGTGCCGCCCCTTGGTGCGCAGGTCGGTCTCTTCGCCGTCGCGGGTGATGGTCCGGCCGGGCGTCAGGATGGAGGAGGTGGGTTTGAAGGCCACGCGCGCCGTCAGCGGCTGGCCTGTCGATAGGCCGCCCAGCACCCCGCCCGCATGGTTGGACAGGAAGACCGGCCGCCCGTCCCCGCCCATCCGCATCTGGTCCGCGTTGGCCTCGCCCGACAGTTCGGCCGCGCCGAAGCCCGCGCCGATCTCGACGCCCTTGACCGCATTGATCGACATCATCGCCGCCGCCAGTTCGGCGTCGAGCTTGCCATAGAGCGGCGCGCCCCAGCCGGCGGGCAGGCCCGTGACCTCCAGCGCCACCACCGCGCCGATCGACGACCCCGCCTTGCGCACGCCGTCCAGATAGTCTTCCCAGGCCGGAACCACTTCGGCTGAAGCGGCGAACAGGGCGTTGTCATGGACCGCGTCGAAATCCACGGCTTCGGGCGCGATCCGGTGCGGCCCCAGCTGGACGACCCCGGCGCGAATACGCACGGCCTCGCCCAGCACCTTGCGCGCCACCGCCCCCGCCGCGACCCGCATCGCCGTCTCGCGCGCCGAGGACCGGCCGCCGCCGCGGTGGTCGCGCACGCCGTATTTGGCCTGGTAGGTGTAGTCCGCATGGCCGGGCCGGAAGGCGCGGGCGATCTCGCCATAGTCCTTCGAGCGGGCGTCCTCATTGTCGATCTGGATGGCGATGGGCGCGCCCGTGGTCACCAGCCCGTTCCCGTCGTCAAACACGCCGGACAGGATCCGCGCCGTGTCGCTCTCCTGCCGCTGGGTGACGAAGCGGCTGCCGCCGGGCTTGCGGCGGTCCAGCCACGGCTGAAGGTCGGCTTCGGTCAGGGGGATCAGCGGCGGACAGCCGTCGACCACGCAGCCGATCGCCGGCCCATGGCTCTCGCCCCAGGTGGTCACGCGAAACAGATGGCCGAAGCTGTTGTGGGACATGGTCAGTGCAGCCCGCTGACCGCGAAACCCAGATCCTCGGCGGCCCGATAAAGGCGCTTGTCGCGCGTCCAAAGGCGGACATCAGCACGAAGTCGCAATGAGGCGAGCAAATGCACGTCTACCCACCCTATGCCTCGCCCAAACAGCTTGTTCTCTTCGACCAGTTCCATCACCTCACTGCTGCGGGCGGTAGAGATGCCGTCCAGACGGTCCAGCATGGCCAGCGTCAGTCGCCGCCTTGCGAGATTTCCTAGGCTTAGCTCGCCCCTGACGAACTCGTGCATGAGCACATTCTTGCGGCGTAGCTCGGCGTCGAACTCCGGTGAGGTCGCGCGAAAGTGGTCGATCCAGACGGAAGTGTCGGCGAGAACGAACTTAATCGTTCCGCTCCCAGTCGCTTGGGCGACGTCGACGCGGAAGCTCGATGTCGGGCATGGTCCCACCCATGGCAGCGAGCCTCCGTGAGGCCTCCCATTCGACCATCATCTTCAAGGCTCGGTTGATGATGGCCGATTTCTCGGTCAGGCCGGAAAACTCCGCCGCATCCCTGAGCAGTTCATCGTCGATCGTGATGGTGGTTCTCACCGCGCATCTCCTTCAGCATCAGATTATGCGTGTTTTGATGCGGCGATGCAATGGATGCGGTATCTCACGCCGCCAGCCGGTCCGGCGTCCAGACGCGGGTGAAGCGGACCAGCAGGTCCTCGGCCGCCGAGGGCGCGTCCTGCGACGGTTGCAGGGTTACGAACAGATGCCCCAGCGGCCGCTTCCCGCGCGCCGGAAGGCCCAGCCCCTTGAGCCGCAGCCGAAGCGGCTGATGACCGGCCACCAGCCAGGCCGAACGCGGACCCGCATGGGTTTCGATCTCCAGCCGCCCGCCGTCCTCGAGCAGGCGAGGAGAGACCGGACAGGTCATGTAAAGGTCGTCGCCGACGGCGCTGAGCCCGTGGGAGCCGCGCACCAGCACGGGCAGATACAGGTCGGCCCCGTCCTCGCCCGCCGCCTTCAGCCGCAGATGTTCGCCCGTGCGAAGGCCGGCCGGAACCCTGACCCGCAAGGTGCGCGCGCCGAGCCGGATCTCGACCGCGCCGCCGTCCAGGGCGTCGAGCGGGCTGATCGCCAGCACCGGGGGAGACGCAGGCCGCGCCACGGGCGCCGCCAGAGCCAGAGGCGCGGACTCTCGCTGGATCAGCCGCCAGGCGGCGATGGTGCGGCGGAACCGGGCCTCGCTGCCGCCCTGCGCCTCGGGCCTCGCCGCCTTGATGGCGATGCGGAACGCCGCCGTCAGGGCCTCGCCCTCCGCCGGACCGGTGAGGCCGAGCAGGGCGTAGGCCTCGCGGGTCGAGGCGACTTCGGGGTGCGATCGGGCGCGCATCGGCGCACTAAGGCCCTGCACATGGTCAAGGCCCGGTTAACCGCGAAGCCTCTCCCCAGCCGCGCCGCGAGGGGCTATCTGCAGTCCATGACCGCGCCCGTGATCCCGCCCAGCCCGACCCGCGAGGAGTATGCGGAGCAATACGCCGCCGCACTGGCGGCCAATTCGGACGAGACCGTCTTCGACCGCACGGAGCCGTTCGGCCTGTTCCTCGACTGGTTCGACGACGCGAAACGGACCGAGCCCAACGACGCCAACGCCATGGCCCTGTCGACCGTCGACGCGGACGGCGCGCCCGACAGCCGGATGGTGTTGCTCAAGGAAGTCGATGCGCGCGGCTTCACCTTCTATTCCAACCGCGAGAGCGCCAAGGGCGGGCAGCTGGCGGTCCATCCCCGCGCGGCCCTGCTGTTTCACTGGAAGTCGCTGCGCCGTCAGGTGCGGATCAGGGGGGCGATCGAGCCGGTGACCGAGGCCGAGGCCGACGCCTATTTCGCCAGCCGCGCGCGCGCGAGCCGGATCGGGGCCTGGGCCTCGGACCAGTCCCGGCCGTTGGACAGCCGGGCGACGCTGGAAGCCGCCGTGGCGCGCGAGACCGCCCGTTTCGAGGGCGCGGACGTGCCCCGGCCCGAGCGCTGGACCGGTTGGCGCGTGATCCCCGGCAGCGTCGAATTCTGGCGCGACCGTCCGTTCCGCCTGCACGACCGGTTGCGGTTCGAGCGGAGCGGCGAAGGCTGGACGCGGACGCGGCTCCAGCCCTGAGCGGTCAGGCGCTCCAGCGCGCCAGGAAGGCGTCCACCGCATCCTCGACGATCTCGGCGTTCGAACGCCGGACCAGAATTTCGTCGCCGGTGACCAGGGGCACGAAGAAGACCGGGTGTTCGACCATCCCCATCAGATGCCCCGCCGCCCATGACGGCCGCTCGATCGGTTTGAGGGCGCCGGATTTGGACTGGGCGACCAGAATGTCGATCAGGGTCGCGCCGAAGGCTGCCCGGCCCTTGTCGAAGAAGCGCCGCGCCACGGCCTGGAACCGCGGGCGTTCGGCCATGACCAGCCGGAACACCGACCGGACGAAGGGGTCGGCCATGAAGTCGGCATAGGCGGCGGCGAAGCTGATCAGTTGCTGGCGCGCGTCGCCCTCGATGGAGCCGACCCAGGCCATCTGGCGGCCGAAATCCTCGGCGGCGTCGTCGATCACGGCGGAGAACAGCTGGGCCTTGCCGTCGAACAGGGAATAGAGCGTCGCGGTCGACACCCCCGCCTCGCGCGCGATCGGCTCGATCTTGGTCGCGGCGTAGCCCTCGCTGACAAAGGCCTTGCGCGCGTGTCGGAGGATCGCCTGCCGTTTGGGATCGATGGGGGCGGAAAGGCCGACGCCGGGGCCGTGCATGAGAGATTCGCTCGCTTTTCGGTACAGGTGGCCGGGGCGCCGCAGCGGGTCAAGGGCCGCGGAACGATGTTCTCGCCTTATCCGCCGACAAGGGGGGCCAGCAGCGGATGAGCCAGCACCGGCGCGGCCAGCCGCACCACGGCCTGCGGGTCTTCCAGGCGGACGGCGGCCGTGGCGTCGGCGACGATGAAGTCCGCGTTCACCCGCGAGGGCTCGGTCAACCGCTCGTGTCCGGGCCGCACGGTGGCCAGATATTGCGCGATCACCGAATCCGCCGTGCGGCCCCGCTCGGTCTGGTCGCGCAACAGGCGGCGAATGAAGCGGATGTCGGCCGGGGTGTCGACGAAGACCCGGATGTCGAACAGGGTCACAAGGCCGGGGGTGCACAGCACATGGGTGCCCTCGACGATGACGACCTGCGCCGCCCGCACCGGCTCGCCGCCCGGCTCGCGCCCGTGATGGATGAAGGAATAGATCGGCGCCACGACGTCGCGCCCGGCCTTGAGCTCGGCCAGGTCGCGGATCATCAGCGCGTGGTCGCGCGCGGTCACATCGTCGAAGTCGAACGTGGCCGGGTCGAAATCCGGCAGTCCGGCGGCGTCGCGATAGTAGGAATCCTCGCGCAGCAGCACCGCCGCGCCGCCGGGCAGGGCCGAGACCAGGGCTTCCGCGAGGGTGCTCTTGCCGGAGCCGGAGCCGCCGGTGATGGCGATGAGGATGGGCATGAACCGCTTCTAGGACCGCCGAAGCCGTTTCGCCAAACGGGGCGCGGGTCAGGGTGACCTCGCGTCACGTTGCTTATCGCCGACCGCGCCGATAGCGTGACGGTCAAGCGCCTCGGCAAGCAGGCGTCGTCGTGAGGGATCGTGATGCTGGGTTTGATGCAGGACTGGCCGCTGACGGTCGACAAGATCCTGGACCATTCGAAGAACTGGCACGGCCACCGCTCGGTGGTGACCCGTTCGGTCGAGGGGCCGATCGTCCGCACCACCTATGCGGAGATCCACGCCCGGGCGAAGCGCGTCACCAGCGTGCTGAAGGGCTGGGACGTCAAGGTCGGCGACCGCATCGCCACTCTGGCCTGGAACACCAGCCGGCACATGGAGGTCTGGTACGGCATCATGGGGATGGGCGCGATCTGCCACACCCTCAACCCGCGCCTGTTCCCCGAGCAGCTCATCTACATCATCAACCACGCCGAAGACCGCGTCATCTTCGTCGACCTGACCTTCATCCCGCTGCTGGAGGCGTTGCTGCCGCACTGTCCGTCGGTCGAGCGCGTCGTGGTCATGACCGATGAACTGACCATGCCGGCGACCAAACTGCCCGGGGCGGAATGCTATGAGGCCCTGCTGGGCTCAGCGTCCGACGACGCCGTCTGGGGCGGGTTCGACGAACTGACGGCCTGCGGCCTCTGCTATACCTCCGGCACGACCGGCAATCCCAAGGGCGTGCTCTACTCCCACCGCTCGAACTTCATCCATACGCTGCTGGGCATGCAGTCCACCGTGCTGGGGCCGTCGCCGAGCGAGGTGATCCTGCCGGTGGTGCCGATGTTCCACGCCAACGCCTGGGGCATCGCCTTCGCCGGACCGGCGTCGGGCGCGACCCTGGTCATGCCGGGCGCGCGCATGGACGGAGAGGCCATCTATGAGCTGATCGAGAGCGAGGGCGTGACCTTCTCGGCCGCCGTGCCCACGGTCTGGCAGGGACTGCTGACCCATCTGCGCGACAACGATCTGAAAATCCCGACGGTCAAGAAGGTGCTGATCGGCGGATCGGCCGTGCCCGAAAGCCTGATCCGCGCCTTCCAGGAAGAGTTCGGCGTCGAGGTCCTGCAGGGCTGGGGCATGACCGAGACCTCGCCGATCGGCACCCTCTCCAACCTGCCGCCCGAACTGAGGGCGCTGCCCTATGACGAGCAGATGAAATGGCGGGTCAAACAGGGCACGCCGCCGCTGGGCGTGGAACTCAAGCTGAAGAACTACGCCGGTCAGGAAATGCCCCACGACGGCCACACCTACGGCCGGCTGATGATCAAGGGTCCCACGATTTCGGCGGCCTATTTCAAGGGCGAGGGCGGCGAGATCCTCGACAACGAAGGCTTCTTCGATTCCGGCGACGTCTCGACCATCGACGAACAGGGCTTCATGCAGATCACCGACCGCGCCAAGGATGTGATCAAGTCCGGCGGCGAATGGATCAGCTCGATCGAGATCGAGAACATCGCCGTGGGTCACCCCAGGGTCGAACTGGCCGCCGTCATCGGCGCCGCCCATCCGAAATGGGACGAACGGCCCGTGCTCATCGTCAAGCTCAAGCCCGATCAGGTCCAGAACAAGCAGGAGCACCTGGACTTCCTGCAGGGCAAGATCGCCAAATGGTGGATGCCCGACGACGTGGTGTTCGTGGACGACATCCCGCTGGGGGCTACCGGCAAGATCGACAAGAAACTGCTGCGCGAACGGCTGAAGGACTACCGCCTGCCGACGGCGGGGGCCTGAGGCGATGGCGCGGCGCGCGTCCGGCGCCGGATGGGTCCAGGCGCTGGCGGCCCTGGCCGTCGCCGCCCCGCTGCTCGTGCTGGTCGGCGCGCTCGGAACCCGCGTCGGAGCCTGGCCGGTGGAGACCGGCTATGACCTGCTGACGATGCAGGCGGGCTGGGGACTGGCCTTCGTGGGCGCGGCGGCGGCGCTGGGCGCGCTCGTCCTGTCGTTCGGCGATTTCCGCACGCTGGGCGGCGTGGCCCTGACGGCCGCGCTGGTCGCCGGCGGGACCCTCGGCGGCTTCGTCTGGCAGAAGGCGCGCTTCGCCGCCGGGCCGGTCGAGAACGTCAGCACCGATCTGGCCGAGGTCCCCGGGTTCGGCGGCCTCGGCGACGAGCGGCGCGGGCGGGGACCGGGTCCCGCCGTGGGCGTCGAGGCCTGCCCCGGCGCGCTTCCGGTCATGCGTCAGGTCGCGCCGACCGCGGCCATCCATGCGCTGGAACAGGCCGGTTTCACCCTGCGCGGCGCGGGCGTGGCGCGGGCCGACGGCAGCCGCGAGGGATTCTGGTTCGGGGTCGACCACGACGCGGTCATCCGCATCCGTCCGGGCCGCACCGACATCCGCGTCGCCGCCCGCGACCACCGCCCCCACGGCGGCGAGGCCTGCCGCATGGCGACCGCCATCAGCGGGACCCTGCGCGCCGCGGGCTGAGGTCAGGCCGAAGTCCAGTCGGCGTCGATCGCCGGGCCGGGGCGCGCCCGCACCCGTCCCGCCCGCTCCAGCGCGATCAGATGGGCCCAGACCGACAGGCTGGCCGCCGGCCACAGCCGCGCATCCACCGCGGCGTAGAGGACGGGGACCATCTCCGCGATGCGCCGGTCTCCGGCCGCCAGCCGGGCCAGAACCTGGGCCTCGCGCTCAAGCCGGTGCGCCTTGTAGGCCTCCAGAAACGGTCCCGGTTCGGTGATCGGCGCGCCGTGCGTCGGCCAGATCGTCGAGAAGCCGCGCGCGCTCACCGCCTCCAGACTGGCCATATAGGCGGTCATGTCGCCGTCGGGCGGCGCGACCACGGTGGTGGACCAGCCCATGACGTGATCCCCGCTGAACAGGGCGTTCTCCGGTTGCAGCACGAAGGCCAAGTGGTTCGAGGCGTGACCCGGCGTGGCCATCGCCTCGATCGTCCAGCCGTCGCCTTCCAGCCGCTCGCCCCCCGTCAGCACGATGTCGGGCGAAAAGGTCTCGTCCTCGTCCTCGTCGAGGCTGGTCGAGGCGTGAACCGTGCGCGACGGCGGGCGGGCGGCCAGGATCGGCGCCCCGACCGCCGCGGCGAAGGGGCGGGCGAGGGGGGCGTGGTCGCGGTGGGTGTGGGTCACCAGCACGTGGCTGACGCTCTGGCCCTCGACCGCCGCCAGCAGCGCGGCCAGATGGGCCTCGTCCAGCGGACCCGGGTCGATCACCGCCACCCCCGCCCCGGCCCCGGCCCGTCCGATCACATAGGTTCCGGTCCCGGTGTAGGTGAAGGGTCCCGGATTGTTCGCGATCACCCGCCGGATCAGCGGCGAGACCGTTTCCGCCCGCCCGTGGACGGCGTCCTGAAGGCGCACGAACGGGATCATCGGGCGCGGCCCGAGGCTTGCGTTAGGATTTCGGTAACCTTCCGCGGAGTGTCCGACGTGGCCGTTTCCATCGCCCTGGCTGTCTCAAATCGGCTCCAGCCCATTGCGGCGGCCTTCCTGTGTCTCATGGCGATGCAGCTCGCCGCGGCGTCCTGCACCCCGGAACCGGCGCCCTATGCGAGCCGGGCCGCCATCCTGCGTTGACCCGTCACAGCGGAACCCGGCCCAGATCATGGCCCGCGGCGGCGGCGGCCGCGCGAAGATCGTCGGCGTCCGCGCCGCCCAGCCGCTCCGCCATGGCCCAGACCGCCGCCGAGCGCATGCCTGAACGGCAGAACAGGACCGTCGGCGCCCCGTCGGCCAGCAAATCGGCCACGGCCGCGGCCTGACCGGGACCCGGCAGGCCCGACACGGGAATCCAGGCGAAGGCCAGCCCCGCGTCCCGCGCGGCGGCCTCCATCTCCGCGGCCGAGGGCTGGCCCGGCTCCTCGCCGTCAGGGCGGTTGCTGATCACCCGGACCACGCCGGAGGCCGCCAGGGCGGGCAGGGCGTCGGGAGACAGTTGCGCCGAGGTCCAGACCGTCGGCGACAGGGGGCGCGGCGTCACGTCTATTCCCGCCGCACCCGAACCGCCCGGCTGCCGCCGACGGTCAGCAGGAAGCTGCCGAGGCTCGCCTTGCGGACCCGCACGGCCTCGCCGGGGCGATTCTGGAAGCGCACGCGTTCGGAATCGATCTGGCGCCACACCCCGCCGTCCGCCAGGCGGAAGACCCAGCGGCCTTCGCCGACCAGCGAGGCGCTCTGCAGGGTCGATTCGATCGATTCGATCTCCGTCCCGCCGTCCTGTCCGAACAGGCGGGGCAGGGCCGGCATCTGGAAACCGAACAGCTGGCGGCGGGTCTCGGCGACCCCGGCCCGGTCGAGGACCACCAGCTCGCCCTGTTGTTGAGCCGAGTCGAGCGCGCCCGCGGCCGCGTCGTAACAGGCCAGCCGCGCCGCGCTGTCCGCTATGCCTCGGCAGGCCATCAGGCGCTCCAGCGTCTCGGGGCGGTCCTGGACCGGAACCGCCTGGCCCGAGAGGGCGGAAGCCGCCGCGACGGCGGCGAGGCCGGAAATCAATGACATGGCTCAAACCTCGCTGAACGGTCGCCCTGCGGCGCCTGACTTCACTCGGACAAGACGGCTGCGGGGTCAACTCCGGGGGTCTCGCCCCGCCTGTGTCGGTATCGTGGCCTAAATACGACAGTCACGCTTCGACAGGATTACCGCTGTGTAATTTGGCTGGCGAATGCAGCGCAGCAGCGCATAACCTTCCTCAACTGCGGTCGGGATTCCGTCGCGGGGGAAGGGAATATTCCAAATCTAAGGCCGCGACGATCCGAAACATCGGACGCGTCGAACATCAGGAGACGACCTTGAGAACCCAGAAAATCCGTAATCGGCTGCTGTCGACGACGATGATCGGCGGATTCGCCGCTCTCGCCTTCGCCGCGCCCGCCATGGCGCAGGATGCGCAGGATCCGCAGGACCTTGACGATGTCATCATCACCGGTTCGCGCATTCCTCAGACCAACCTGGTCACCACCAGCCCTGTGACCCAGGTGACCGGCGAGGACATCGACGTCGCCGGCGTGACCCGGGTCGAAGACCTGATCTCGCAACTGCCGCAAGCCTTCGCCGCCCAGAACTCGACCGTCTCGAACGGCGCGTCGGGCACCGCGACGGTTTCGCTGCGCAACCTCGGTTCGTCGCGCACCCTGGTGCTGATCAACGGCCGCCGGATGGGCTACGGCTCGCCCAACGACCCGGCGGCGGACCTCAACCAGATTCCCGAACAGCTGGTCGAGCGCGTCGAAGTCCTGACCGGCGGCGCCTCCGCCGTCTACGGCTCGGACGCCGTGGCCGGCGTCGTCAACTTCATCATGAAGAAGGACTTCGAAGGCCTGCAGATCGACGCCCAGTACGGTTTCTATCAGCACAACAACGACTATGACGGCGTCGGCAACCTGCGCGCGGTCATCGCCGCCCGCGGCGCGACCAATCCGTCGCAGTTCGCCCTGCCGGACGACAACGTCTCCGACGGTGAAAGCCGCTCGATCAACGTCACCATGGGCGTCTCGGCGCCCGACGGCCGCGGCAACATCACCGCCTATGTGGGGTATCGCAACAACAACCCGATCCTGCAGCGCGACCGCGACTATTCGACCTGCGCCATCGCCCGTCCGGCCGTGGCCACGGGCGCGGGCAGCCAGGACTACACCTGCGGCGGTTCGGGCACCTCGTTCCCGGGCCGTTTCACCGACTTCGGCGGCGGCCCCGGCTTCAACTCGACCCTGGGCGCCGGCCGGACCTTCGTTCCGTTCAACGGCAACCTGAACAACTACAACTACGGCCCGCTGAACTATTATCAGCGCCCCGACGAGCGCTACACCCTGGGCGCCTTCGGCCGTTACGAGCTGAACGACAAGGCGGAAGTCTTCGCCCAGCTGATGTTCGCCGACTATCGCTCGGTCAGCCAGATCGCGCCGTCGGGCAACTTCTTCAGCACGTCCGACATCAACTGCGGCAACCCGCTGCTCGGGGCCCAGCAGGCCACGACCATCGGCTGTACCGCGGCTGACATCGCGGCCGACACCCGCCGCGTCATGTACATCGGGCGCCGCAACGTGGAAGGCGGCGGTCGTCAGGACGATCTGAACTACACCTCCTATCGCGGTGTGGTCGGAGTTCGCGGCGAACTGGCCGAGGGCTGGAACTACGACATCGCCGCGCAATACTCGCGCGTCGCCCTGGCCCGGACCTATATGAACGACTTCTCGACCACCCGGTTGGGTCGCGCCCTCGACGTGGTCAACGTCGCCGGCACCCCGACCTGCCGCTCGGTCGTCAACGGCACCGACCCGAACTGCGTCCCCTACGACATCTTCATCCTGGGCGGCGTCACTCAGGCGGCCCTCGATTACCTGCAGATCCCGCTGATCCAGCGCGGCGAAACGACTCAACAGATCGTGACCGCCGCCGTCACGGGCGACACGGGTTGGTCGATGCCGACGGCCGCCAGCAACGTTCAGGTCGCGTTCGGCGCCGAGTATCGCCGCGACGCGCTCAGCACCACGACCGACGCCGCCTTCGCCTCCGGCGACGGCGCCGGTCAAGGCGGGCCCACGATCGGTCTCGCGGGCAGCACCGACGTCGCCGAAGTCTTCGGCGAAATCCAGATCCCGCTGGCCGACGATCAGCCCTGGGCCTATTCGGCCTCGATCGACGCCGCCTATCGTCGGTCCGAGTACGCCAATTTCGGCACCGACACCTACAAGATCGGCGGCGACTATGCCCCGATCGAGGACATCCGCTTCCGCGCCAGCTATTCGCGCGCTGTGCGGGCGCCCAACGTGATCAACCTGTTCTCGGCCCAGGGCCTCGGCCTCTTCGACATCGCTCGCGATCCCTGCGACGCGACGACCGGACCCGTGGCCGCCGGCTGTATCGGCGCGGGCGCTCACCAGGTCACCGCGGCCGAATCGACCAGCGGCGCCCTGAACAGTCCGGCGGGCCAGTATAACCAACTGACGGGCGGCAACCCGAACCTGAATCCGGAAGAGGCCGACACCTTCACCTACGGCGTCGTTTTCCAGCCCAGCTTCGTGCCGCGCTTCAACATCTCGGTGGACTACTTCAAAATCGAAGTGGCGCAGGCCATCCAGACGGTCGGCGCCGCCAATACGCTGAACCTCTGCTACGTCAGCGGCGACGCCGCCGCCTGCTCGCGGATCAACCGGAACACGTCCAACGGCGCCCTGTGGATCGGCAACGGCTTTGTCCAGAACCTGAACAACAACATCGGCGGCCTTCAAACCGCCGGGGTCGATGTCAACGCCAACTACGGTTTTGAGTTCGACGACCTGGGCATGGCGAACATGGGCTCGATGCAGCTCTCGTTCGTCGGCACCTGGCTGGAGGAACTGGTCTTCGACAGCGGCACCGGCGGTCCGGGCGCCGTGGTCGATTGCGCCGGCCGGTTCGGTTCGATCTGCGGAACCAGCAACCCCGAATGGCGGCACCGTTCGCGGGCGACCTGGGTGACGCCGTGGGATATCGACATCTCGGGGACGTGGCGCTACTACGGCGAGGCGAACAACGACGCCCAGACCGAGACCTATCCCGGCAACGTCGTGGTTCCCCGTCTCGACCGCCGCTTCGAAGCCGAGAACTACTTCGACCTGGCGGCGACCTGGCAGCTGATGGAGACCGTCAGGCTCCGGGCCGGTGTCAACAACGTGTTCGATAACGACCCGCAGATCTCCTACAACGTGGGTACGACCGGCAACGGCAACACCTACCCGCAGCTGTACGATGCGCTGGGCCGTTACTTCTTCTTCGGTGTCACCGCCAACTTCTAGGGCCTGACTTCGAGAACATCCTGGGCGGCGGATCTTCGGGTCCGCCGCCCTTTTCTTTGGCCGTATTCCCGTTGAGTGTCGGTGCCGGAATTCAGCGTTTCTCTTTTGTCCGCTCATCCCCGCGTTCGCGGGGATGAGCGGAATGAATGGGATTGTTGGCTGGGCCACCAACACCGGATAGGGATTCAGCCTTTTCTGTTGTCACGGCGCCTGCCTCGGAAAAACCATTGCCCACCGCCAAGCGTTGCGGCCGGATATTTCTCTCGAACCAACCCAGGCCTACTCATGCTGCTCAGCCTCGCCGCCGCCCTCGTCCTCGCCTTCCAGACGCCGCCGCGGCCGCAGGACGCCGGCGTCATGGCCACCGCGCCCGGCGACGAGGCGGTCGAGACCGAGCGTTTCCGCGAGGCCGTGGCCTACGCCAACCCCATGCCCCGCGGCGCGCCCGAGGCCGACTATCCGCTGGTGGCCTGGTGCGAGGCCCTGGTGAACGGTCACGTCGCCCTCGGCGAGACCCTGACGAACGGCGATCCGCTGGATCTGGACATCATCCGCCTCGGCAAGCTGGAGGCGGCCGATTTCCGCGCCGCCCTGAACGCCGCCGAGCCGCGCCAGAGCGCCGCCTCCCGCGCCGCCGCCCGCGCGGCCGCTGACGAGGCCGCGGCCAAATGGGTCCCGTTGATCGGTCAGGAAGAGGCGGTGCGCAGCCAGGCCTTCGGCCTGTTCTT
Source organism: Brevundimonas vancanneytii (assembly GCA_943373195.1). Taxonomy (GTDB): domain Bacteria; phylum Pseudomonadota; class Alphaproteobacteria; order Caulobacterales; family Caulobacteraceae; genus Brevundimonas; species Brevundimonas vancanneytii_B. The sequence continues at coordinate 17,565 of CALSBO010000050.1, forward strand.
CGGCCTGCCCGGCCGCTGCGAACACGCCGCGCGCCGCATCCGCCTGAACATCACCACCCCGCCGGCCACGCCGGCCGACGTGGGGCTGGAGTAGGTGGTGATTGGTGAGTAGTGAGCAGTGAGTAGTGAGTAGTGAGTAGTGATTAGTGATTAGAATTGATTGTTTCCTGAAATCGCGCAGTTTCTCGATCTCCCCGCTACTCACCAATCACCAATCACCACTCACTAATCACTAATCACTAGTCACTCTTTCGGAACGCGACCCGCCATCCGATCAACTGACCCCCGGCGTCGTTCAGTTCCGTGCGTTCCGTCGCCGCCAGCCCGGCACGGGCGGCCCGCTGGATGAATACGTCCAGGCCGGACCCGTCCAGCGCCGCCTGGGTCTGACTCTGCTGGCGATGCCGCCACGCCGCATTGCCCGCCTCGAACACATCGAGCCGGGCGAGGGCGCTGGTCGGCTCGTAGGAAGCGACCCCGCGCGCCAGGTCGTCCAGATAGCCGACCATATAGCGCACCGGCTCGAACGCCGGGGCCGGCTCCAGCCGTTCCGTCGCCCGCTGCACCGCCTCCCGCAGCGCGTCTTCCGCCGTCGTCTCCGCCCGGCCCTTCAGATGGGCCGTGAAGGCGCGGCGGGCGTGGCGGATCGCGCCGGATTTCCCGAGCACCGCATCATAGGCCGCGATCTGGTCCGCCGTCTGCCGGGTGATGACGCTGTCGGCATGGTGGATCAGCATCAGCGCCCGACCGCCGGGTTTCAGCACCCGCCCCAGTTCCAGCAGCGCCGCCCGCGTGTCGGCGTATTCGATCCCGAACTGGGAAGAGGCGCCGTCGAGCGTCGCCGCCGCGAACGGCAACTGTTCCAGGGCTACGCCGCCCAGCAGCTGACACCCGGCCGGCGGGCGCGCGCTGGCCGCCGCCACATCGGCATAGTCAACGCCGGTCACCGCGAACGCCTTGCCGGCCGCGGCGGCCGCGCCGCTCGCGTAGCCCGCGACCTGCCCGTTGCCGGTCGCCAGATCGAGCAGGGCGGCGCCGTCCCGAAAGCCGTTGAACCAGGCGGCCCAGATCGGTTGGGTGTCGAAGGCGACCGGACCCGCGGCCGTCTGCACCGTCATCACGTCGGTGCGGCCGCTCCGCCAATAGTCGCTCCAGTGCCACCCGCGCCGCTTGTCGGAAGGCGAAGGGCGCATGCGGGCTCCAGTCTGACGATGAATCGGGACCACGCCGGACCTCGCCCGGCGTCCAGACTTGTTAGATCACCCCGCCGGTCCGGCCAAGGCGCCGATCAGGCCGCGGCCACCCGCGCCGCGCCGTCCGGGTCGTAGTTGAGGATCGGCGACAGCCAGCGTTCGGCGGTCGCGACGTCCCAGCCCTTGCGGCGGGCATAGTCCTCCACCTGGTCGCGGTCGATCTTGCCGACGCCGAAATAGTGGCTCTCCGGATGACCGAAATACAGGCCCGAGACCGAGGCCGGCGGCGTCATGGCGAAGCTCTCGGTCAGCGCCATGCCCGCGTTGGCTTCCGCCTGCAACAGGTTGAACAGCGTGGCCTTTTCGGTGTGGTCCGGCTGGGCAGGATAGCCGGGGGCCGGGCGGATGCCCTGATAGTTTTCGGCGATCAGATCCTCGACCGTCGTCGCCTCGTCCGGCGCGTGGCCCCACAGTTCGGTCCGCACCGTCTTGTGCAGGGCTTCCGCGAACGCTTCCGCCAGCCGGTCGGCCAGGGCCGTGGCCAGAATGGCCGAATAGTCGTCGCCCGCGTCCTTGAACCGTTTCGCGATCTCCAGCTCGCCGTGGCCCGCGGTGACAGCGAAGGCCCCGATCCAGTCCTCGCCCGCCTCGGCCACGAAGTCCGACAGGGCCAGGTTGGGCTTGCCGTTCGACTTCTTGATCTGCTGGCGCAGGGTGTGGAAGCGCACCCGCTCAATGGTCCGGGTCTCGTCGGCCCAGACCACCACATCGTCGCCCACCGCATTGGCGGGCCAGAAGCCGACCACGCCCCGGGCCGTGAACCATGTCTCGTCCACGATCCGCTTCAGCATGGCCCGGGCGTCCCTGAACAGGTCGCGCGCGGCCTCGCCGACGATCTCGTCGTCCAGAATCTGCGGATAGCGGCCGATCAACTCCCAGCTGGCGAAGAAGGGCGTCCAGTCGATGTGGTCGGCCAGGTCTTGCAAATCCCAGCTGTCGAAGGCGCGCGCGCCGAGGAACCGGGGCTTGCAGGGCGGGGGCGTCGCCGGGTCAGGCCGGAAGCGGTTCTCGCGCGCGGCGGGCAGGCTCGCCCGCGCCTTGACCTCCTGACCGCGCGCGAACTGCTCGCGGATGCGGATGTATTCGTCGCGCGTCGCCGCCGCGTTGCGCGCCTTCTCGGTCGGCGACAGCAGGCCCGCGACCACGCCCACCGCCCGGCTGGCGTCCACGACATAGGTGGTCGAACCGCTGCGATAGCGCGGCTCGATCTTCACCGCCGTATGTGTGCGGCTGGTGGTCGCCCCGCCGATCAGGAGGGGCATGTTCAAACCCCTGCGTTCCATTTCACTGGCCACGAAGACCATCTCGTCCAGCGACGGCGTGATCAGGCCCGACAGGCCGATGATGTCGACCCCATGCTCGACCGCGGCGTCCAGAATCCGGTCCGCCGGGACCATGACGCCCAGGTCGATGACCTCGTAATTGTTGCACTGGAGCACGACGCCCACGATGTTCTTGCCGATGTCGTGGACGTCTCCCTTGACCGTGGCCATCAGGATGCGCCCGGCTTGCTGTCGGGGTTTTCCCGTCTTCTCGGCCTCCATGAAGGGCTCCAGCCAGGCCACGGCCTGTTTCATCACCCGCGCCGACTTGACCACCTGCGGCAGGAACATCTTGCCCGCGCCGAACAGGTCGCCGACCACGTTCATCCCGTCCATCAGCGGCCCTTCGATGACGTGCAGCGGCCGTTCGACCCCCAGCCGCGCCTCTTCCGTATCCGCCTCGATGAATTCGGTGACGCCGTGCACCAGGGCGTATTCGATCCGCTTGCCCACCGGGGCCTCGCGCCAGGTCAGGTCCACGACCCGCGCCGCGCCCTTCTCGCCCTTGTAGTCGGGGGCGATCTCCACCAGCCGTTCGGTGTTGGTCACATGGGTCCGCCGCGGCCGGTTCAGGATCACGTCCTCGACCGCCTCGCGCAGCACCGGATCGATGTCGTCATGGACCGGCAGGTCGCCGGCGTTGACGATGCCCATGTCCATGCCCGCCTGGATGGCGTGGTACAGGAACACCCCGTGGATCGCCCGCCGCACCGGCTCGTTGCCGCGGAAGCTGAACGACACGTTCGACACCCCGCCTGACACCCGGGCATGGGGCAGGGTCGCCTTGATCGCCCGCGTCGCCTCGATGAAGTCGACCGCGTAGTTGTCATGCTCCTCGATCCCCGTCGCCACGGCGAAGATGTTGGGATCGAAGATGATGTCCTCGGGCGGGAAGCCGACCTCGTCCACCAGGATGCGATAGGCCCGGGTGCAGATCTCGATCTTGCGCGCGGCGGTGTCGGCCTGCCCCCGTTCGTCGAAGGCCATGACCACCACGGCGGCCCCGTAGCGCAGGCATTTCACCGCCTGCTCCCGGAACTCGGCCTCGCCCGCCTTCATCGAGATGGAATTGACGATCGGCTTGCCCTGGACGCATTTCAGGCCCGCCTCGATCACCTCCCATTTGGAGCTGTCGATCATCACCGGCACCCGGGCGATGTCGGGCTCGGCCGCGATCAGGTTGAGGAAGGTGCGCATGGCGACGACGCCGTCCAGCAGCCCCTCGTCCATATTCACATCGATGACCGAGGCCCCCGCCTCGACCTGCTGCCGCGCCACATCCAGGGCAGCGGCATAGTCGCCCTCGACCACCAGCTTGCGGAATTTGGCCGAGCCGGTGACGTTGGTCCGCTCCCCGACGTTGACGAAGGTGGGTCTCACGCCACCAGCTCGAACGGTTCCAGCCCCGACAGCCGCATCGCCACGGGCCGCTCCGGGATCTCCCTCGGCGGCAGGCCCGCCACCCCGTCCGCCACGTGCCGGATATGCTCCGGCGTCGTGCCGCAACAGCCGCCGACGATGTTGACCAGACCCGACCGCGCCCATTCCTCGATGAAATGGGCCGTCTCGTGCGGCTGTTCGTCATAATCGCCCATGGCGTTGGGCAGGCCGGCGTTGGGATAGGCGGCGACCAGGGTGTCGGCGACGCGGCTCAGTTCGGCGATGAAGGGCCGCATCAGCTCGCCGCCCAGGGCGCAGTTGAAGCCGACGGCGAACGGCCGCGCATGGCGCACGCTGTTCCAGAAGGCCTCGGCCGTCTGGCCGCTCAGCGTTCGGCCCGACCGGTCGACGATGGTCCCCGAAATCCAGATCGGCAGCGCCTCCAGCCCCTCGTCGGCGAGATCGAGGATGGCCTTGATCGCCGCCTTGCAGTTCAGGGTGTCGGTGATGGTCTCGATCAGGAACAGGTCGACGCCGCCCGCATGCAGCGCCCGCACCTGATGGCTGTAGGCGGCGTACATCCGGTCGAACGTCACCAGCCGAGCGCCGGGGTCGTTGACGTCCGACGACATCGACAGCATCCGGTTGGTCGGACCGATGGCGCCGGCGACGAAGCGCGGCTTGTGCGGCTCCTTCGCCGTCCAGCGGTCGGCCGAGGCGCGGGCCAGTTTCGCCCCCTCCAGATTGATGTCCCACACCGCCTGTTCGTCCAGCCGGTAGTCGTCCTGGGCGATGGTGGTGGCCGAGAAGGTGTTGGTCTCGGTGATGTCGGCCCCGGCGGCGAAATACTGGTCGTGCAGGTCTGTGACGACGTCCGGCCGGGTCAGGCACAGGATGTCGTTGTTGCCCTTCATCTGGACGTTGAAGGCGGCGAAGCGCGCCCCGCGGAACCCGGCCTCGGGCAGTTCGCGCCGCTGGATCATCACCCCCCAGCTGCCGTCCAGCACCAGGATCCGCTCGGCGGCGGCGCGGTGCAGGGCGGCGATGCGGTCGGCGCGGGTCATCGGGTCACTTCGGCGCAAAAGGCCTGCCCCTCCACCGCTTCGCGGTCCCCCTCCCCATCTGCGATGGGGAGGAGACACGTCGGCGCGACCTGTCTCCTCCCTGTTCGCGAAGCGAATGGGGAGGGGGACCGCGAAGCGGTGGAGGGGTTGTTCAGGTCACGCACGGGCGGCCTCCCGCACGCCCAGCACCCGGCAGATCGCATAGACCAGGTCGGCGCGGTTCAGGGTGTAGAAGTGGAAGTCGGCGAACCCCTCTTCCTGCAGCCGGGCGCAGGTCTCGGCGGCCACCGAGGCGGCGATCAGCCGGCGGGTTTCCGGGTCGTCGTCCAGTCCCTCGAAATGGGCCGCCAGCCAGTCCGGCACGCTGGCGCCGCAGCCCGCCGACATCCGCTTCAGCCCGCCGAAATTGGACACCGGCATGATCCCGGGAACCAACGGAATCGTCACGCCCGCCGCCCGCACCCGATCGCGAAAGCGCAGGAAGGCGTCGATGTCGAAGAAGAACTGGCTGATCGCCCGGGTCGCGCCGGCGTCCACCTTGGCCTTCAGCACCTCGATGTCGTGGGCGATCGACGGGCTCTCGGGGTGGCCTTCGGGATAGCAGCCGACGCTGATCTCGAACCCGCCCCGGGCGGCCACAGCGGCGGTCAGTTCGGTGGCGTTGGCGTAGCCGTCGGTGCGCGGGACATAGGCCCCGCCGATGCCGTCGCCCGCGGGCGGATCGCCGCGCAGGGCCACGATATGGCGCACGCCCGCGGCCTTGTAGCCGTCGATCACCGCATCGGCCTCGGCGCGGCTGGCCTCGACGCAGGTCAGGTGGGCGGCGGGGGTCAGGTCCGTCTCGGCCAGGAT
>CALSBO010000051.1:0-22003 GCA_943373195.1 Brevundimonas vancanneytii
GCAGGCGTTCAGGACGACGCCTGAAACGAGGACCGCGACTGGACGAAGGATGAGGCTGGGCGTCATAAGCCGACACTGGCACGGCAGGATTTGCCGCCCGGTTCACAAGCAGGCTTAAGCCGAAAGGTTAATCCGTTCATCATGGCCGAGACAGACGCTCTTCCCGTCGCGCGGACCGTCGAGACACTGCGCGAAACCGTAAGCGGCTGGCGGCGGCAAGGGTTCACGGTCGGCTTCGTTCCGACCATGGGCGCCCTGCACGAAGGCCATCTGACCCTGGTGCGCGAGGCGGGCAGGCGGACCGACCGGGTGGTCGCCAGCGTCTTCGTCAATCCGACCCAGTTCGCCGCGCACGAGGACCTGGGGACCTATCCACGGCAGGAGGCGCGCGACGCCGAGCTGTTGGCCGGAGCCGGCTGCGACCTGCTGTTCGCGCCCTCGGTCGAAGAGATGTATCCGGCGGGCGCGACCACGACGATCAGCACCGGCGGCCCGGCCGAGGGGCTGGAGGGCGATTTCCGGCCGCGGATGTTCGGCGGCGTGGCCCTGGTCGTCGCCAAGCTGCTCAACCAGGTCCAGGCCGACGTGGCCGTGTTCGGCGAGAAGGACTGGCAGCAGCTGATGGTCGTGCGCCGCCTCGTCCGCGATCTCGACATCCCGACCGGGATCGTGGGCGCGCCGACGATGCGGGACGGCCATGGCCTGGCCCTGTCCTCGCGCAACGCCTATCTGTCCGAGGCCGAGCTGGCGGTCGCCCAGCGGCTGAACGGCGTGCTGGCCGAGGCCGGGGCGGCGGCGGCCTCGGGACGCGCGCTGGACGCTGTCGAAGATGAGGCCCGCGAGGTCCTGCTGAAGGCGGGGTTCGACCGCATCGACTATGTCGCCGTGCGCCGGGCCGAGGACCTGGCGCCGTTCGCCGGGGGCCTGGTGGATGCGCCGGCCCGCATTCTCGCGGCGGCCTGGCTGGGCCGCACCCGCCTGATCGACAATATGGCTGTGGCGGCGCCGGCATCGCCGCGCCGCGGATGAGTTCCTGATCGAGAGAGCGCGCGCGGACCCGCGACGCCGAGCCACCCATCTATACGAGACTCAGAACCCTCAACCGCATTTGACCTCGCGGATCACACCCGTGGCTTCGTCGTACAGGATGTTCAGGCGGCGCGGGCTGTAGTCCATCGTCACCGGACAGGTGGTGCAGGTCACGCGCCATACCTCGTCGGCGGGACGCGGCGGCAGTTCCGAACGGTTGCGGCCCACGTACCGCTGGTACTGCGCGGCCCTGCACTGGTTCGGCGCGTCTTCCGGCGGCATCGGCGCCCCGCCGCCGTCTTCCATCGGGGCGCAGGCAGCGGCCAGCAGACCGGCGGCGGCGAGGCTGAAGGTCAGGCGCTTCATCCGAATGTCTCCCTTTGGCGGCTTCAACCGCAGCGGACCTGTTCGACGATTTCGGTCTGCTCGTTGAAGAAGATGTTCAGGCGGTGGGGCGAATAGTCCTCGGTGACCGGACAGGTGGTGCAGGTGACGCGCCGGTTCACCACGTCAACCGGAACGGGGATGTCGGTCTTCGGTTTCCCGACCAGCCATTGCAGTTCGCCCGCGCGGCACATGTCGGTGGTCGGATTGGACGGTCGCGAGCCGGTCGGCTGGTTGATCTGGGCTTCCTCGATCGCGCGCGGCGCGGGCGCGTCGGAGGCCGGCGTCGAACAGGCGGCGACGGCCAGCAGACCGATCAGGCCGCCTTTTCCCAGCGCCCTTCCGGAGACTGTTTCCAGTAGGCCAGGTCCGCGCCCTGTTCCTTCAGCGTCTTCCACCGGACGCGCGCGCCCGAAAGCGCCGCCTCGTCCCGTCCGTCGAAGATGATGAAGCATCGGTCGAAGCCTTTCATGTCGCCCAGATCCGAGCCGTCCACGATGAACAGCGCCTGAGCGGCGTTCGGGTTCTCAAGCGATTCGGTCAGCAGGATGGGCTGGCGCGCCGCGTCGGATCCGGACGCCCGGCCGTGCGCCAGGAAGCTGTCGTCGCGATACGTCCACAGCCGCTCGTCGATATCGTCGAGCAGTCGGGCGTCGGCCGCGCGCACCAGCGCCCGCCAGCCCCGCTCACGCGTCTTCTCCATCAGGCTGGGCAGGACCTGTTCCAGCGTCGACCGCTCGAGATGGTAGAACCAGATTTCCGGCCTGGAGTCAGACACCCGGCTCTACCTTTTCAGAGACTTACGATTCGTAGCTGTCAGCCACCATCCGGTCGAGCGTGCGCACGCCCCAGCCGACGGCGCCGTCCGGAACGGTCGGGTTGCGGCTGTCCTTGACCCAGGCGGTGGGGGCGATGTCGACGTGGGCCCAGGGCACGCCGTTGGTGAAGCGCTGCAGGAACAGGGCGGCGGTGATCGAGCCGCCGGCGCGGCCGTTGCCGGTGTTCTTCACATCGGCGATCGGAGTGTCGATGTGGCGCTCATAGAAGGCCGGGATCGGCATGCGCCAGGCGTTCTCGCCGACCTTGGGACCGGCGGCGAGGAAATTGTTCGCCAGTTCGTCGGAGTTCGAAAACACCCCGGCGTATTCGAGGCCGAGGGCCACGATCATGGCGCCGGTCAGGGTGGCCAGGTCGAGCATGAATTTCGGCTTGAACCGCTCCTGGGTGTACCAGAGGCAGTCGGCCAGGACGAGGCGGCCCTCGGCGTCGGTGTTCAGGATCTCGACCGACTGGCCCGACAGCGACATGACTACGTCGCCCGGACGCTGGGCGTTTCCGTCGGGCATATTCTCGACCAGGCCGATGACGCCGACCACATTCACCTTCGCCTTGCGGCCGGCGAGCGCGTGCATCAGGCCGACGACGGCGGCGGAGCCGCCCATGTCCCATTTCATCTCTTCCATGCCGTCGGCCGGCTTGATCGAGATTCCGCCGGTGTCGAAGGTCACGCCCTTGCCGACGAAGGCGATCGGCTGGTCGCCCTTCTTGCCGCCGTTCCACTTCATGATGACGACCTGGCTGTCGCGGACGCTGCCCTGGCCGACGGCCAGCAGGGTGCGGAAGCCGAGCTTCTCGAGCTCCTTCTCGCCCAGCACCTCGACCTCGAGGCCCAGCTTTTCGAGGGCCTTCACGCGCTTGGCGTATTCTTCCGGATACAGGACGTTGGCCGGTTCGGCGACGAGATCGCGCGCGAACTCAACCGCCGTGGCGATCGCGGAATAGTCGTTGTACGCGGCCTCGGCGGCCTTCGGATCGGCGGCGACCACCTTGATGGTCTCGATCGACGGCGTCTTTTCAGGCTTCAGCGTGGTCCGGTATTTGAGGAAGCGGTAGGCGGCCAGACGGGCGCCGAAGGCGGCGCGGGCGGCCTGGTCGGCGGTCAGCGCCGAGGCGTCCAGGGTCAGGGCGGCGGCGCCCGACAGCTTGACCGCTTGATAGGCGGCGCCGGCGGCGGCCTCGAGCGCCAGGTCGTCGAACTTGCCGGCCTCGCCCGCCCCGCTGAGCAGGATCGTCCCGGCGTCGGCACCCGCAGGCGCCGCGACGATCAAGGTGCTGTTCGAGGCGCCGGTGAAGCGGCTGGCGGTCATCGCCTTCGTCAGGGCGCCGGAGGTCGCGGCATCGAGTTGGGGACCGGCGCCGGTCAGGACGCGACCCTCGTGAACCAGAACGGCCAGAATTTCGGCGGCGCCCGCGGACGCGACGAATTCGATCTTCATCTACTACTCCCGCCGGACGGTACGCCCCGGCTCTGTGTCAATGGAAAGAGCGCGCGCGGTTTCGCCGGCGCACTCGGCTGTGTATTAGATGCTCCCCCTCGCCGCCGCCCGCAACGGGTGATTTCCTGCCGTCCATGACCCTGATTCAAGGCTATCTTTTCCGCCAGATCGCCCGCCCGGTCGTCGGCGCGTGCGCCGCCTTGGCCGGAATCGGCATTCTGAGCCAGAGCCTCGACCAGCTCGAGGTGATTGTCGAGCGGGGCCAGAGCGTCTGGGTGATGATCAAGCTGACGCTGCTGGCCGTGCCGCAGCTGCTGGCCGTGATCTTTCCGATCGGTCTGTTTGTCGGCGCCCTGATCGCGCTGACGCGGCTGCAACGGGAGCAGGAGCTGACGGCCGTCTTCGCCTCGGGCGTCACCCGCTGGTCGGCGATTCGCCCCGCGGTGTGGCTGGCGACCATCGCGGCGGTGCTGACCCTGATCGTGACCACCGTCGGCCAGCCTTGGGCGCAGCGCCAGTCCCGGGCGGAGGCCTTCGCGGTCCGCACCGACCTGGCGGCCCTGCTGGTCGAGGAGGGCGAGTTCGTCCAGGGACCCGACGGCCTGACCGTCTATGTCCAGCAGATCGAGCAGAACGGTTTGTTGAAGAACCTGTTCGTCTATCTGGAGGAGGGCGACCGGGTCACCACATGGGACGCCGCCGAGGCCCGGTTCAGCCGCATCGACGGCCAGCCCTATCTGACCCTGCTGAACGGCTCCTGGCAGCGCTATTCGTCGCGCGGCGTGCTGGAGTATTTCTCGTTCGGCCGCAACGACGTGCCCCTGGCCCAGTATGCCGAGGTCACCGAACGCGTCCGCTACAAGCCGTCGGACCTGTATCTGCCCCAGCTGTTCAATCCGTCGCCGCAGGACCTGGAGCGGGTGGGCTCGGCCGGTGAATTGATGGCCGAGGGCCATTCGCGCCTGTCGGCGCCGCTGTACGCCCTGATGGCCATGGCCATGGCGCTGACGGCGATCCTTGGCGGGCAGTTCAGCCGGACCGGCTACAGCCTCCGGATCGCCAAGGCGGCCGCCGTCTTCCTCATCGTTCGCATCGCCGGCTATGGGGTCGTCTCGGCCAGCGCCTGGAACGGCTGGCTCAACGTGTTCCAGTATCTCCTGCCGGTCGTGGCGACGGCGATCGCCCTGAGACTGCTGTTCCGGGCGCTCAAGCCCCGCAAGCGGCGGGTCTGGCCCGCCTATGAACGGCTGAAGGCGCGATTCGCATGATCAGCCGCACCTCCCTGCCCGTGCCCTGGCTCCGGCTCGGCCGCATCGAACGCTATGTGCTGGTGCAGCAGGCGCGCGCGCTGGGCATCGCGCTCGGCGTCATCGCCGCCCTGATCATGCTGATCGACTTCGTCGAGGTCTCGCGGGGGGTCGGCTCCGACGTCGATCTGTCGGGCGTGCGCATCCTGGGCCTGATGCTGCTGAAGTCGCCGCAGGTGATCGTCCAGCTGTTGCCGTTCGTCTTCCTGTTCGGGACCCTGGCGGCGTTCGTCGGCCTGAACCGCCGCAGCGAGCTGATCGCCATGCGGGCGGCGGGCGTCTCGGCCTGGCGGTTCGTACTGCCCGCGGCGGGCGCCGCCCTGACGTTCGGGGTGCTGACGGTCGCCGCCCTGGGGCCGCTGGCGGCCTCGGCCGATGGGCTGTTCCAGCGCGAACGGGCGCGGCTGTCCGGATCGGCGGCCGGGGCCGAGGCCAGCCAGACGGTGTGGATCCGCGAGGGCGACGACACCCGCCAGATGGTGGTCCGTGCGGAGCGGCAGGACCGGTCGCGCGCGCGGCTGCTGGACGTGACCTTCTTCATCTACACCAACGGCGCCGGGGGCATGCGGACCTTCTCGGAGCGGATCGACGCCGAATCGGCCTCGCTGTCGAACGGCAGCTGGCGGCTGGTCGACGCGGTCGGGGCGGAGATCGGCCAGCGCGCGGTACGCTACGCCACCCTGGACCTGCCTTCGAGTCTGGCGGACGAGGAGGCGTTCGAACGGTTCGCCCGACCGCAGGCGACGTCATTCTGGTCATTGCCCGCCCAGATCGAGCGCGTCGAGGCCGCCGGATTTTCATCGACCGCCTACCGGCTGCGCCTGCAGCAGCTTCTGGCCACGCCGCTGATGTTCGCCGCCATGTCGATCCTGGCCGCGGCCTTTTCGCTGCGGCTGATGCGGCTGGGCGACCTGGCCCGGATGAGCGCGGCCGCGGTGGTGCTGGGGTTCGGCTTCTTCTTCGTCAACCAGGCGGCGTCGGCCTTCGGCTCGGCCGAGGTCATTCCGCCCTGGTTGGCCGCCTGGCTGCCGCCCTTGCTGACCGCGCTCGCCGCCTTCACCTTGCTGTTCTATACCGAAGACGGCTAAGCGAACCGGCCCGCCCACCCCGACGCCCTCCAGAGTGACCTCCCGCATGCTGCGTCACCGCCGCGCACTCGATCTGAAGGCCCTGCGCGGCCGGCTCCTGGCCGGCGCGGCGGCGGTCGCGCTGTTGTCACTGGCCGGGACCGTCCAGGCGCAGGAGACGACGGTCGCGCCGACCCCGCCCGCGCCGGGCCCGGACGGCCTGACCCCGGACGCCGTCTATATCGAGGCGGATGCCGCGGCGCGGAACGGCGACCTGATCACCGCCGAGGCCGCCGGGGCGGACCGCGTCCTGGCCCGGTTCCGCGATTCGACCCTGCGCGCCGGCGCGATCAGCTACGATCTGGGCCTCGGCATCGCCACGGCGGACCGGCGGGTCGAGTTCATCGACCCCGAAGGCAATATCGTCTTCGCCAGCCATCTGGAGCTCGATTCGGACCTGAAAGCGGGCGTGGCCGTCGATTTCGCCACCCGCTTCCGCAACGGCGCCAGCCTGGCGGCCGCGACGGTGGTGCGGCGCAGCGAGAATGTGAACGAGCTCAACTATGCCCTGTTCACTCCCTGCCCGATCTGCGACGCCGAAGGAAATCCCCAGGAGCCCAGCATCGCCATCCAGGCGGAGAAGGTGGTCCAGGACGAGGATTTGCGCGCGATCGTTTACCGCAACGCCGTGTTCCGGGTCGGTGGAGTTCCGGTCTTCTATCTGCCGTTCTTCGCCCATCCCGATCCGACGGTCGAGCGCGCCTCGGGCTTCCTGGCGCCCCTACCGAGCTATACCGAAGGGCGCGGCCTGAGCCTGGAGGTGCCCTATCTGCGCGTGGTGTCGCCGTCCGAGGACTGGCTGATCAGCCCGCAGATCAACAGCGATGTCGCCCCCCTGTTGAACCTGCAGTGGCGGCGCCGGTTCGGCGACGGGATGATCGTGGCGCGCGGCGGCTATACCTATGAGCGCAGTTTCGGCGATTTCGACCTGGACAACGACGGCGACGCCGAGAGCAACGTCAAATACGGCGACCGCACCAGCCGCAGCTATTTGCTCAGCCAAGGCCGGTTTGATCCTGACGGCCCCTGGCGCTGGGGTTTCACCGCCGAGCGGGTGTCCGACAAGACCCTGTTCGACCGGTATTACGTGCGCGACCCTTATCAGGACAACGGCCTCTACTATGGCGACCGGCGCCGCCTGATCACCCAGTTGTACGCCGAGCGGCAGACCGCCCGGTCCTATGTCTCGGTCGCCGCCTTCGCCCTGCAGAGTCTGCGGGTTACACGCTTCGACCCCGTCACCCCGGCCCTGAACGAGTTCGAGGCAGACGGAGCCCTGCCGCTGGTCGCGCCCCTGATCGAGGCGCGTTGGGAACCCGGTGGTCCGTTGCTGGGCGGCCGGTTGCGGCTGCGCGGTTCGGCGGTCTCGCTGTACCGCGACGACTATGTCGGCAGCCCGGTGCTGCGCCCGCAAATCATCCCCGCGGGTCCCACCCTCGGACTGCCGGGCGTCGACAGCCGCCGCGTCTCGGGTCAGGCCGAATGGCGCCGGACCCTGATCTCGCCACTCGGCATACGGTGGGAGCCGTTCATCGATATCCGCGGCGACCTGTATTCGGTCAGCGGTCTGCCGCCCATGCTCGGGTTGGAAGATGAGGCCATTGCCCGCGGGCGCGCCACGACCGGCCTGGACATCAGCTATCCCCTGTTCCGCCGCGTCGGGCCGGACGCCGACCTGATCCTGGAGCCCATGGCCCAGCTTTCGGTTTCGACCGATCCGGACCTGGACCCCCGCATACCGATCGAAGACAGCCAGACGCTGGAACTGGACGAGAGCTCCCTGTTCCGGATCGATCGCTTTCCCGGTTACGACCTGTACGAAGGAGGGCCGCGCCTGACCGTCGGGGCGCGCGCCACGCTGCGCTGGGATCAGGGCAGACAGGCGAGTCTGTTCATCGGGCGCAGCTATCGCGCGGATGCGGAGTCCGCCTTCCTGACGCAGATCCCGGATGCGCCCGCGCAACTCTATGACCCGACCGGCCTGGCCGCCCAGTCTTCCGACTGGGTCGTGCAGGGCAGTTTTTCGCCTTCGGACCGTATCCGGGGGTGGGGCCACGCCACCATCGATTCGGCGGGTGAAATCCGCCGGGGCGAGGTCGCGGTGGACGGACGCTGGGGCCGACGCAATCTGGCCACGGTCAGCTACATCGTGGACCGCTCCAATCCGCTGGCCGGGCCGCTGAACCGGAACTACGAGTTCGTCCAGTTGTCCGGCCAGCAGTTCGTCTACGGCAACTGGGGCGTGGCGGCCTCGGGCATCGCCGATCTGGAGCGGGACATCATCACCCGTTCGGAAGTCGGTCTGTTGTTCGATGACGACTGTTTCCGTTTCGAGATCGGCGTCCGGCGCGACAACACCCGCGTGCGCCCGTCGGGGCCGTCCGAGAGCATCTATGTGCGCCTAAACCTCGCCACTTTCGGCGGTACAGGGTATTGACGCAGCGACAGGCGCTGACGGTCGCTCCCCCGGGGGTGCGCGGTCCGCAAATCCGGAACGAAAACCGGACCGGCGCCGCTTGAGGAATACGGACTGACATGGGTTTGACGCGTTATCTCACGGGCGTGGCGATCGCCGCCCTCCTGGCCGGTTCGGCCTTGGCCCAGACCGCGCCGGCGGTGCAGCCGGCCGTCGCCGGAACCCTGAATCCCGCCGCCGAGGTCGCGCCCGCCGCACCGCCGCCCGCGCCGGCGTTCCAGATGCAGGACGGCATCCTGGCCACGGTCAATGACAGCGTCATCACCGGGTTCGATCTGCGCCAGCGCATGCTGCTGGTGATCGCCATGACCCAGGTTCAGCCGACGCCCGAGAACATACCCGCCATCCAGCAGCAGGCGCTGAACGCCTTGGTGGACGAGCGGCTGCAGGTTCAGGAACTCGCCAAATTCGAGGATCTGGTCGTGAGCGACGCGGACGTCGAGCGCGAAATTGCCTCCATGGCCCAGGAAGTGGGCGCCACGCCCCAGGCCTATGTCGACTATCTGGCCCAGGGCGGGATCCGCCCCACCACCCTGCGCGAGCAACTGCGGACCCAGATCGGCTGGTCGCAGCTGGTCGGCGGCCGGTTCCAGAGCCGGGCCCGGATCAGCCGCGCGGCGGTGGACGCGGCGCTGCGCCAGATTTCCGAAGCCGCCTCCAAGAAACAGTATCTGATCGGTGAGATCTACATCGAGTCCGCCCGGGTCGGCGGCCAGCAGGCGGCGCTGAACGGCGCCAACCAGTTGGTGCAGCAGATGGTCCAGGGAGCCCCCTTCCAGGCCGTGGCCCAGCAGTTCTCGGCCGCCCCGTCGGCGACGCGGGGCGGCGACGCCGGCTGGGTGGTCGAGGGCACGGTGCAGCCGGCCCTGCAGCAGGCGCTGGACCAGCTTCAGGTCGGCCAGCTGTCGCGGCCGATCCCGGTCGATGGCGGGGTCTACATCGTTTATATGCGGGACAAGCGGGACGGGGCCGCGGCCAGTCTGGTGCAGATCAAACAGGTGATGATCGAGCTGCCGGAAACAGCCGGCGAGGCGGAGATCGCGACGGCGACGCAGCGCCTGGAGGCCCTGCAGCCCCAGCTGACCTGCGACACCATGCTGGACCGGGCCACGTCGGAACAGGGCCTGCTCGGCGCCGATCTGGGCGAGGCCGATGTCCAGAACCTGGCGCCGCAGTTCCAGCAGGTCGCCCGCTCGGCCGCGGTCGGTTCCGTGAGCACCCCGGTGCGCACGCCGCTGGGCGTGCACCTGCTGGCCGTGTGCGGCCGGCGCGTCGGCGGCGCCGAGGCGCCCAATCCGCAGGAAGTCGAGAACACCCTGTTCCGCGCGAACCTGGCCACCCTCGGCCGCCGCTACATGCGCGACCTGCGCGACGACGCCCTGATCGAGATGAAGTGATGACCGCCGGTTCCGCGCCGCTGGCCCTGTCGATGGGCGAACCGGCGGGCGTGGGACCGGAGATCATCGCCAGGGCCTGGGCCGCGCTGCGGACCCAGGGTCCGGCCTTCGTCGTCATCGGCGACGCGGCCCTGATGCGGGCGCAGGGCCAACCGGTCGAGGTCGTGCCGTCCGCCGCCGACGCCGCCCAGGTGTTCGGGCGCGCCATCCCTGTCCTTGACCACCCCCTGCCCGCCCCCGCGCCGCCCGGCCGCCCGAATCCGGTCAACGCCGGCGCCGTGGCCGACTGGATCGAACAGGCGGTCGGCCTGGCCTTGTCGGGAGAGGCTTCGGGCGTGGTCACCGCCCCCATCGCCAAGGCCCCGCTCTACGCCGCCGGCTTCCGCTTTCCGGGTCATACGGAATTCATCGCCGAACTGACCGCCGAGGCGCCCTTCGCCGGGACGCGCGGACCGGTGATGATGCTGACCGCCCGGGACCTGCGCGCCTGTCTGGTCACCATCCACGCGCCCCTGGCCGAGGTCCCCGAACTGGTCACCGCCGAACGGGTTTGCCGCGCCGCCCGGGTGGCAAACGAGGCGATGAAGCGCGATTTCGGACTGGCCGCCCCCCGGCTGGCGCTGGCCGCCCTGAACCCGCACGCGGGCGAGAGCGGCGCGATCGGGCTGGAGGAAATTCAGGTGCTGATACCGGCCGCCGCCGCCCTGCGCGCCGAGGGAATCGCCATCACCGACCCCCTGCCCGCCGACACATTGTTCCACGACGACGCCCGCGCGACCTACGATGCAGTCCTGTGTTTGTACCACGACCAGGCCCTGATCCCGGTCAAGACGCTGGACTTCTGGGGCGGGGTCAATGCGACCCTGGGCCTGCCGGTCATCCGCACCTCGCCCGACCACGGCACCGGTTTCGACATCGCCGGCAAGGGCGTGGCGCGGGCGGACAGCCTGATCGCGGCGGTGCGGCTGGCGGGGGAGATGGCGAAGGGGAGGGTGAAGAGTGCTAGTGAATAGTGAGTGCTTGGGTCTGAACCTCTGACCATGCCTCGCTCTCGCCACTCACTATTCACGACTCACTCGTCACCAGCACTGGCGCCCTTCACTCCGTGACCGACCTCCCCTCCCTGCGCGAAACGCTCGACGCCCACGGCCTGCTGGCGAAGAAGAGCTTCGGCCAGCATTTCCTGCTGGACCTGAATGTGACGCGCAAGATCGTGCGGCTGGCCGGGCCGTTCGACGGGCGGGCGGTGATCGAGGTCGGTCCCGGCCCCGGCGGCCTGACGCGGGCGCTGCTGGAGAGCGACGCGGGCAAGGTGGTGCTGGTCGAGAAGGACCCGCGGTTCCTGCCCCTGCTGGCCGAACTGGACGACGAGTCTGGCCGGCTGGTCGTGGTCGAGGCCGACGCCCTGAAGGTGCGCGAGGCGGAACTGGTCGAGGGCCCGGCGCATGTGGTGTCCAACCTGCCCTATAATGTCGGCACGCCGCTGCTGATCAAATGGCTGACGGGGCCGTGGAGCCCCTGCGCCCTGACCCTGATGTTCCAGAAGGAGGTGGCCGAGCGGATCGTGGCGGGGCCGGGCGACGACGCCTACGGACGCCTCGCGGTGATTTCGCAGGCCGTGTGCGAGGCCCGCCTGGTCATGCACCTGCCCGCCGCCGCCTTCACGCCGCCGCCGAAAGTCGCCAGCGCCGTGGTGCATCTGGTCCCGCGCGCCGACCGGCCCGACGCGGAGACGCTGAAACGGCTGGAGCGGGTCACGGCGACCGCCTTCGGGCAGAGACGCAAGATGCTGCGGTCGAGTTTGAAAACCCTGGGCGGGGCGGCGCTGTGCGAGACGGCGAGGATCGAGCCGGAGGCGCGGGCGGAAGTGGTGGATGGGGCGGGGTTCCTGCGGTTGGCGAACGCCCTCGCCCGGACCTAGACCGCCTCGCCCAGCAGGCCGTTCTTGTAGGCCTCGACCCAGATGTTGCGGGACCGGCAGGACCGTTCGGCGTGGTAGATGTGGGCCAGTTCGGCGTAGCTGCGGTCGAAGTCGTCGTTGACGAAGACGTAGTCGAACTCGCCGCAGTGCTCGATCTCGCCCTTGGCGTTGCGGATGCGGCGTTCGATGACCTCGTCGGCGTCCTGGGAGCGGGTGACCAGGCGGCGGCGGAGTTCCTCGAGGCTGGGCGGCAGGATGAAGACGCGGACGGCGTCTTCCGGGCATTTTGCGGCGATGTCGCGGGCGCCCTGCCAGTCGATGTCGAACAGGACGTCGCGGCCCTCGGACAGGGCCTTGTCGATCGGGGCGCGGGGGCTGCCGTAGCGGGCGCCGTGGACGTCGGCCCATTCCAGGAAGGCGTCGGCGTCGATCAGGCGCTGGAATTCGGCGTCATCGACGAAATGGTAGTCGCGGTCGGCGACCTCGCCGGGGCGGATGCCGCGGGTGGTCATCGAGATGGACAGCTCAAGCCCGCCGTGATCGGCCATCAGGCGGCGGCACAGCGACGTCTTGCCGGCGCCCGACGGGCTGGCGACGATCAGCAGGACGCCGCGGCGGGGATGGCGTTCATTCGACATTCTGGACCTGTTCGCGCAGCTGTTCGATCACGGCCTTGAGCTCCAGGCCGATTCCGGTGAGCGGGGTCGTAGCCGATTTCGAGCAGAGGGTGTTCGCCTCCCTCATGAATTCCTGCATCAGGAAGTCGAGTTTCCGCCCGGCGGGGGGTTGCCGCAACAGGTCCCGGGCCGAGGCGACGTGGGCGGTGAGCCGGTCCAGCTCCTCGCGGACGTCGGCCTTGGTCGCGAGGGAGGCGGCCTCGAGGAAGATGCGATCCTCAAGGCCCGGCGCGTCAGGAGCCAATTCGGTCATGCGGCGGGCGAACCGCTCGCGGATGGCGTCGGTCTGGGCCACGGCCTCGGTTTCGGCCTGGGCGGTCAGGGCGGCGATGCGGTCGACGAAGTCGGCGATCACGGGCAGGAGCTGGGCCCCCTCGCGGTCGCGGGAGACCTTGAGCGCCTCGAGGGCGGCGTCGATGGTCAGGGCCATGGCGGCCTCGACGACGGCGCGGGCCTCGGGGCCGTCGGCTTCGTCGGGGGCTTCCAGCACGCCGCGCAGGGACAGCAGGCCGTCGGCCGAAGGCGGCGTGGCGCCCTCCTTCGCCAGCTGGTTGGCGAGCGCCAGATAGCCGGCGAGGATGTCCTGATTGACCCTGAGCGCGGCGGCGCCGGGGGCGGCGCGGGCGGCCTGGACGTTCAGGGTGACCTGGCCCCGATTCAGGCGGGCCTGGGCGGCGGTCCTGGCGTGGCGCTCCAGCGCGTCGAAGCCGGGCGGGCCCCGGAAACGGACCTCCAGATTGCGGCCGTTGACCGAGCGGGCCTCGACCGACCACGACCAGACCCCGTCCGCCCCCTCGGCCCGACCGAAGCCGGTCATGCCGGAGATGGAGGTCATTGGGCGGGGGCCGGGGCGGGAATGCTGATGACACGGGCGCCGGGCGAGACCGTCACGCCCGGCGGAACGTCGGGCGGACCGGCGGCGGCGTCAGCGGACCCGGCGGCCAGGGCCGGGGCCGCAGGCGGCAGGCCCGCCCGGCGGCGTTCGACCTCGCGCCAGCGGGCGACATTGGCCAGATGCTCCTCATAGGTTCGGGCGAAGGCGTGGCCGCCCGAACCGTCGGCGACAAAGAACAGGTCGGCGGTCGATGGCGGATTGAGCACGGCGGCGACGGCGTCGCGGCCGGGATTGGCGATGGCCGTCGGAGGCAGGCCGTCGATCTGATAGGTATTCCACGGGTTCGGCCGGTCCAGCTCGGAGCGCCGCAAGCCCCGGCGCAGGGGCACGCCGCGGGTGATGCCGTATTCGATGGTCGGGTCGCTTTCCAGCCGCATGCCCGAGCGCAGCCGGTTGGTGAAGACTGCGGCGACGCGGGGGCGTTCGGCGGCCACGCCGGTCTCCTTCTCGACGATGGAAGCCAGGATCATCGCCTCTTCCGGGGTGCGGACGACGGTGGCGGGGCTGCGCGCGGCCCACAGGCGGGCGAGGTTCTCGTCGCGGGCGCGGCGCATGCGGGCGATCACCGAGGCGCGGGTCTCGCCGCGGCTGATCTCGTAGGTGTCGGGCCACAGACTGGCCTCGTCGGGCGTGGTTTTGATCGCGCCGGTCAGAATCCCCTGATTGTTGAGGATGGCCACGGCCTGGGCGGAGGACCAGCCTTCGGGCAGGGTGACGTAGTGGCGGACCACCCGGCCCTCGACCAGCAGCACGATGACGGAGCGGAGCGAGGCCTTGGTCGGCACCTCATATTCGCCGGCGCGCAGCTTGCGGTCGGCGCCGGTCAGGGTGGCGGCGGCCTTGAACATGTCGGTAGAGCGGATCACCCCGGCCGATTTCAGGGTCGCCGCGATGGCGTTGACGCCCGCGCCGCTGGGCAGGCTGACGATGGTCGACCGGCCCTCGCGGGCCGAGGGGCCGGGGGCGTAGAAGACGCTCCAGGCGGCGACCAGGGCGGCGATCAGGAACAGGCTGAAGGTGGCCGTGGCGGCCAGGAAGGCGGTCTTGCGGCCGGAGCGCCGCTCGACCGACATCAGCCGACCTTCCGGAAGATGACCGAGGCGTTGGTGCCGCCGAAGCCGAAGCTGTTGGACATGGCCACGTCGATCTCCATCGGCCGGCCCTTGTCCCTGATCATGTTCAGGGCCGTGTCGCGCTCGGGATCGTCCAGATTGATGGTCGGCGGGGCGATCTGGTCGCGGATGGCCAGAATGCAGAAGATGGCCTCGATGGCCCCGGCCGCGCCCAGCAGGTGGCCGGTCATCGACTTGGTCGAGGACAGGGCGACGTTCGGCGCGTGGTCGCCCATCAGCTTCTCGATGGCCCCGGCCTCGATCCAGTCGGCCATGGTCGAGGTGCCGTGGGCGTTGACGTAGTCGATGTCGGACACGGCGATCCCGGCGCGCTTCACCGCCATCCGCATGGCGCGATAGCCGCCGTCGCCGTCCTCGGCCGGTGCGGTGATGTGCCAGGCGTCGCCGCTCATGCCGTAGCCGACGACCTCGGCGTATATGGTCGCGCCGCGCGCCCTGGCGTGTTCGTACTCTTCCAGCACCACGATCCCGGCGCCCTCGCCCATGACGAAGCCGGAATGGTCCTTGTCCCACGGGCGCGAGGCCTTTTCGGGCGTGTCGTTGAAGGCGGTGCACAGGGCTTTGCAGGCCAGGAAGCCGGCGATGCCGATGGGGACGATGGAGCTCTCCGCCCCGCCCGCGACCATGACGTCGGCGTCATCCAGGGCGATCATCCGGGCCGCGTCGCCGATGGCGTGGGCGCCGGTGGCGCAGGCGGTGACGACGGAGTGATTCGGACCCTTGAGGCCGTGCCGGATCGAGATCTGGCCCGAGGTCAGATTGATCAGGGCCGAGGGGATGAAGAAGGGGCTGACCCGGCGCGGGCCCTGCTCCTTGAGAATGATGGCGGTGTCGGCGATGGGGCCCAGGCCGCCGATGCCGGAGCCGACCATGACGCCGGTGCGCTCGCGCTGTTCCTCGGTCTCCGGCTTCCAGCCCGCGTCGGCCAGGGCCTCGTCGGCGGCGGCGATGGCGTAGACGATGAAGTCGTCGACCCTCTTGCGGTCCTTGGGCGACATGACCTTTTCGTGGTCGAAGACGCCGGGCTGGCCGGGCCCGCCGCCGCCGCGACCGTCGACCGAGGGAATCTCGCCGGCGATGGTGCAGGCATAGCCCTCGGTGTCGAAATTAGTGATCGGGCCGATGCCCGAGCGCCCCTCGAGGATGCCCTTCCAGTTGTGCTCCACGCCCCAGCCGAGCGGGGTGAGCAGACCGAGGCCGGTGACGACGACGCGGCGCATGAGCGCTCCTCGCTACAGAATCCTGACCACAAACAGTAATGGCCGCCGGGCGGCCCCGCTAGGGGCGCGCCACGGCGGCCATCAATGCCGTTCGAAAAGGGCGGCGATCAGCCGGCCAGTTTCTCGTCGATGAACTTCACGGCGTCGCCGACCGTCTGGATGTGTTCGGCGGCGTCGTCCGGGATTTCGATGTCGAATTCTTCCTCGAAGGCCATGACCAGTTCGACGTTGTCGAGCGAGTCGGCGCCCAGGTCGTCGATGAAGCTGGCCTTTTCAACGACCTTTTCCGGATCGGCGTCCAGGTGGTCGATGACGATCTTGCGGACGCGTTCCAGGGTGTCGGACATGTGTGTCTCTGCTTTCAGGGCCGCCGCAGCGGCTGTTGTCTCAAATCCTGCCGTATGACGACGGCGACGGCGACGCAAGCCTTGAACGAAGACTCAGGCCAACCGGTTGCCGAGGCTTTAGCACGGCGGCGCGGACGGGAAACAGGGGGAATGGGGTGTTGGATGTGGGGTGTGGGGCGGATGAAGCTGGCTGCTCGAGCGCCTGAACGAGTCAGCCCCGTCAATCGTATCGGCGAGGAGGGAAAGAGAGCCGTCCCTACACCCCACACCCCACATCCCACACCCTGCCCCGCCTACACCATCGCCATGCCGCCGTTCACGTGGAGGGTCTGCCCCGTGACGTAGGCGGCTTCATCCGAGGACAGATAGACGGCGGCGGCGGCGATCTCGTCGCCCGCGCCGAGCCGGCCGAGGGGGATGGTCTTCAGGATGGTCTCGCGCTGCTGGCCGTTCAGCACATCGGTCATCGGCGAGGCGATGAAGCCCGGGGCGATGCAGTTCACCGTGATGCCGCGCGAACCCACCTCCCGGGCCAGCGACTTCGAGAAGCCGATCATCCCGGCCTTGGAGGCCGCATAGTTGGTCTGGCCGGGGTTGCCGGTGACGCCGACGATCGAGGTGATGCCGATGATCCGGCCCGAGCGGCGCTTCATCATCCCCTTCATCGCGGCGCGCGAGAGGCGGAAATAGCTTTCGAGATTGATCCGGATGACGTCCTGGAAATCCTCGTCCTTCATCCGCATCAGCAGACCGTCCTTGGTGATGCCGGCGTTGGCGACGAGGATGTCCAGCGGGTTTCCGGCGGCCTCCTCGGCCCGGGCGATCAGGCCGTCGACCGATTCGGCGTCCGACAGATTGGCGGCGGCGGTGAAGGCGCGCTCGCCCAACTCTTTTGCCAGATCCTGAAGCACCGCCTCGCGCGTGCCGGACAGGACGACGGTCGCGCCCTGGGCGTGCAGGGCGCGGGCGACAGCCCCGCCGATGCCGCCGGTCGCGCCGGTGACGAGGGCGGTCTTGCCGGAAAGATTGAACATGGGGTGGCTCCGGGAGGTGGTGGTCTATCGAGACAGGAGGAACATCAGCGATCCGATCGATACCGTGACCGCGAGATATCCAAAACCCAGCAGGCCTATTCCCCGCCGACCGTCGGTTGCTACTCGACTGCAAAGCGCGATGAAAGCGAGAACGCCGGACGCAACCGCTCCGCCGACTATCAACATGGCAAGGGGACGCCGATCAAATGCAGCGTCAACGACACCATGCACTCTCAACAGGTCGAAACAGGCGAAGAAGAGCAGTCCGACACCGACGAGGAACGCGCTCGACTTCAGGGTGTCCATAACTACCTCAGGCTCACAGCGATTTCGCGAAAGCTTCCAGGCCTTCCGGCGTGTTCAGCGACAGGCTCTCGGCTTCCGGAGCGATCCGCTTGGCCATGCCGGCCAGGACCTTGCCCGAGCCGATCTCGGCGAAGCGGGTGACGCCGCCCTCCCCGGCCATCCATTCCATGCTCTCGCGCCAGCGGACGCGGCCGGTGACCTGTTCGACCAGCAGACGGCGCAGGACCTCGGGGTCGCGCTCGGGCCGGGCGGTGACGTTTGCGACGACCGCGACCGAGGGGGCGACGAGGGTCGCGGAGGCCAGGGCCGTGGCCATTTCGTCGGCGGCGGGCTGCATCAGGGGGCAGTGGAAGGGGGCCGAGACGTTCAGCGGAATGGCGCGCGCGCCCAGCTCCTTGGCCTTTTCGATGGCGCGATCTACGGCGGCCTTGTCGCCCGAGATGACGATATTGCCGGCGTTGTTGTCATTGGCGACGACGCAGACGCCGACCTCGGAGCCCGCCGCGGCGGCGGCCTCGGCCAAGGCCAGGTCCGTTTTCGGCCCGATCAGCGAGGCCATGGCGCCGCGACCCACCGGCACCGCGCGCTGCATGGCCTGGCCGCGCAGCTTCAGCAGCCGGGCGGCAGCGTCCAGGGTGATCGAACCGGCGGCGCAGAGGGCGGAATATTCGCCCAGCGAATGGCCGGCGACGAAGCCGGCGCGGGTCACGTCGACGCCGAACTCGGCCTTCAGCGCCCGGACGGCGGCCATGGACACGGCCATCAGGGCGGGCTGGGCGTTTTCGGTCAGGGTCAGCTGGTCCTCGGGGCCCTCGCGCATCAGCACCGAGAGCTTCTGGCCCAGGGCCTCGTCGATCTCGGCATAGACCTCGCGCGCCGAGGCGAAGGCGTCGGCCAAGGCCGCGCCCATGCCGACCGACTGGCTGCCTTGTCCGGGGAACAGCAGGGCGAGGGTCATGGCGGGTCTCCGGCGGCGTTGAATCGAGCGGGCAGCGATAAGCCGGGCTCGTGCGGGGGGCAAGGCTCCCCCGCCTCCCCCACTCCGCTCATCCCGGCGAAAGCCGGGACCCAGTGCTTTGGGTGATGCCTCGGCGCCGACAATCCATGGACGCCGAACCCGTGTCGCCGGCGTCAAGCTGGACAAGACTGGGTCCCGGCTTTCGCCGGGATAAGCGGATTTATATGGTCACCGTCAGAACAGCACGCCGGGGTTCATGATCCGGTGCGGGTCGATCGCGGCGCGGACGGCCTGCATCGTCCGGATCTCCAGCGGCGACTTGTAGCGCCGCGCCTCCTCGGTCTTGAGGCGGCCGAGGCCGTGTTCGGCCGAGATGGAGCCGTCGTAGCGGGCGACGATGTCGTGGACGATCCGCGAGCCTTCCTCCCAGCGGGCGATGAAGGCGGGGTGGTCGCCGCCGATCGGGCACAGGACGTCGTAGTGGAGGTTGCCGTCGCCGACGTGGCCGAAGGCGCCGACCCGGGCGCCGGGGTGGAAGCGTTCGACGGCGGCGGTGGCCTCCTCGAGGAAGTCGGCGATGCGGGAGACGGGGACGGAGACGTCATGCTTCCAGCCTCCGCCCTCGGGCTTCTGGGCGGCGGACTGCTCCTCGCGCACCTTCCAGAAGGCGGCGCGTTGGGCGCCGTTCCGGGCGAGGACGGCGTCGGTAACGAGGCCGGTCTCGAAAGCCTGGGTCAGCAGCCGTTCGATGGCCGCGTCGGCGGCGCCCGGTTCGCCCGAGACCAGCTCGATCAGGACACACCAGGGCGGCGTCGACTCCAGCGGCTCGCGCGTACCCGGGATGTTGGCGAGGACGAACTCGACGCCGATCCGCTTCATCAGTTCGAAGGCCTCGACCCCGCCGCCGGTCTCGGCCTTGGCGCGGGCGAGCAGTTCGATGGCGGCGGCGGGGGTGTCGAGCCCGACCATGGCGGTGGCGCGGCTGCGCATCACCGGGAACAGTTTCAGCGTGGCGGCGGTGACGACGCCCAGCGTGCCTTCAGCCCCGATCAGCAGCTGTTTCAGGTCATAGCCGGTGTTGTCCTTGCGCAGGCGTTTGAGGCCGTTGAAGACCTCGCCGTCCGGCATCACCGCCTCGATGCCCAGCACGAGGTCTCGCATTATGCCGTAGCGGAGCACAGCGGTGCCGCCGGCGTTGGTCGAGATGACCCCGCCTATGGTGGCCGTGCCCTCGGCGGCGAGGCTGAGCGGGAACATCCGGTCGGCGGCGGCGGCGGCCTGTTGCGCCTCCAGCAGGGTGACCCCGGCCTCGACCGTCATGGCGTCGTCCAGCGGGGTCACGTCGCGGACCGCTCGGAGTTTCCGCGTCGACAGCAGCACCTCGCCGAAAGGAATCTGGCCGCCGACCAGGCCGGTGTCGCCGCCCTGGGGGACGATGGCTATGCGGTGCTCGGCGCAGACCGAGACGGCGCGGGCGACCTGTTCCGTCGACCGGGGGGTCAGCATCAGCGGGGTGTGACCGTGCCAGCGGTTGCGCCATTCCGTCAGCCAGGGAGCGATCACGGCCGGATCGGCGGTCCAGCCGCCGTCGCCGAGGGCGGATTTCAGGGCGTCGAGGGCGGCGATGGAAGGAGCGGTCACCAAAGCACCGGCAAGCCGTACTGGTGAACCTTTTCGTCGACCGAAATCAGGACTGCTCCTTCGGCCATCGCTTGGGCGATCAGCACCCGATCCCATGGGTCACGATGGTGGCGAGGCAGTCTGGCGGCTTCGGTCGCGTGACGCTGTGTCAGGGGCAGCCATTCGAAGCGCAGGGCTTGTCTGGCAAGATCGAGGTCGAGGGGAAGACGCGCCAAGTCAGCCGAGAAGCCGCGCTTGTAGTCAATCTCGTATGCGGTGACGGCGCTGATCAACAGGTCGTTGTCATCATCCGCGATGGCGAGTCTGGCCCGCGACGACAAAAGCCTCCGGTTCGTCATGGCCCACACAAAAACGTGGGTATCTAACAACAGCCTCATCGCCGGGTCGGATCGATGGGCGCATCCATCAAGGCTTCGAGTTCCAAGTCGGGTTCGAAGAAGACCGAGTCCGGCACATTGATGTTCAAATGTTCCCAAGTTCCCAGAATGCGGGGAGCCTTCTTCGCTGGCTCCACCGGCTGCAATCGGACGCGAGGTTTTCCATTGCGCGCAATGACGACTTCCTCGCCCGCCTCGGCGCGGGCGACGAGTTCGGAGAGCTTGGACTTGGCCTCGGCGATGTTCATGGTGGTCATGCCATGAGATTAGCACACGCCGACAGTTGGTCCAAGTGAGTTGGACCAACCCCGTACCCGCCGTCGGCGTCGTCTGCCTGCGCGGCGACGAGGTGCTGCTGATCCGGCGCGGGACGCCGCCGCGGGCGGGCGAATGGAGTCTGCCGGGCGGGCGGATCGAGCCCGGCGAGCGGGCGGTGGACGCGGCTCTGCGGGAGCTGCGGGAGGAGACGGGGGTCGAGGCGGAGATCACCGGCCTGATCGATGTGGTCGACGGGGTGTTCCCCGAGGCGGGACGGCACTATGTGCTCATCGACTATGCCGCCCGCTGGCTGTCGGGCGAGCCGGTCGCGGGCGACGACGCGGTCGAGGCGCGGTTCGTGGCGCTGGACCAGGTCGAGGCCCTGATCGACTGGTCCGAGACGCCGAGGATCATCCGCATGGCCGTCGCGGCGCGCTGAGGGGCGCGGATTACGCGGATGTCATCTTCGGCCTGTCCGGTTTCTGTGGCGCGCGGGCCACAGGGTGCTAACCTGTGCGGGACAGGGAGATATCATGGACACCTCGGTTCTTTTCACGCTGGCGCTGGTCGCGCTGGCCTTCGTACTGCTGTTCAGCGTGGTCAAGATCGTGCCGCAGGGGCGCGAGATGACCGTCGAACGGTTCGGCAAATACACCCGCACCCTCAGCCCCGGCATCAGCATCCTGACGCCGTTCGTCGAGCGGATCGGGCGTCGGATGAACATGATGGAGCAGGTTCTTGATGTACCTCAACAAGAGGTCATCACCAAGGACAACGCCATGGTGAAGGTCGACGCCATCGTCTTCATCCAGGTGATGGAGGCCTCGGCCGCCGCCTACCGGATCGAGAACCTGCCCTACGCCATCACCCAGCTGTGCTCGACCAACCTGCGCACCGTGGTCGGTTCGATGGAACTGGACGAGGTGCTGTTCCAGCGGGACAGCATCAACTCGCGCCTGCTGACCGTGATCGACGCGGCGACCGAGCCGTGGGGCGTCAAGGTCAACCGGATCGAGATCAAGGATCTGACCCCGCCGGCCGACATCACCAACGCCATGGCCCGCCAGATGAAGGCCGAGCGCGAGCGCCGCGCCGTCATCACCGAGGCTGACGGCGAGAAACAGGCCGCCATCGCCCGCGCCGAGGGCGCCAAACAGGCCGCCATTCTGGAAGCCGAAGGCCGTCGCGAAGCCGCGTTCCGCGATGCCGAGGCCCGCGAACGCGAGGCCGAGGCCGAGGC
>CALSBO010000052.1:0-21682 GCA_943373195.1 Brevundimonas vancanneytii
GGCCCACTGCGTCACCCGCTTCACCCAGCGCGCCGACGAACTGGCCCATGCCCTGTGTATCGAGGCCGGCAAGCCGATCAAGGATTCGCGCGGCGAGGTGAGCCGCCTGATCGACACCTTCCGCATCGCGGCGGAGGAGTCGGTGCGCATGACCGGCGAGGTTCAGCCGCTGGACATCTCGGCACGCGCGCGAGGCTATCAGGGGATGTGGAAGCGGGTCCCGATCGGGCCCTGTTCCTTCATTTCGCCGTTCAACTTTCCGCTCAATCTGGCGGCCCACAAGATCGCGCCGGCGCTGGCGGTGGGATGTCCGTTCGTGATGAAGCCGGCCTCGCGCACCCCGCTGGGGGCGCTGATCATCGGCGAGGTGCTGGCCGAGACCGACCTGCCGAAGGGCGCCTTCTCCATCCTGCCGGCGACGCGCGACGGCTCGGACCTGTTCACCACCGACGACCGGTTGAAACTGCTGTCCTTCACCGGCTCGCCCGATGTCGGCTGGGCGCTGAAGGCGAAGTCCGGCAAGAAGAAGGTGGTGCTGGAGCTGGGCGGCAACGCGGCGGTCATCGTCGACCGCGACAGCGATCTGGAGGACGCCGCCGAGCGGATCATCTTCGGCGCCTTCTACCAGTCGGGACAGTCCTGCATCGGGGTGCAGCGCATCCTGATCCACGACGACATCTACGGCCCGATGCGCGACCTGCTGGTGAAGAAGGCCAAGGCCCTGATCTGCGGCGATCCGCGCGAGGAGACCACCTTCATCGGTCCGATGATCGACGAGAAGGAGGCGACCCGTCTCGAGATCTGGATCAATGAGGCGCGGGCCGCCGGCGCCACTGTCCTGTGCGGCGGAAACCGCACCGGCGCCATGCTGGATGCGACCCTGCTGGAGGGCGTCGGCCGAGGCCTGAAGATCCGCGAGGAGGAGGCCTTCGGCCCGGTCGCCATCCTGTCGCGCTTCTCCGATTTCGAGGCGGCCCTGGCCGAGGTCAACGACTCGAAGTTCGGCCTGCAGGCGGGCATCTTCACGCGCGACATCCACAAGGCCATGCGGGCCTGGGACGTGCTGGAGGTCGGCGGCATCCTGATCGGCGACGTGCCCAGCTATCGCGTCGACAACATGCCCTATGGCGGGGTCAAGGATTCCGGCCTCGGCCGCGAGGGCGTGAAATTCGCCATGGAGGACATGACCGAGATCCGCAATCTGGTCATCCGCCAGCGGCCCGTGGAAGGCGCCCCTGCGCCCGCGCCGCGCGTTGAGGCGCCGCCGCCCTCGCCGCCGCCACCGCCGTCCGGCCGCACCGGCTGGTTCGGACGCAAGACCTAGTCGGCGGTCCGGGGCCGGTAGGGGCTGTCCGGCAGCCATTGCGGCGGGGCGTCGGCGTTGGCGACCCGCTCTGTCAGGGTGAAGAAGAACCGGTTGAACGCCCCCGCCGCCTCATGGTCGATCGGGGTCGTCATGTCGTCCTGGGGCAGGTGGTAGCGGGTGCGGTACCACTCCCTGTAGCGGGCCTCGGCCGGGGTGGCCGGGTCATAGCCGAAGACGAAGCTGACCGCGGGCACGCCCTTCTGCATGAAGGGCCAGTGGTCCGATCGGCGCAGCAGGCCGCGCTCGGGCTCAAGGTCCGGCCGGACCTCGATCCCCATCGGCCCGGCGATCTCGCGCACCGTCTGGCCCAGGGTCGAATCGTCCAGCGCCATGGTGGTCAGGATGGTCAGCGGATAGAGCGGCCGCAGCTGGTCGAGGTTGATCACCGCGACGGGCAGGGGGGCGTTCGGCGTCGGATGGTCGGCCAGCCAGCGCGAGCCGAGCAGACCCTTTTCCTCGCCGGTGAAGGCGGCGAAGATCACCGGACGACGGAAGCCGCACCCTTGCTGCCGGTCCGCCAGCTGGATCAGCGCAGCCACATAGGCCGCATCGTCCAGCGCGCCGTTGTAGAGACTGTCGCCATCGACCGGCTCGCCATAGCCGTAGCCGTCGAGGTGGGCGTCGACCAGCACCGGCTGGTTCGCCAGGGCCGGGTCGGTCCCGGGCAGCACGGCCAGCACATTGTCCGAGGTGTAGTCGCGCTTGCGGATGGCGAACCGGGCCTGCAGCCGCGCGGGGATGTCGAACGAGGGCAGGGGCGCCGAACGCGAGCCTGTCGCGAGGACCGTCGCCGCGTCCTGCCCGGCCCCGTCGATCAGGCCGTCGAAGGCGGCGGCGCCGAGGCGCATCACCGGGATGCGGGCCGGACCGGGCGCCGCATCGGCGAAACCGACCGAACGGGCATAGGCGACCGGCCAGCGCGGCGGCTCCAGATCGAAGCCGGGATCGTCAACATTGATCACCGCTTTCGCGCCCGCGGCGGTCGCCGCCGCCAGCCGTTCGCCGACCGTGGTCATGCCGGTCCGGCGGGCGCCGAAACAGACGACCACGCGGCCGGTCACCTCCTGCATCTCGGCGGGCGAACAATAGCCGCGGAAGACCAGGTCTCCGTCCAGGGTCGCGGGCAGGTCGTCGGTCGGGATGACGGTGACGTCGTGCAGGAACCGCAGGGGCCGGGCCTCGCCGCCGCGGCGGATGACCGACAGGGTCGTGCCTTCGGAGGCGACCGCGACCTCGTGCAGGGGGATGGTCTGCAGCCAGGTCCCGTTGTCTCCGGCCGGGCGAAGGCCCGCGGCCCGAAACCGGTCGGCGATATAGACGACCGCGCGGGCATGACCCGCCGATCCCGTGTCCCGGCCCTCCATGGCGTCGCTGGACAGGTCGGCGGTGGTCCGCCACCAGGCGGCTGTCTCCGGATCGCTGTGCACCGCGACCCCGCCGCAGGCCGTCAGTCCGACCGCGGCCATAAGCAGGCCCGCCAAAGAAAGTCTGCGCATCGTCGTCCCTCCATCCCGGCGCGCAGGGGACGGCCCGGCGCGGGCGATGTCAACGCGGGCCCTCGGCGGCAGGTCAGCGCTGCATGAACTCTTTGTCACGCGGCGACAGGTTGTGACCCACTCAAGGCTGGGCCATGGTCGGCAGAACCGGGACAGTCCCGGCGTGGGAGAGATGCATGCGTGTTGGTGTGATCCTGGCCGGCGTGGCGGCCGCGGGCCTGATGGCTTTTCCGGCCATGGCCCAGGACGGGCAGTATGGGCCCCAGCTAAACCGGATTCTGACGGAAGCCGCCGCGGGAACCTGCCTCGCCGCCCTGATGCAGCCCCCCCTGCTGGACGCCTGCAACGGTCAGATCCAGGCCATGTCGCCCGGTCTGCAAGCCTTGGGGGCGGTCCAGACGGTGACCTTCGTCAGCGCCGAGGATACGCCCGGCGGCCGCGTCGAGACCTACACCGTCACCTTCGCGAGCGGCCGGACGATGAACTGGTTCATCGGCCAGGAAAGCGACGGCAAGTTCGCGGTCGTCGGCACCGGGGGCTAGGGCTTGGGCGCGGGCCTTCTGCTGGCCGGACTGATCGCGTTGGCGGCCGGTCCGCAGACGCCGCCGATCTTCAACCCCGGCGCGCCGGGCGCTCCCTCGCGGGTGATCAGCGCGCGCGAGGCGGTCGAGCTCGGCCGGACCGGCTTCACCGCCGCCGATGTCGGCTTCATGCAGCATATGATCGTCCACCACGCCCAGGCGGTTGAGATGGTCGCGCTGCTGGAGACGCGCGGCGACAACGCTAGCGTGCGTCTGCTCGGCCGGCGCATCGCCATCGGCCAGCGGGCCGAGATCGATCTGATGCGCGGCTGGCTGGCGGACCGGGGCCAGCCGCTGGAGATGCCCGGCATGGATCATTCGGCCCACGCCGGCCCCGCCATGCCCGCCTCCGACACGCCGATCATGCCGGGCATGTTGTCCCCGGCCCAGATGCAGGCTTTGGCCGCGGCCACCGGCCCCGCCTTCGACCGGCTGTTCCTCCAAGGCATGATCCAGCATCATCAGGGGGCGCTCGACATGGTCGACGCCCTGTTGGCCCAGCCGGGCGCCGGCGAGGATACGATGCTGTCCGACTTCGCCACCTCCGTCGTCGCCGACCAGTCGGCGGAGATCCTGCGCATGCAATCCCTTTTGTCTGACCTATGAACCCCTGCCCGAAGGACCGGCCATGAACGTTCGCAGCACCCTGCTCTCCACCGTCGCCGCCCTCGGCGTTCTGACGGCCGCCGCTTCGGCCCAGGCCCAGGCGCCCGCGTCCCAGACCATCGCGGCCGACGCCCGCAGCGCCCTGTCGCCCGGCCTGACCGACGCCGGCCAGTTCGCGGCCGGCCTGGCGCTGGAGCATTCGGTCGGCATGGCTCCGGGGTTCGCCGATCCCGACATCGGCTTCGCGCCCCCGGCCAATGCGGAAGAGGGCGCCGCCCTGACGGCCCGGGCGCGGGGCAATCCGAACTTCAGCCCGCTGGGCATGGCGAACACCGACATGGCGGTGTCGGACGGCAAGCTGTTCGTCGGCAATTTCAACGGTTTCAACGCCTATGACATTTCAGGCGGCGCCGCGCCGCGGTTGGTCATGTCGGTGGTCTGTCCCGGCGGCCAGGGCGACGTCTCGGTGCAGGGCGACCTGCTGTTCATGTCGGTCGAGGAGAATCGCGGCCGGGTCGACTGCGGGGCCGCGACCTCGGCGGACGCGGTCAGCGCGGAGCGGTTCCGCGGCGTACGCATCTTCGACATCAGCGACCTGAACGCGCCGCGCCAGATCGCCGCCGTCCAGACCTGCCGCGGCTCGCACACCCACACCCTGGTGCCCCATCCGACGGACGCCAATGTGCTGTATGTCTACGGCCAGGGCACCTCGAACGTTCGCCAGACCGGGGAACTGGCCACCTGCACCGACGGTCAGCCGGACGTGAACCCCGAGACGGCCCTTTTCTCCATCGACGTGATCCGCGTCCCGCTGGACCGGCCGCAGGACGCCGCCATCGTCAACCGGCCGCGCATCTTCGCCGACGGGACGACGGGCCGGGTGGCCGGCCTGTGGCGCGGCGGCCGGGCGGGCATCGCCAGCCAGAACACGGCCCAGACCAACCAGTGCCACGACATCACCGTCTATCCGGAGATCGGCCTGGCGGGCGGGGCGTGCAGCGGCAACGGCATCCTGCTGGACATCTCCGACCCGGAGAACCCGCGCCGCACCTCGGACATCTTCGATCCGGACATGGCCTACTGGCACTCGGCCACCTTCAACAACGCCGGCGACAAGGTGGTGTTCACCGACGAATGGGGCGGCGGCATCGGCGCCCGGTGCCAGATCACGGACCCGGCGACCTGGGGCGCCAACATGGTCGCCACCATCGAGAACCGGACTCTCGCCGGCAAGAGCTTCCACAAACTGCCGTCGGCCCAGGGGGCGTCCGAGAATTGCGTGGCCCACAACGGCAACATCATTCCCGTCCCGGGCCGCGATCTGATGATTCAGGCCTGGTACCAGGGCGGCATCTCGATCATGGATTTCACCGATCCGGCCCGCCCGGTCGAGATCGCCGCCTTCGACCGGGGGCCGGTCGACGCCAACCGGCTGTATGTCGGCGGGTCGTGGTCGGCCTACTGGTTCAACGGCCGGATCTATTCGAGCGAGATCGTGCGCGGCCTCGACGTGCTGCGTCTGGTCCCGACCGACCAGTTGTCGGCGGCCGAGATCGCGGCGGCCGAGGCGGTCATGGCGGCCGAGATCAATCCCCAGACCCAGACCCGCATCGTCTGGGCCGACAGCCCCGATGTGGCCGGCGCCTATCTCGACCAGCTGACCCGCGCGAACGGCGTCGAGGCCGAACTGGCCGCGCAGGTCCAGGCCGGAATCGACGGCTGGCGCCGCGGCGGACGCGCGGACCGGCGGGGCGCCGCGGCCCTCTCGGCCGCCCTGGGCGAAGCCGCGGGCAAGGCGACGGGCGTAGCGAAACCCCGTCTGCAGGCGCTGGCGGACCTGTTCGGACGGCGGGCGGGGTAGGGCGGGTCGCCGTCTCATGGGCGGACCGGCGTTGGCGGACAGGGTGGGATTCGAACCCACGGTAGGCTTTCACCCACGGCGGTTTTCAAGACCGCTGCCTTAAACCACTCGGCCACCTGTCCGTGCGCATCGCGCGGACTGGCCGCATAGCGCCAAACGGGGCGTTAACCAAAGGGGAAATGTCCGTCGCCATTCTGATCGTCTTTCGGGGACAGGGCGATGGCCGGAGATGTTTTCGCGCGGGCGTTCCGGTGTCTGGTGATCGCGGCCATGCCGGCGGTGGTCGCCGCCTGCGCGGGAACGCCCGGACCCGAGATGCGGCGTCTT
The DNA here is from genome assembly GCA_943373195.1 of Brevundimonas vancanneytii. GTDB lineage: Bacteria > Pseudomonadota > Alphaproteobacteria > Caulobacterales > Caulobacteraceae > Brevundimonas > Brevundimonas vancanneytii_B. Next base: position 6,238 of record CALSBO010000052.1, read on the forward strand.
CCCGTCGTGACCGACCCGGCGCCGATCGTATCCGGGACCATGCGGGCCTATCGGGTCCGGGGGCGCTGGTACCATCCGGCCGAACAGCCCGGCTATGACGAAACCGGGCTGGCGTCCTGGTACGGCGAACAGTTCAACGGACGGCCCACGGCCACCGGCGAGCGGTTCGACATGCATGCCCTGACGGCGGCCCACAAGACCCTGCCGCTGCCCGGACTGGTAGAGGTGACCAATCTGGCCAACGGGCGGCGCGTCGTGGTGCGGGTCAACGATCGCGGCCCCTTCGTCGAGAACCGGATCATCGACCTGTCGCGCGGCTCGGCCGAGGCGCTGGGAATGCTGAATGCCGGGGTCGGCGAGGTGCGTGTCCGCTATCTGGGCCGCGCCCCGCGCACCGGCGGGGGAACGGCGCTGCAAGTCGCCGAGGCGGATCGCCCGCCCGCGCCTGCCTACGGGTCGGCCCCCGAGCGCGGCCGCTACTGGATCCAGGCCGGGGCCTTCTCGGACCGCCGCGCGGCGCGCCGGGTCGCCGACCAGCTGGGCGAGCGGGCGACGGTCGACGCGGGCATGGACGATGGCCTGTTCCGCGTCCTGGTCGGACCCTGGCCCGATCCCGACGCCGCCGAGCGGTCGCGCCGGGCGGTCATCGCACGCGGATACGCCGACGCCCTGTTGATATCGGCGCGCTGAGGCTTGCATGGCGGCCCGGCGCCGCCATTGTGCGCGCGTGACCCAGGGCAGATTCATCACGTTCGAAGGCGGCGAGGGGACGGGCAAGTCGACCCAGGCCGCGCGCCTGGTCGAGCGGTTGCGCGAGCGTGACCTGGACGTGGTTCAGACCCGCGAGCCCGGCGGCTCGCGCGGCGCCGAGGATATCCGCGCCATCGCCCTGAACGGGGACGCCGGACGCTGGTCGCCCGTGACCGAGACCCTGCTGATGTTCGCCGCCCGCTCGGACCATCTGGAGCGGACCATCCGGCCGGCGCTGGAGGCCGGCCGGTGGGTGGTGTGCGACCGCTTCGCCGATTCGAGCCGCGCCTATCAGGGCGTCGGCGGCGGCACGCCCGCGGAATTCATCGAAAGCCTGGACGCCGCCATCGTCGGGACGACCCAGCCGGACCTGACCCTGATCTTCGACCTGCCGGTCGAGGTCGGGCTGGAGCGGGCCTTCGGGCGGGGCCTGTTCGAGACGCGGTTCGAATCCAAGGGGCTGGCGTTTCACGAAAGGCTGCGGCGCGGCTTCCTCGACATCGCGGCGCGTCATCCTGAACGGTGCGTCGTCATCGACGCCGACGGTGATCTGGACACGGTGGCCGCCCGGGTCTGGGGCGCCGTCGAGGCGCGGCTGTTGTGAGCGAACACGCCCGGGACCGGTTCGATCTGATCCCCGACGCGGCGGCCGAGGCCGCCTTTCTGGACGCCTTCGACAAGGGCCGGCTGCATCACGCCTGGCTGTTGTGCGGACCCGAGGGGTCGGGCAAGGCGACCTTCGCCTATCGTGCGGCCCGCCGCCTGCTGGGCGCCGCGCCCGATGCGTCGCGGGGGCCGTTGGGGACCGGTCCGGACGACCCGGTCGCCCGGCTGGTCACGGCGCAGTCCCACCCCGACCTGCTGGTGCTTGAACGCGCGGTCGAGGGCGGCAAGACCAAAAAAGCGATCTCGGTCGACCAGGCTCGGGAACTGCCGGAGTTCTTCTCCAAGAGCCCGTCGCAGGCGCGCTACCGCGTGGCCATCATCGACGCCGCCGACGACCTGAACCTGAACGCCGCCAACGCCCTGCTCAAGGTGCTGGAGGAGCCGCCGGAACGGGGCGTGCTGTTCCTGGTCACCCATGCGCCGGGGCGTCTTCTGGCCACCCTTCGCTCGCGGTGCCGCCGCCTGGCCTTTCCGGTCTGGCCGCTGCATGCGCTGGAGGAACTGGTGCGCAATCGCACGGGTGTGAGTTCGGCCGAGGCGGCGCGGATCGCGGGCATGGCGGGCGGCTCGCCGGGGCACGCCCTGGCCCTGGCGTCGGGCGCGACGCTGGAGGCCGATCAGCTGGCGCAGTCATGGGTGGCGGCGCCGGTCGTGGACCGGGCGGAGGCCATGGCCGTGGCCGATAAATTTCGCGGTCCCGAGGGGCAGGAGCGGTTCGAGACCCTGATGGACCGGCTCAGCGCCGCGGTGAAGGTGCGGGCGCTGGAGGAGGGGGCGCAGGGGGCAGGCAACGAGGGCGCGCGCTGGGCCGAGCTGTGGTTGCGTCTGTCCGAACTGCCCCACCGGACCGCGACCATCAATCTGGATCGGGCCGACGTGCTGGCCGGGGCCCTGGCCGATCTGCAGCGGGTCAAGGCGGGCGGCGGATGATCATCGACAGCCATGTCAATCTGCACGCCCCCCAGTTCGACGCGGACCGCGACGACGTCATCGCCCGCGCGCGCGCCGCCGGGGTCGGGCTGATGCTCGAAATCTCCGACAAGCTGTCGACCTTCGAGGCCACCCACGGCCTGGCCATGGCGCATGACGACATCTGGTGCACCGCCGGCGCCCATCCGCACGAGGCGAAGGATCATGCCGACCTGACCGCCGACCGGCTGATCGAGCTGTCGGCGCGGCCCAGGGTGGTCGGCATCGGCGAATGCGGGCTGGATTTCCACTACGACCTCAGCCCGCGAGACGTGCAGGCGGCGGTGTTCCGGCAGCACATTCACGCCGCGCGCCGGTCGAGCCTGCCGCTGGTGGTGCACACGCGCGAGGCCGACGACGTCATGGCCGGCATCCTGGCCGAGGAACAGGCCGACGCGTCGTTCCGCTTCCTGATGCACTGCTACACCAGCGGCCCGGAACTGGCGGAAAAGGCGGCGGAACTGGGGGCCTGGTTCTCGGTCTCTGGCATCGCCACCTTCAAGGCCGCGGCCGAGGTGCGCGAGATCGTGGCGGGGATGCCCGCAGACCGGATCATCGTCGAGACCGACTGCCCCTATCTGGCGCCCATGCCGCACCGGGGGCGGCGCAATGAGCCGGCCTATGTGGTCCATGTGCTGGACAAGCTGGCGGAGATCCGCGGCTGGAGCCGGGACGAGGCCGAGGCGCGGACGACCGACGCCTTCTTCGACCTGTTCGACCGGATACCGAGGCCGGAGGGCGCATGAGCGGGACCGGCGCGCTCGAAATCGTCATCCTCGGCTGCGGCTCGTCCGGGGGCGTGCCGCGCGGGGACGGCGACTGGGGCGACTGCGATCCGGCCGAGCCCAGGAACCGCCGCAGCCGCTGCTCCCTGCTGGTGCGCCGGCACGGGCCGGAAGGGATCACCAGCGTCCTGATCGACACCTCGCCCGACCTGCGCGCCCAGATGCTGGCGGCGGAGGTCCGGCACATCGACGCCGTCCTCTACACCCACGATCATGCGGACCAGACCCATGGCGTCGACGACCTGCGTGTCTTCGCCATGCGGGCGAGGCGGCGGATTCCGGCCTGGATGGACGCGGCCACGCGCACGGCCCTGCAAGGGCGGTTCCGCTACATCTTCGAGAGCATGGAGGGCTATCCGGCCATCCTGGACGCCCATCCCGTGCCGCCGCACGGAGAGCGGTGGTCGGTCGGCGGGCCGGGCGGCGCCGTGCCGGTCGTCACCTTCGACCAGGCCCACGGCCCGATCCGGTCGGTCGGCTACCGGATCGGCCCCGTCGCCTATTCCAGCGACGTGTCCGAGCTCGACGAGGCGGCGATCGAGGCGGTGCGCGGTTGTGACCTCTGGATCGTCGACGCCCTGCGCTGGACGCCGCACCCGACCCACGCCCATGTCGAGCGGACCCTGGACTGGATCGCCCGGGCGGGCGTCAGGCGGGCGGTGCTGACCAATCTGCACCTCGATCTGGACTACAACGCCCTTAAGGCCGCGGTGCCCGCCAATGTCGATGTCGCCTATGACGGCTGGTCGGCGCGGCTTTCGCTTGAGGAGACGCCATGAAACGCCTTCTGTCAGCCCTGTGCGGCCTCGGCGTCCTCGCCTTGTCATCCGCCGCCGCGGCCCAGCCCGCGCCGGTCGAGGCCGATTTCACCGCCGTCGATTTCGCCCTGGCCTCGGGCCAGTCCCTGCCCGAGCTTCGGATGCACTACCGCACGCTGGGGACGCCGCATCGCGGGACGGACGGGCGGATCGACAATGCGGTCCTGCTGCTGCACGGCACCGGCGGGACCGGGGCGCAGTTCCTGTCGCCTCAGTTCGCGGGCGAGCTGTTCGGGCCGGGCCAGCCGCTGGATGCGGCGCGCTACTTCATCGTCATGCCGGACAACCTCGGCCACGGCGGGTCGTCCAAACCGTCGGACGGGCTGCGGGCGCGGTTTCCGGAGTATGGCTACGCCGACATGGTCGAGGCCCAGCGGCGGCTGCTGGTCGATGGGCTGGGCGTGGACCGGGCGCGGCTGATCCTCGGCACTTCGATGGGCTGTATGCACACCTTCGTCTGGGGCGAGGCGCATCCGGACTTCGCCGAGGCCCTCATGCCCATGGCCTGCCAGCCGACCGCCATCGTCGGCCGCAACCGGCTGTGGCGGACCATGCTGAAGGACGCCATTCGCAGCGATCCGGCCTGGGCCGACGGGGACTATGCGGACCAGCCCGTCGACGGTCTGCGCACCGCCGTCGACCTGCTGCTGCTGGCGGGCTCGGCGCCGATGGCGATGCAGCAGGATCTGGCGACGCCCGCAGCGGTCGACGAATGGCTGGCGGCGCAGCAGGCGCGGCGTATCCCGGCGCTGGACGCCAATGACCTGTGGTATCAGGTCAACGCCTCGTTCGACTACGATCCGTCGGCCCGGCTGGAGGCGATCACCGCGCCGATGACCTGGATCAATTCGGCGGACGATTTCATCAATCCGCCGGAGCTGGGTCTGGCCGAGCGGTTCGTTCCGCGGATCGCGGGTGTCCGCTATCGCCTGATCCCCAGCAGCGCCGACGGCAAGGGGCATGGGACGCATACCTGGGCCGTGTTCTGGAAACAGGATCTGATCGACCTGCTGGCCGGGTCGGAGCGTTAGGCGGCCTGCAGACCGAGGTGGTCGACGAACGGATCGAAGTCGCGGTCGCTGTAGAGCAGGGGGTATCCGTCCTCGATGCAGCGCGTGGCGATCAGACAGTCGATCGTTTTGCGCACGGTTACGCCCGCCGCGCGGAGGCGGCGGTCGTTTCGGGCCGATTGCACCGCGATCTCCGGATCGACGATCCGGATCAGTTCAAGGCTCGAAAGGTGCATTCGCGTACGCTCGAACTCACGTTCGCCGCGAATGCCCTGAAGCACCTCGACAAGCGTCAGGTCGCCGATCAGCACCTCGTCCTTGCCCAAGGCGAGATCGAGACGGTCGGTTTGCCCCGAGGCGACGCCGTTCAGGTAGTCGATCCAGACGCCGGCATCGACGAGGATCAATCGATGTCCGTGCGCATGGCGTCCAGGTCACCCTCCCAGGTCACTCGACCGCGGAGTTTGCGAATATCGGCCTGACGGCCCAGCCGAAGCAGGGTGCGCAGGCCGAGATCGACCGCCTCCCTCTTGGTTTTCAGTCCCGTAGCGGCCAGCGTCTCGGTCATCAGCCTCTCATCGATGACGATATTGGTTCGCATGGAAGTGTATCCCTTGACGACATCATACACATAACACGGCCTCCGAAAGCCGCCAACGCGTCGCTCATCCGCCCAGCAGCCGGGCCGCCTGGGGCGCGAAATAGCTGAGCGCTCCGGCGCAGCCGGCGCGCTTGAAGGCGTGGAGGGATTCGAGGATGGCGCGGTCCTCGTCGAGCCAGCCGTTGGCGGCGGAGGCCTTCATCATCGCGTATTCGCCAGACACCTGATAGGCGAAGGTCGGAACCTTGAATGTCTCCACAACCCGTTGAACGATATCGAGATACAGCATCCCCGGCTTGACCATGACCGCATCGGCGCCCTCGGTGATGTCCATGGCCACCTCGCGCAGGGCCTCGTCGGAATTGGCGTAGTCCATCTGATAGGTCTTCTTGTCGCCGGTCAGCGCCCTGGCCGAGCCGACGGCGTCGCGGTACGGCCCGTAGAAGGCCGAGGCGTATTTGGCGGCGTAGGACAGGATCATCGTGTCGTGGAAGCCGTTGGCCTCAAGGGCTTCACGGATGGCCTGGACCCGGCCGTCCATCATGTCCGAGGGGGCGACGATGTCCGCGCCGGCATGGGCGTGGATGAAGGCCTGTTCGGCCAGCCGCTCCAGGCTGGCGTCGTTGAGGATGCGGCCGTCCTCGACCACCCCGTCGTGGCCGTGGTCGGTGTAACAGTCCAGGGCCACGTCGGTGATGACGCCGATCCCGGGGGCCGCGTCCTTGATGGCCTTGATGCAGGCCGGGATCAGGCCGTCGGGATCAGTGGCTCCGGTGCCGACGGCGTCCTTGATCGCCCCGTCGACGTTGGGGAACAGGGCCACGGCGGGAATGCCCAGGTCGCGGGCCTCGACGGCGGCCTTCGCCGCTGCTCCGGGCGACAGGCGGAAGACGCCGGGCATGGAGGCGACCGGGACTCGATCCTCGGCGCCGTCGTGGACGATCAGCGGCCAGACCAGATCGGCGGGCGTCAGCACGGTCTCCGCCACCAGCCGACGCACCCAGGGGCTGGCGCGGAGCCGGCGCGGGCGGGCGAAGGGGAAGGCGGCGGGGGCGAACGGCTGGGTCATGGGGCCTCTTAGCTCCCTTCTCCCATTGGGAGAAGGTTTGCACTAGAAGCGCCCAAAGACTCGAGGAAACGCCCCATGGACTTCGCCCTCAACGACGACCAGCGCGCCATCCAGGACGCGGCCCGGCAGTTCGCGGAGGCGGAACTGGCCCCGCACAGCGCCGAATGGGACGAGACCAAACATTTCCCCGTCGACGTCATGCGCCACGCCGCCGAGATGGGCTTCTGCGGCATCTATACCGGCGAGGAGCACGGCGGCATGGCGCTGGGCCGGGTCGAGGCAGCGCTGATCTTCGAGGAGCTGTCGCGCGGCGATGTCTCCACGGCGGCCTTCATCTCGATCCACAATATGGCGACGTGGATGATCGACAAATTCGGCTCCGACGACCTGCGCGGTCGCTATGTCCCGTCGCTGACGACCATGGAGAAGATCGCCAGCTACTGCCTGACCGAGCCGGGCTCGGGCTCGGACGCGGCGGGCCTGCGCACGACGGCGAAGCGGGACGGCGACCACTGGGTGCTGAACGGCTCCAAGGCCTTCATCTCGGGGGCGGGGACCAGCGACGTCTATGTGGTCATGGCCCGCACGGGCGCGGACGGCCCCAAGGGGATCTCCACCTTCGTGGTCGACAAGGGCGCGCCAGGCCTCAGCTTCGGAGCCCAGGAGAAGAAGATGGGCTGGAACAGCCAGCCCACGGCCATCGTCGCCTTCGACGACTGCCGCATCCCGGCCGCCAATCTGCTGGGCAAGGAAGGCGACGGCTTCCGCTACGCCATGATGGGGCTGGACGGCGGGCGGCTGAACATCGCCGCGTGCTCGCTGGGCGGGGCGCGGCTGGCGCTGGAGGCGTCGCAGGCCTATGTCACCACGCGAAAACAGTTCGGCAAGCCCTTGTCGGACTTTCAGAACACCCAGTTCAAACTGGCCGACATGGCGACCCAACTTGACGCCTGCCGGCTGATGGTGCTGCGCGGGGCCTGGGCCATGGATACGCGCCATCCCGAGGCCACCAAATGGTGCGCCATGGCCAAGCGGATGGCCACCGACGTCTGTTTCCAGATCGCCGACGAAGCGCTGCAGCTCCATGGCGGCTACGGTTATCTGAAGGACTATCCGCTGGAGCGGATCGTCCGCGACCTGCGGGTCCATCGCATCCTCGAGGGCACCAATGAGATCATGCGGGTGATCACGGCGCGGGAGATGTTGCGGCAATGAAACCGGGTTTCTACGCCATCGCCCAGGCCGGCGGGGATCAGGACCGTCACGATGACGAGGCCTATGGTCTCGCCATCCTCGCCCACTTCAACGACGGCCGGTTCGTCGGCGTCGATCCGGGCGGGTGCAGGGTGTCGGGGGACTACCGCACCGACGCCGACGGCCGGCTGGCCCTGCATCTGAACTATGATTTCAAGGCCGGGATCGAACTGGCCAACGGCGCGGTGTTCGACCGCGAGACCCGGCTGGAGGCCGACCTGCTGCTGGCCCCCGGCGCCGCCGAGGGCGAGCCCCAGCCGGTCGACATCGGCCTCGGCCCCATGTTCATCCGCCTGACCTGGCTGGCTGATCCGGTGTGACAACGGCAGTCGATGATGCTATTCTGACCACAATGGTCAGGAGGCCGTGATGCGCGAAGTGGGCATATTGGAAGCCAAGACGGGCCTGTCCGGCCTTGTCGCGGACGTCGAGCGCACGGGAGAGGAGATCGTTCTGACGCGCCACGGCCGCGCGGCAGCCAGGATCGTGCCGATGAAACCGTCACGCGAAAAGGTCGCCTCGGACTCCGACGAGTGGCAGCGACGGGTGAATGACATCCTCGCTCGGCGGGATGCGCGACCTTATGTGCCGGGGTTCGATGATTTGAACTGGGAAGAACTCAAGCGGGTCGGGCGCGGTGAAGATCGTTTCGATTGACGCCTCGGCGGTCGCATCGTGGCTGTTCCCGACGCAGCGAACAAGAGCGGCCGACCAGTTCCTGGGATTGCGGAACGAACGGCGCTTCGCCGCGCCGATGGTCTTCGCATGGGAGATCGGCAACCAGATCGCCGTTCGGGCGCGAGGTGACGTCGCTGAAGCCGAAATCCTGCTTGCCGACCTTGCCTCTTTCAACATCGACATCTCGCCACCTCCAGACGCCGAGACTGTCTTCGGCACGATCGGACAAGCCATCCGTCGGAATTTAACGCTGTTCGACACAGCCTATCTCAGTCACGCCCTGATGCACGGTGGAGCCTTGGCCTCCCGAGATCGACGCTTGCTGGACGCTGCGCGCGCCGTGGGCGTGGACGTGTTCGATCTGCGCGACTAAGTCCGCCGCATGAGTGAGTCCGAAGTCCTGACCCGCGCCGAAAACGGCGTCGGCCGCATCACCCTGAACCGGCCCAAGGCGCTGCACGCGCTGAACCGCGCGATGTGCGAGGCCATGACCGAGGCCCTGCTGGCCTGGCGCGGGGACGACGCCGTCCAGTCCATTCTGATCGACCATGCGGGCGAGCGCGGTTTCTGCGCCGGGGGCGACATCCGCATGATCGCCGAGAGCGGGGCGGGGGACGCCTCGGAGGCCCGGGCCTTCTTCAAGGTCGAATACCGGCTGAACCATCTGATGTTCGAATACCCCAAGCCGATCACCGCCATCGTCGACGGCATCGTCATGGGCGGCGGCGTGGGCATTTCGGAGCCGGCGGATATTCGCATCGCCACCGAACGCACCACCTACGCCATGCCCGAGACGGGGATCGGCCTGTTCCCGGATGTCGGCGGCGGCTGGTTCCTGCCGCGGCTGCCGGGCCAGACCGGCGTCTGGCTGGCCCTGACCGGGGCGCGGCTGAAGGCGGCCGACACGGTGGCCATGGGCATCCACAGCCATTTCGTCCCCGCCCAGCGGATCGAGGCGTTCAAGGCCGCGCTTGAAATCCACCCGGCCAAGCCTCAGGCGGTCGCGGCCGGTTTCGCCGCCGATCCCGGCCCTGCGCCGACGGCCGCCCATCGCGAGGCGATCGACCGGCTGTTCGCCTTCGATACGGTCGAGGCCATGTTCGCCGCCCTGGCCGCCGACGGCTCGGACTGGGCCCTGGCCCAGCTGGCGACGCTGAAGACCAAGTCGCCGCAGTCGCTGAAGGTCACCCTGCGCCAGTTGCGCTTCGGCGCGTCGATGCCGTCCTTCGCCGACAATATGGCGATGGAGTACCGGCTGGGCGGGCGGGTGGTCCGCACCCACGACTTTCAGGAGGGCGTCCGCGCGGTGGTGGTCGACAAGGACAATACGCCCGACTGGTCGCCCGCCGACCTGTCGGGGGTCGCCGACGCCGAGCTGGACGCCCTGTTCGCGCCCTTGCCGGCGGGTCAGGAATGGACGCCCCTAAACTAAACCCGCGCATCCCGGCGAAAGCGGGGACCCAGGTCTTTCGCTGCGCGGACGGCTTTGGGATTGGCGTCGGCGAAACCCGTCAGGCGCCGTCCGGCCGGAACACTCCCGGCTTTCGCCGGGATGAGCGGCGCAGTAGGGTGATGGCGCCTTGATGGGGATTGTCATGCTGAAGCCGCTGCTCGCCGCCGCCGTCATCGCGGTTTCACTGGGCGCCTGCGCCTCCGAGCCCTGGGCCGGGCGCGGCGACCGTCAGGCCACCGCCACCTATCAGGCCCTCGCCCTCGCCGAGTTACAGCGCGCGGCCATCGCCGATCCGCGACGCCCCGCCGACGAGGTGGCCCGCGATCCGTTCCGCCACCCCGACCGGATGCTGGCCTTCACCGGGGTCGCTCCGGGCTGGAAGATCGCCGACATCCGCCCCGGCGCCGGCTATTTCACGAGGATGTTCGCGCCGGTGGTGGGCGAGACGGGCAAGGTCTACGCCTTCGTGCCCAACCGCACCGCCGAGCGCGAGAACCCGCGAGCCGACGCCCTGGTGGCCGTTTATCCCAACGTCATGCGGGTCAACGGCGACCTGAACACCCTGGCCTTCCCCGAGCCGCTCGACGCCGTGTTCATGAGCCAGGAATATCACGACTTCCACATCCCGGCCTTCAACACCGATGTGGCCCTGATGAACCGGGCCATCTTCGCCGCGCTCAAGCCCGGCGGCGTCTTCATCGTCATCGACCACGCGGGCCGGGCCGGGACCGGAAACACCGAAGTGTTGTCCCTGCATCGGATCGAGGGGGCTTTCCTGCGCGCCGAGGTCGAGGCCGCCGGCTTCGTTTTCGACGGGGAATCCAGCGCCGTGGCCAATCCCGCCGACGACCGCACCACCAATGTGTTCGACACGGTCGTCCGCGGCCGCACGGACCAGTTCGTCTATCGTTTCCGCAAACCCGGCTGACGCCGACCCGCGTTCGGGCCAGCGTTCGCCGTCAGCGCCCGCGCGGCGCCTCCGGGAGGTCTGTCATGCGCCGTTCCGTCATCGTGGCCGCCGTCGCGGCCCTGGCCCTGTCGTCAACCGCCTGTGCGAACTGGATGGACGGGGTGGGTTGGCCCGGCGCGCCGGCTCCGGCGGACTATGCCGAGGTGCTGGCCGCGCCCGGGCGGCCGGCCGCCGACCGCGCCCGCGACGCGGCGCGCCACACCGCCGAGACCCTGGCCTTCGCCCGCGTCCGGCCGGGCCAGAAGATCGCCGACATGATCATCGGCGGCGGCTATTTCACCCGCGTCTTCGCCGCCGCCGTCGGGCCCGAGGGCCGGGTCACGGCCTGGCAGCCCGCCGAGTTCATCGCCTTTCAGGCCAGCTATGGCGAAAGCCTGTCCGAGGTCGACGCCCTGGCCAATGTCGACGGCATCCGCTCGCCGATGCGCGCGCCGGCGTTCCCGTCGGACCTCGACCTGGTGTTCACGGCCCAGAACTATCACGACCTGCACCTGAACATCGCCCCGGCGGATACGGCCGCGCGGGTCAACGCCGCCGTCTTCGCCGCGCTGAAGCCGGGCGGCCTGTATGTCGTCATCGACCACCACGCGGTCGCGGGTTCGCCTCTGACCGCGTCCGACACGGTCCACCGCATCGATATCGAGGCGGTCAAGCGCGAGGTTCTGGCCGCCGGTTTCGTGCTGGACGGCGAGAGCGACATTCTGGCCAACGCCGCCGATCCGCGCACCGCCAGCGTCTTCGATCCCTCGATCCGGGGCCGCACCAGCCAGTTCATGCTGCGCTTCAGAAAGCCGGGCTGAGCCGTCTGGCGCGGGCCGCGTCAACCCGCTAACCCTCCCGCCCAGTTCATTCGGGAGACGACGCCATGACCCACAAGATCGCCTTCATCGGCCTCGGCAACATGGGCGGGGGCATGGCCGCCAATCAGGCCAAGGCCGGCTGCGCCGTCGCGGCCTTCGACCTGTCGCCGGCCGCGCTGGACCGCGCCGCCGAACACGGCTGCACGCCCGTCGGCTCGGTGGCCGAGGCGGTGAAGGACGCCGATGTGGTCATCACCATGCTGCCGGCCGGGCCGCATGTGCTGAAGGTCTATTCGGAACAGGTGTTGGGCGTGGCCCCGACCAGCGCCCTGCTGCTCGACTGCTCGACCATTGACGTCGACACGGCGCGCAAGGTCGCCGGGCTTGCGAAGGAGGCCGGCTACGCCTTCGCCGACGCGCCGGTCTCGGGCGGGACGATGGCGGCGGACGCGGGGACGCTGGCCTTCATGGTCGGCTGCGACGAGCCCGATTTCGCCCGCATCGAAGTGGCGCTGGAGCCGATGAGCCGGGCGACCTTCCGCGCCGGCGACCACGGGGCGGGGCAGGCGGCCAAGATCTGCAACAACATGATCCTGGGCATCACCATGCTGGGGACCTGCGAGGCCATCGCCCTGGCCGAGAAGCTGGGCCTGGACCCGGTCAGGATGTTCGACATCGTGGCCAAGTCGTCCGGCCAGAGCTGGAGCGTGACCACCTACTATCCCTGGCCCGGCCCGGTGCCGACCGCGCCGTCGAACCGCAACTACGACGGTGGTTTCGCCACGGCGATGATGCTCAAGGACCTGAAACTGGCCCAGGACGCTGCCGCAAAGTCGGGCGCCTCGACGCCGCTGGGCGCCCAGACCGAGGCGCTGTTCCAGCTGTTCGACGGTCTGGGCTACGGCGGCCGCGACTTCTCGGCGATCCTGCAGATGCTGCGCGGCAAGCTGGACGAACTGCCGAAGGGCTGACGGCGGCGACATTGAGAACCGTTATCAATTAAGGGCTTGCGGCCTTTTGTCCGGTGCGATTCATGGACAAATCACCCCGATCGGCGCATCACCCGGACAAGACTTTCGCGCCGTTCGGGGCTCTTCCGCTTGTTCGACTATCAGGCCGCATTCCAGACCGCTGTCGAGCAGGTCAAGGGCGAGGGGCGCTATCGCGTCTTCGCCGACCTCAAACGCGTGCGCGGCCAATTCCCGAAAGCCGTCCGCCGCCGCGCCGACGGCAGCGAACAGGACGTCATCGTCTGGTGCTCCAACGACTATCTCGGCATGGGCCAGCATCCGGCGGTGCTTCAGGCCATGCAGGCCGAGATCGAGGCGGTCGGCGCCGGCGCCGGCGGCACGCGCAACATCTCGGGCACGACGCGCTCGGCGGTCGACCTGGAGGCCGAACTGGCCGCCTGGCACCAGAAGGAAGCGGCGCTGCTGTTCACCTCGGGCTATGTGGCCAACGAGGCGACGCTGACGACGCTGCAGCGCATCCTGCCGGGCCTGATCGTCTTCTCGGACAGCCTGAACCACGCCTCGATGATCGCGGGCATCCGCAACGGCGGCTGCGAGCGGCACATCTACGCCCACAACGATCTGGAGCATCTCGAGGCCCTGCTGAAGGACGCGCCCGCCGAGGCGCCCAAGCTTATCGCCTTTGAGAGCGTCTATTCGATGGACGGCGACATCGCCGACCTGGCCGGCACGATTGCGTTGGCGCGCAAGTACGGCGCCCTGACCTATCTCGACGAGGTCCATGCGGTCGGTCTGTACGGCGCGACCGGCGCGGGCGTGGCCGAGCGCGACGGGGTGCTGGACGGCATCGACATCGTCGAATGCACGCTCGGCAAGGCCATCGGCGTCATGGGCGGCTATATCGCCGCCGACGCGGTGATCATCGACGCGGTGCGCAGCTGGGCCGCGGGCTTCATCTTCACCACCAGTCTTCCTCCCGCCCTGACGGCGGGCGCGCTGGCCTCGGTGCGCCACTTGAAGGCCCATCCGGAGCTGCGTGAGGCGCATCAGGAGCGCGCCGCCACGCTCAAGGTCCGCTTCGCCGCCGCCGGCATCCCGGTGATGGAGTCGGTCAGCCATATCGTGCCGGTGTTCGTCGGCGATCCGGTCCACACCAAGATGATCTCGGACCTGCTGCTGGAAGAGCACGGCGTCTATGTCCAGCCGATCAACTATCCGACCGTGCCCAAGGGCACCGAACGGCTGCGCTTCACCCCGTCGCCCAACCACACCGACGCTATGATGGACGATCTGGTCCGCGCCATGGACGCCCTGTGGACCCACTGCAACGTGGCGCGACTGCCGGCGGTGGCCTGACGGCTGTGGCCGAAAACCACAACCCCTTTTTGTTGTCGGTGCTCTTCGCCCGCGAGACTGGTCTTCCGGTGACTGTCTGGGCCGCGACGCGCGGCGGAATGGACGCCGCCGCATACATTCTGATCTCACCCGGGGCTGGCGACTTCGCCGACGTGAGTTCGGCGGTAAAAGTCGATCTGAAGAATCCATCCTCAGCGGCGGATGTGGCTCTTGATCCGGGTGTATGGAACCCCGTCGAGAGTTGGGTCGATCTGAATTTTGAGGCGTTGATGGGGCATTCGGAGGGGCTCATCCGCTCTGGCGACCTCGTCCGGGGCCTGAGACGCATTCACCCCATTCCATCCGCTCATCCCCGCGAACGCGGGGACCCAGTTCTTTCGTGAAGCAGGATGGCCGGGATCGCCGGACTGCCTGAGTTGCTGGACCGGAGCGCCCAAAGCACTGGGTCCCCGCGTTCGCGGGGATGAGCGGGGAGGGTGTGACCTTGGCTGAACCGAACCCCGACATCGGCGAGGTCATCGTCGAACTGACCCGCAACGGCGCTTATCTGAAATGCTCGGCCGTCCATGTCGCGACCGGGGTGGAGGCCTCGGCCATCGGCCCGGCGACGGAGCGGACGGGGCTGGAGCGCATCGCCCTGGCCAAGCTGAAGCGGGCCCTCGCCGCGCGCTGACCCACTAGATGTTGTGGTCCCCCGTCGTCGGGCCTAAATGAAGCGCCGCAGTTTTCGGGGACTTCACGTGACCGCCTTCACCCACGCCGACTATTTCTCGAAGAGCCTCGCCGAGGCCGATCCCGACATCTTCGGCGGCATCCAGGGCGAACTGGGCCGTCAGAAGGAGCAGATCGAACTGATCGCGTCCGAGAACATCGTCTCGAAGGCGGTGCTGGAGGCGCAAGGCTCGGTCCTGACCAACAAATACGCCGAGGGCTATCCGGGCCGGCGCTACTATGGCGGCTGCGAATATGTCGACGTCACCGAGGACCTGGCGCGCAGCCGGGCCAAACAGCTGTTCAACTGCGCCTTCGCCAACGTCCAGCCGCACTCGGGGGCCCAGGCCAACCAGGCCGTATTCATGGCCCTGCTGCAGCCGGGTGATGCGTTCCTGGGCATGGATCTGGCGGCCGGGGGCCACCTGACCCACGGCTCGCCCGCCAACCAGTCGGGCAAATGGTTCCGGCCGGTGACCTACAAGGTGCGCGAGGACGACTGCCTGATCGACTATGACCACGTCGCGGAAATGGCGGAGAAGGAGAAGCCGAAGCTGATCCTGGCCGGGGCCAGCGCCTACAGC